>DASSQE010000089.1:0-19827 GCA_035702645.1 Gaiellaceae bacterium
GGCGGGGTTCGCGCCCGAGTCGTTCAGGCCCTGGACGTTGTTCTGCCCGCGGAGCGCGTTCAACCCGGTCGACTCGTAGCCCAGGTGGCCGGTCATGAGCACGAGGTTCGAGAGCGACCAGATGTTGTCGACACCGCATGCGTGCTCGGTGATCCCGAGCGTGTAGAAGACCGCCGCTTGGCGCTCGCTCGCGTACTCGCGGGCGGTCGAGCGGATGTCCTCGGCGGGGACGCCGGCGACCTTCTCGGCATCCTCGGGCGTGTAGCGGGAGACGACCTCGCGGACGGCGTCGAAGTCCTCGGTGTGCGCGCGGATGTAGTCCTCGTCCTGCAGGCCCTCCGAGAGGATCGTGTTCATCATCGCGTTCAGGAGCCAGACGTCCGTCCCGGGGCGAAGCTGGAGGTGGCGCTTCGCGAGCTTCGTCAGCCAGATCTTCCGCGGGTCGGCGACGACGAGCGTCGCGCCCTTCCGCACCGCCTTCTTGATCCGGAGGGCGAGGACGGGATGCGCCTCGGTCGTGTTCGACCCGATGACGAAGAGAAAGCGGGCGTTCTCGATCTCCGGGATCGAGTTGCTACTTGCTCCTCTGCCCAACGACCTGACCAGGCCGTAAAGAGTGGGAGCGTGTCAGGTCGCTTCGCAGGAGTGGACCGAGTTCGTCCCGATCCCCGTCCGCGCGAGCTTCTGGATGAGGTAGTTCTCCTCGTTCGTGAGCCGCGCCGACGCGAGGACGCCGACCGTCTGGGGGCCGTGGCGCTCGATCACCCCCTTCAGGCCCGTGGCAGCGAAGTCGAGAGCGTGCTCCCACGTCGTCGGCTCGAGCTCGCCGCTCTCGCCGCGGACGAGCGGCTGCGTGAGCCGGTCCGGGTGATGCACGAAGTTGAACGCGAAGCGTCCCTTCACGCAGAGGTTCCCCTCGTTCGGGAGGTACTCGGGCTTCGACGTGACCTTGACGATGTGCTTCGTCTCGGGATCGAGGTTGAGGTCGATCTGGCAGCCGACGCCACAGAAGGTGCACGTCGTCCGCACCTGCTCGAGTGCGCGCTCCGGCTGTTTCGTCCCCTCCTCGAACTTCTCGTAGATCGCGCCCGTCGGACAGACCGAGAGGCAGCCGCCGCAGAGCTCGCACTCGGTATCGAGCCAGGAGAGCCCCCACGTGGGGACGATCCGCGCGTCCCCGCCGCGGCCCTCGAGCGAGAGTGCGGAGCACTGCATGACCTCCTGCGTGTACCGGACGCAGCGGTTGCAGAGGATGCAGGCGTCGGGGTCGTAGCCCATGAGCTTGTTGCGGTCGTCGTACTCGGCGCGCTTCGCGTCGGGGAGCGTCAGCGGCGTCTGCGCGCCCAGCTCGTTCGCGAGGTCGAGGAGCTCGTTCGGCCGGCCGCCGGGCGACGCGTTCAGGTGCTCGGAGAGGAGCATCTCGGTCAGCGTCCGGCGGTAGTCCGTCATCGGCCCGTTCGTCGACACGGACATGCCCTCGGTCACGCGCGTCGCGCAGGCGGGCAGCGGTCTGGGAGCGCCTTCGACCTCGACGACGCACATGCGGCAGCCGCCGTAGGGGTCGAGCTGGTCGTCGTGGCAGAGGGTCGGGATGAACGTCCCGTGACGCGCGGCGGCGTGGACGAGGAGCTCGCCCTCAGGCGCGCTGACCGCTTTGCCGTCGAGGGTGAACTCGACCACGGCGGTCATCGTACTTCTCCTTCGGTGTCAGACACCGAGGCCTGTCAAGTGAAGAAGGTCACAGAAGCAATGAAGTCTTTCCACGGTGAGAGTCGGCTGCGGAACGGGACGCTACGGTGGATCGTCGATGGGTCGGAAGCGACGAGAGTTCGCACCAGGCGGCGTCTACCACGTCTTCTCGCGCGGGAGCAACCGGCAAGCGATCTTCATCTACGACACGGATCGACTCGACTTCCTCGAGTGTCTGGACGCCGCCGTCCATAACCACGGCCTCAGGTGTCTCGGCTATTGCCTCATGCCGAATCACTACCACCTGGTTCTCGAGACAGCCGACGGTCGGGTATCCGAGCCACTCAGAGCGCTCAACGGCCGCTATGCGCTGCGTTTCAACCGTCGGTACGACAGAGATGCGCACCTCTTCAAGAATCGCTTCGGGTGCGTTGAGCAGACGTACGACGCCCAGCTGTTCGCGACCTTGAGATATGTGGTCAGGAATCCCGTCGAGAGTGGCCTCTGTCGCACCCCTCAGGAATGGCCGTGGAGCAGCTTTCGGGCGACGGTCGGGCTCGCCCCGGCCCCGCCGTTTCTCGACGTTGGACTCCTGCTCTCGTACTTTGGGGACGACGCCGGCGAGGCCATGTCGCGTTACGCCGATCTCGTCGACGCCTTCGCCGGTGTCTGACACCGGGGTTTGAGGCTCAGCGAGGCGCAGCGCCCTCGAGTGGTGCGAAGAGCTCGGGCCACCAGCGCATCGCGTTCCGTACCGGGAACGGAGCCGCCTGCCCGAGGCCGCAGATCGAGGTCTTCTCCATCGCGACGAGCCACTCGTCGACCTTCTCGCGCGTCATCGGCGCCCGGCCGTGCTCCAGCTCCTCGCAGACGTGATGCAGCGCCCGGTTGCCGATCCGGCAAGGCGTGCACTTCTGGCACGACTCCTCGGCGAAGAAGCGCATCGTCTCGCCGAGCAGACGGAGCGGCGAGTACGAGGCGGGAAAAACCTGCACCGCGGCCGAGCCCGGCCCGGCTCCGTACTCGCGGAGCCCGTCCCGGGTGAGCGGCGCGTCGAGTGCGGAGGGCGGAAGGATCCCACTGGCGGCGCCTCCGGGGACGACGGCACCCACCTCGCCGTCGAAGCCGCCCGCGTGCTCCTCCACGAGCTCGCGGGTCGTGATGCCGTTCGGGGCCTCGTAGCACCCGGGTTTCTTCACCGCGCCCGAGACCGACCAGAGCCGCGTGCCTGCTGCGTCGCGGGTCCCGAGTGCGGCCCACCACGAGCCGCCGTTCCGCAGCATCGCCGGGATGTGCGCGAGCGTCTCGACGTTGTCGATCAGCGTCGGCCGGCCGAGGTAGCCGACCTGCGCGGGAAACGGCGGGCGGAGGCGCGGCATCGCGCGGCGGCCCTCCATCGACTCGAGCATCGCCGTCTCCTCGCCGGCGATGTACGCGCCCGCGCCGATGACGAGCTCGAGCGAGCGTCCCTCGAGAAGTCCCGCTGCGCGGAACTCGTCGATCGCCGCCTGCACCCGCGACCGCGCTGTCGCGTACTCCTCGCGCAGGTACACGTAGCCCTCGGTCGCCTCCGCGAAGCGCATCGCGATCAGGGTTGCCTCGACGAACAGGTGCGGCCGCAGCTCGAGGATGTAGCGGTCCTTGATCGTCCCCGGCTCGCCCTCGTCGGCGTTCACGACGACGTAGCGCGGGCCTGGCTCGCGCACGACCGCCTCCCACTTGATCCCGGTCGGAAACCCAGCGCCGCCGTAGCCGGTGATCCCCGATGCCTTCAGCTCTTCGACGATCCGCTCCGCCGGCGGCAGGTCTCGGAGGAGCGAGAGCCCGCCGCGTGCCTCGTACCCGGCGAGCGTCTCGTCCGGCGTCCCGAGCCCGAGCACCGGCCCCTCGTTCGTCGCGTGCGTGACGGCCGGGACGATCTCGTCCCCGCGCGTCAGGACCGGCGCGAGATCGCAGTGCCCGAGGCAGGCGACCTCGATCGCGCCGGGATTCCGCTCGAGTAGGTCGCGGGCGCCGTAGCAGTCGCACACCGGACCGGTGCAGACGCGCACGGCATCCGTCGCCACCTGCAGGAACGAGTAGAAGGAGACGACCTCGTGGATGTCGCCGCGGCGGAGATTCATGTGGTCGGCGAGCGCATCCGAGAGCTCCGGCGTGATCGGGCCGACCTCCCGTCTGATGCGGCCGAGGTTGTCGAGGAGTCGAGTGCGCTCGCGGGGCAGCTCGCCGAGCAGCGTCGCGAACTGCAGCGCGTCCATCGCGGCGAGTCTAGTCCGCGTCCGGGGCGCGGCGGAGCGCCTTCGTCTTCGCCCTCCGGCGCTTGTCCTCGAGGCGCCGCTCGCGCACCTGCCGCCCGGGTGTGGTCGGCACCCGTCGCCGCGGCACCGCGAGGGCGGCCCGGAGCTTCTCGACGAGACGCTCGATCGCGAGCTCGCGGTTGCGGAGCTGGCTGCGCTCGTCCTGGGCGACGGCGCGCAGGGTCGGCCCGGCGCGCGCGACGACGCGGCGCTTCTGTGCCTCGGAGAGCGCCTTCGAGGCCTCGACGTCGAGGACCGCCTCGACCCGCGTCGAGGTCTTCTGCGCGTGCTGCCCTCCCGGGCCGCTCGAGCGCGAGACCCGCAGCTCGATCGCGGACAGGGGGAGGACGACGGACCGGGTGACCCTGATCATGGTGCGGTCGTCCATCGCGCCATCTTGCCCGGTCGCCACGGATGTCGGATTGCACCGAATGCCGAGCGGGCGGAATGAGAATCCGCTCGGCAGTCGCAGCGGCGCGACGACCCGGTGGCGGCCCGCGGCCGCCGAGGCGAGCGCCCGAGGGCTTCGGTCGCGCGAGAAGCGGTCAGCCGCCTCCCCGCCGCACCGTGACCCTGAACTTCGCCCGTGCCGTGTTCGCGCTCGAGTCCGTGGCCGAGCAGGTGACGATCGTCCTCCCGGTCGGAAAGCGGCTGCCCGAGCGCGGGTAGCAGGTGACGGCGACCGCTCCGTCGACCGCGTCCTGCGCCTGCACGGCGTAGGTGACACGGACGCGGCGCACGCCGCGCCTCGCCCGTATCACCCTCGAGACGGCGCCGCTGATCACGGGCGGAGCCGTGTCGAACTCGGCGCCCGCGACCTCCAGCGAGCCGCTCCAGGTGTCCCCGGTGAACCCGGTCTCGCTTGCGCGGCTCCTGATCGTCCCGCCCCCGGTCGCTCCGGCGTAGGCCCCGGATCCGCCGGTGATCGTGAAGTCGGTCGTCGTTTCGACGCTGACGTCCTTCTCGTCGCACGCGTTCGGGTCGCGCAGGGACGCGTCGAGCTCGCCCTTGCCCGCGACGGTGATCACCGTGGGCGTCCACGTCGAGTGCCAGCAGTCGGGGTTGCTCTGGTCCCAGAAGAGCGTGTACCTCTCGCGCGCCTGCCCGAGCCCGGGCACCGCGGCGTCAGCGGAGATCGAGATGCACGCCGTCGAGGCCGGAGTGCCGGCCGGGCAGGCGACGTGGGCGTACTTCCCGAGAAACGGGGCCTCGAGCTGGAGCATGCCGGCCGCTCGCAGGGGTGTGCCCGACGCGGCAGCCGAGAGGGCCAGCCCGAGGAGGGACGCGAGGATCCAGGGCAGCTTCATCGATCGCTCCTGCTCGGCTCTCCCTCGCCTGCTACGGGCAGTAGTCCGGGGGCTGGCCGTACTCCCCCTGCGTCGAGCTGACGATCGCCGTGACCATCCCGTCGAATCCGTTCTGGTTGGCGTGCTCGACGGCGTTCTCCATGCCGTTCAGCGCGCCGGCATTCACCATGTTGCAGGCTCCGGGTTCCCCGGTCGGGGCGGTCGGTGCCGCCGCGGTGGAGCCGGCGAGGCCGAGGGCGCCCAGGGCCGCAGCGAGGAGAACGAGCCTCTTCATTTCCTACCCCCTTCGTCGCATGACCGGATACCGCCGGACACTCGCGCAGGCCGCCCACGATCCGGTGCGGAAGCGGTAACGATCCGGTCGAGACCGCCCCGCTAGGCGATCGGAGCCGCGAGTGGTACGTTCGCGCCCTCGTGGCAGAGATCGAGTACGGGATCCTGGGCCCGCTCGAAGTTGCGGCGGGAGGTCGGCGGGTCACGCTCGGTGCGGGTCGGCAGCGGAGGCTGCTCGCCGTCCTGCTCGTGCACGCGGGCGAGGTCGTCTCGACTGACCGTCTGATCCACGAGCTCTGGGGCGAGCGTCCGCCGGAGACGGCTCGGAAGGCGCTGCAGGGCCACGTCTCTCAGCTGCGGAAGGTGCTCGGGCCGGATGCGATCGTCACCCGGCCGCCGGGATACGCGCTGCGGATCGCTCCGGGCCTCCTCGACGCCGACCGGTTCGAGACGCTCGTCGAGGAGGCACGCGGCGCCGAGCCGGCGCTCGCCGTTGCGAAGCTGGAGGCCGCGCTCGCCCTCTGGCGCGGTCCCGCGCTGGCCGACTTCGCCGACGACGACTTTGCGCGGGACCTGGCGGGACGGCTCGAGGAGCGGCGACTGCAGGCGCTCGAGGCTCGCATCGACGCCCAGCTCGCGCTCGCCCGGCACGTCGACGTGGTGGCGGAGCTCGAGCAGCTCGTGGCGCGGAATCCCCTGCGAGAGCACCTGTGCGCGCAGCTGATGCTCGCGCTCTACCGGTCCGGTCGGCAGGCAGACGCCCTCAAGGTGTACCGCGAGGGCCGCGTCGGCTTGGTCGAGGAGCTCGGGCTCGAGCCGGGGCCCGAGCTGCAGGAGCTCTACCGTGCCATCCTCGACCACGACCCGGCGCTCGCTGCGCGCGCTCGACCCGGCCCGCTCGCGACTCGGCGCCGTCGCACGTTGCTCGTCGGCGCGCTCGCCGGCGTGGTCGCAGCTGCCGTCTCGATTCCGGTCCTCGCCCTCGGGCGCGGCGGCGCGAGCGCCCCCAGGGTGGTCGCCGCGAACAGCGTGGCGGTCGTCGAGCCGCGCTCAAACGCCGTGATCGACCAGATCCCGGTCGGCGCTCGACCGGTGGGGATCGTCTCGTCCGGGAAGACCGTCTGGGTCGCCAACGTCGACGACCAGAGCGTGTCGCGGATCGATCCGAAGACGATGGCCGTCGTCAGGACGATCCCCTTGAAGGCGACTCCCTCGGCGCTCGCACCCGACAGCCGCGAGCTCTGGGTCGCCTCGGGCAGCACCCATGGCAGCGGGCTGCTCACACGGGTCGACGCCGAGTTCGACTCGCCCGCGGAGCCGAGCCGCATTCCGGGCTCCTCGACGTGGCCGAACGTCTGGCCGGCAGTGACGACGGGGTTCGGAGACCTGTGGATCGCGCACACCGCGGGGGTCGTGCTCCGCCGCGACCCGAGGAGCGGGCGCACCCTGGCGAGCATCGACGTCGGCAGCAATCCCACGGCGATCGCCGCCGGGGATGGCGCCGTCTGGGTCGCGAACACGGACGACGGCACGGTCTCGCGGATCGACCCGACGAACGTCGTCACGGCGACGACTCCCGTCGGGCACGGGCCGGGCGCCGTCGCGGTCGGGGCGGGCGGCGTGTGGGTGGCCACCCTCGACGGCGTGGTCGCCCGGCTCGACCCCGCGTCGGGCGCCGTGACCGCGAGATACTCCATCGGCGGCCATCCGACAGGCATCGCCGCCGGCAAGGACGCAGTCTGGGTCGCCGACGCCGTGCGGAACTCGCTCCTGCGGGTCGATCCGCAGAGCGGCAGGGTGGTGAGCAGGATTCGGCTCGGCAACACCCCGGAGGGAGTCGTGCTGGTCGACGGCCGGCCGTGGGCGACTGTGGCCGCCCGGCAGGCGCCGGTCGCGTCCGGGCCTGGCGTCGCCCGCTTAGACCTGCGGGAGGACATCTCCTCCACCGACCCCGCGCTGGCGGCCGACACGCAGGCGTTCCAGCTCCTCTACGCCACCTGCGCGAAGCTCCTCAACTACCCGGACCAGCCCTCTCCGGAGGGCTCGCAGCTCGTCCCCGAGGTCGCCCAGTCGGTGCCGATGCCGTCGGCCGGAGGCCGCGAGTACACCTTCCGCATCCGACCCGGCTTCCGCTTCTCGCCGCCGTCGAACCAGCCGGTCACCGCCGGCACGTTCAAGCACTCGATCGAGCGAACGCTCGATCCGCGGATGAAGAACACGTACCTTGCGCAGACGCTCGGAGACATCATGGGAGTGCCGGGCTTCGAAGCGGGGAGGGCTCGGCACATCTCCGGGATCCTCGTTCGCGGGAACGCGCTCACGATCCGGTTGACGCACGCCGCGCCGGACTTCCTCTCCCGGATCTCGCAGCCGGCCTTCTGCGCCGTCCCGACGAACACGCCCGTCGACCAGAAGGGTGTCCCCGCGATCCCGGCGGCCGGGCCCTACTACGTCGCCTCCTACGTCCCCGGCCGACGGATCGTCCTGAAGCGCAACCCGAACTACCGCGGCTCGCGCCCTCACCACCTCGCTGAGATCGACTATACGATCGGGGTCGCGCCTGCGCGGGCGGTGGCCGCGATCGAGCGTGGCCGCGCCGACTACGTCCCGGACGGCGTGCCCTCGTCGGAGAACCAACGGCTGCTGCATCGCTTCGGGCCGGGAAGCGGCGCCGCGAAGGAGGGGCGGCGGCAGCAGTACTTCGTCGACCCGGTGCTCTCGATTCGCATGCTCTCGCTGAACACGAGCCGCCCGCTCTTCTCCGACGTCAGGCTCCGCCGCGCGGTCAACTACGCGATCGACCGGCCCGCGATCGTGGCGCAGGAGGCTCGCGCCACGCGGTTCGGGTTCTCCGCCGGAACCGCGAACGACGCGTACCTGCCGCCGGGCACGCCCGGGTATCCCGGCGTGCACGTCTATCCCCTCGACGGACCGGACCTGAGGAAGGCGAGGATGCTCGCCGGGGGGAAGCGCCGAGCCGCGGTCCTGTACACGTGCAACAGGCAGCCGTGCCCGCAGAACGCGCAGATCATCCGCGCCGACCTTGCGCGCATCGGCATCGAGGTCGACGTGAAGGAGTTTCCGGTCGGGGACGTCTACAACCGGATCAGCCGTCCCGGCGAGCCGTACGACCTTGTCACCGTCGGCTTCGCCATGGACTATCCGGATCCCGCGGACGTCCTCGACGATCCGACCGGGCACTTCTTCTTCTCGTACTTCGACAACCCGGCTTTCCTCCGCCGCCTGAGGGTCGCCCAACGGCTCCCGCCCCCCGCGCGGTACCGCGCCTACTCTAGGCTCGCCCTTGGCCTGGAGAAGGACGCCTCCCCCTGGGTCGTGATCGAGAACGACACGAGCCGCGACTTCTTCTCGGCCCGGATGGGCTGCCAGACCTACCAGCCGATCTACGGCATGGACATCGCCGCGCTCTGCCTCGAGCGCAGGCGCTGAGGCGCTCCCCGGTGCCGGAGCGCGGCTGCGAGAGGTCCTTGCCGCGCGCGGGATCCGGCCGCACCGCCGGCCCGTTCATCCTCGAGTGTCGGATTCGCGGAAGGCCGCGAGCGGCGCCCGAATAGACTCACGCTCCATGGCCTCCATTCTGCTGGACGTCGACGGCGTCCTTCATGTCTCGGGAGAGCCGATTCCGGGCGCCGTCGACGCCATCGCCGAGCTGCGCTCGGCGGGCCACGCGCTCCGCTTCGTCACGAACAACTCGACCCGACCCCGCTCCGGCCTCGCCGAGGAGCTGCGCGAGATGGGCTTCGAGCTCGACGACCCGGAGCTGCAGACGACGCCTCGCACCGCCGCCCGCGAGCTCGAGGGGAAGCGGGTGCTCGCGCTCGTGATGGCGGCAATCGTCCCCGACCTGGACGGGCTCGAGCTCGTCGGCCACGACGCCGAGGCGGTCCTCATCGGCGGTTGCGACGAGACGCTCGAGCCGAACCACGTCTTCACGTACATGAACATGGCGCGTGCGTTCGCCGAGATCCAGCTGGGCGCAACCTTCTACTGCCTGCACAAGAACAAGTGGTGGCAGACGAGCCGCGGGCCGATGCTCGACGGCGGCGCGTTCGTCGCCGGGCTCGAGTACGCGACCGGCGTCGAGGCGACGATCCTCGGGAAGCCGAGCCCCTCCTACTTCGCCGCCGCCCTCGACGCGCTCGACGCAGAGCCCGAGCGGACCTGGCTCGTCACCGACGACGTCGAGGCCGACGTCCGCGGAGCCCACCTCTTCGGAATGAAGACCGCGCTCGTCCGGACCGGGAAGTTCCGCCCGGAGGCGCTCGAGACGGCCACGTCCTCCCCGGACATCGTCGTCTCCTCCCTCGCCCACTTCCCGGCGCTCTTGCAAGAGGACCTCACGGGCGGCTGGAGCCCATGAAAGTCGGCATCGACACGATCGAGATCGAGCGCATCCGCCGCGCGCTCGAGCGGCCCCGCTTCCGCGAGCGCTGCTTCACCGCGGACGAGCAGGCGTACTGCGACTCTCGGCACGACCCGGCGGAGAGCTACGCCGCCCGGTTCGCGGGCAAGGAGGCGGTCGGCAAGGCGCTCGGCTGCGGGGTGCGCTTCACCTGGCGCGAGGTCGAGATCGTCGGGCGCCCGAAGCCGGGGGTTCGCCTCTCGGGTCGGACCGCCGCGTACGCGGAGAAGGTCGCCGCGGGGGCGATCGACCTCTCGATGACGCACTCGCGCGAGCTGGCGAGCGCGGTCTGCATCGTCTCGCCTGGGTAATGCTCGAGCCGCTCTACACCGCTGCCGAGATGCGCGAGGCAGAGGAGCGTTACCCCGGCTATCCGGACACGATCCCGGAGCTGATGCAGCGGGCGGGCCGGGCGGTCGCGCGTGAGGCGATGCTCGCCTTCCCGGCGGCACGACGTTTCGCCTGCGTTTGTGGCGGCGGCTCGAACGGGGGCGACGGCCGGGTCGCGGCCGCAGCGTTGCGCGAGGAGGGCCACTCGGTCGACGAGACATACGACCTCGGGGCGGGATACGACGTCGTCGTCGACGCGCTCTTCGGCACCGGCTTCCGCGGAGAGCCGCGTCCCGACGCCGCGGAGCGGATTGCGCGGATCAACACGTCGGACGCGAAGGTGGTCTCGGTGGATCTCCCTTCGGGTGTCGACGCGTCGACCGGGGAGATCGCGGGTGCGGTGGTCGACGCCGACCTCACCGTGACCTTCCACGGGCGGAAGGTCGGGCTGGCGGTCGCTCCAGGCCGGTTCCGGGCGGGCGAGGTCGTCGTCGCGAACATCGGCCTCGAGGAACTCTCGTCGGAGCATGGTCGTGCGACTGCCCGCATCCTCGACCTCGTCCCGCGCCGGAGCCCGGGCGACACCAAGTACTCGTCGGGCTCGGTGCTCGTCGTCGGCGGGCAGCCCGGGATGACCGGCGCGGTTTGCCTCTCGGCACTCGCGGCGCTCCGCGCCGACGCGGGCTATGTCACGCTCGCGGTTCCGGCGCGCTCGCTCCCCGTGGTCGAGTCGCTCGCGCTGGAGCCGGTCAAGATCGGCTGGCGCGACGACCGGGCCGTCGAGACGATCGCGTCTGCGGCGGAGCGCGCGGGTGCGCTCGCTATCGGGCCCGGGCTCGGCCGCACGCCCAAGCGTCGCGCGCTCGTGCGCGAGGTGCTCGAGCGTGTCGCGATTCCCGCCGTCGTCGACGCGGACGCGCTCTTCGGCTTGCGCCCCGTCGAGCGGTCGGCGCCGACCGTCCTCACCCCGCACGCGGGAGAGCTCGCCCGTCTGCTCGACACGGACTCGAGCTGGGTCGAAGCCCATCGCCTCGAGGCGGCGCGGCAGGCCGCCGAGCGGTTCGGCGCGGTCGTCCTCCTGAAGGGAGGCGACACGATCGTCGCTGCGCCCGGCGAGGGGTGCATCGTCTCCGACTTCGGCCCGCCCTCGCTTGCTACGGCCGGTACGGGCGACGTCCTGACCGGGGTGATCGCGTCCTTCCTCGCCAAGGGAGTCGAACCGCGGCTGGCGGCAGCGGCCGGGGCGGTCGCGCACGGCACGGCGGCGTCGCTCGCGCCGAACCAGGCGGGGCTCGCCGCGGGCGACCTCCTCGACCTGCTCCCCGAGGCGCTCGAGCCGTAAGCGAGGGAAGCGGCGACAGCCGCGTCGCGCCCCCGCCATGGCGGAGAATGCGCGTGTGGAGCGGTCGTGTTTCACCGTCGATCTCGGCGCAATCCGACACAACGTCGAGGCCCTGCTGCGCGCCGCGGACGGGGCCGACGTGTGGGCGGTCGTCAAGGCCGACGGGTACGGGCACGGCGCGGTCGACGTCTCTCGCGCGGCGCTCGAGGCGGGCGCTTCGCTGCTCTGCGTCGCCACCCTACGGGAGGCGCTGCAGCTCAGGCCCGCCCTGCACGATGCGCGCATCCTCGTGATGGGGCCTGTCTCGGAGCGCGAGATCGGCGAGGCGCGGGCGGCGCACCTCGAGCTCGTCGTCGCGGGCACGCGCATACCCGAGGGAGTTCCGCTCCACCTGAAGCTCGACACCGGGATGGGCCGCTGGGGGCTGTCCGAGCTCCCGTCGCCGACCCGCGACGTCGTGGGCGTGATGAGCCATCTCGCCTCGGCGGAGTCCGATCCCGAGTTCACGCGGGCGCAGGTCGAGCGCTTCGCCGAGGCGACGGCCGAGCTCGCCGGGCTCACGAGGCATCTCGCGAACAGCGCGGCGACGCTCGGCTATCCCGAGTCGCGGTTCGACGCCGTCCGCTGCGGGATCGCGCTCTACGGGATCTCGCCCTTCGGGACCGACCCCGCCGAGCACGGTCTCCGGCCCGCGCTCCGCTGGGATTCCTACCTCGCCCTGTCGAAGCAGCTCGCGCCCGGCCAGAGCACGGGGTACGGCCGCCGCTTCGTGGCCGGGAGGCCGACGTGGATCGGGGTCGTCCCGGTGGGGTACGCGGACGGATTCAGGCGCGACATGACGGGCACCGAGGTGCTCGTCGAGGGCTCCCGGCGACGCGTTGTCGGAACGATCTCGATGGACGCGCTCGCCGTCGAGCTTCCCGGCCCGGTGGCTGCGGGAACGCCGGTCGCGCTCGTCGGGGACGGACTCCTCATCGAAGAGCACGCTCGGGTCGCGGACACGATCGCGTACGAGATCGCGACCGGCCTCAACACGCGCTCGGGCCGCGCGCGGAGGGTGACGACGGATGGATGACGGCCGTGTCCGCGAGATCCTGGAGGGCGAGGACGCGTGGATCGTCGGCGGCGCCGTCCGCGACATGCTCCTCGGCCGGCCCGTGCTCGACCTCGACGTGGCGTGTGCGGAGCCCAGGGACGCGGCACGGCGCTACGCGCAGCGGTTCGGCGGCACCGCCTTCCCGCTCTCGGAGGCGCACGGTGCGTGGCGCGTGGCGAGCGGAGGAGAGGAGACCGTCGACTTCACGCCGCTGCCCGACGGGATCGCGGCCGACCTCGCGACCCGCGACTTCACCTTCAACGCGATCGCCTACCCGCTCGACGGCGGAGAGCCGGCGGATCCGTACGACGGGCGCGGCGACCTCGAACGGAAGGTCGTGCGTGCGGTGTCGAACTCGGTGTTCGTCGACGACCCGCTGCGCCTGCTCCGCGCCGTGCGCCTCGAGGAGGAGCTCGGCTTCCGCATGGACGCGCGGACGGAGGAGCTCGTCCAGGAGTCTCGGACGCTCGCCGGGCGCCCCGCCGGCGAGCGGATCCTCGCCGAGCTCGTCCGTCTTTCGCCCCCCGGGTATCGCCGCCTCGACGAGCTCGGCCTCCTCGATCCGCTCGGTGGCTCGATCGACGATCGGCTCGGTGCGCTCGACGATCCGGACTTCCGGCTGGTGGCGGTCTTCCGCGACCGCCTCGAGCGTCTGCCCATCTCGAACGACCTGCGCCGGTACGCGCGCGTGCTTCTCCGCGCCGAGCCGCCCGAGGACGCGGGCCCCCGGACGATCCACCGCTTCCGGCGGGAGACCGAGCCGTGGGCGCTCGACGCACTCGCGTTCGTGGGCGCATGGGACTACGCCGGCGCCGTCGAGGAGGCCCGCGAGACGGAGCCGGCCGAACCCCTGGTCCGCGGCGACGAGCTCGGGCTCGAGGAGGGGCCGGCGATCGGGCGTATCCTCGCGGCCATCGACGAGGAGCGCGCAGCCGGCACGATCACGACGCGCGAGGACGCGCTCGCGCTCGCCCGCTCGCTCGCGAGCGAGGTCGGCGCATGACGGTCGACCTCAGGCTCGCGCTGCAGCAGGAGCGTGCCGACGCGCTCGAGGAGCGGGTGGTTCGGCTCCTCGGTCCCTTTTCCGGCGCGGAGGTCGCGCTCGACTCCGGCTGCGGTGTGGGGGCGCTCGCGTTCGCCTTCGCTCCCCACGTCGGTGAGGTCGTCGGCGTGGACATCCGCGCCGACTACCTCGAGGCCGGCCGCGCGATCGCTCCCGAGAACGTCCGCTTCGAGGAGGGCGAGGCGACCGCGCTCCCGTTCGGCTACGCGAGCTTCGACCTCGCAGGCTGTCTCCGCCTCCTCCACCATCTGCGGCGTCCGGAGCTCGCAGTCTCGGAGCTCGTGCGCGTGACGCGCCCGGGGGGCCGCGTGTTCCTCGCCGATCAGCTCGGCTCGATCGACCCGCTTCGGAGCCTCGAGCAGGACCGCTTCGAGCGGCTACGCGATCCGAGCCACCAGCGGCTCCTCTCGGACGCCGACGTCCGCGGCTTCCTGGACGCGAACGACCTCGTCCTCGTGACCTCGGAGGTGTCGCAGGAGGAGGTCGACCTCGAGCAGCGTCTCGAGCTGGCGGGCGTCCCGGAAGACGACCGCGTTCGCATCCGCGGTCTCGCGCCGGGCGCGATCTACGAGGTCGAGATCGGCTGGTACGTCGCCAGGAAGCCAGGGCCGTAGCCGGTCAGTCCTGGGTGCCGGGCCGGTAGCCGTAGCTCCCGACGAGGCGGGCGATGACGCCGGGGAAGAGCGCCTGGAAGATCGAGACGAGGCGGTACGGGAACCACGGCACCGTGACCTCTCGCTTCCCCTTCTCGACCATCTTCACGAGCGCCCTCGCGACGTCGTCGGAGTCGATCACGAAGCGCCTCATGAGCCCGCTCGAGAGGTTCGAGCGAGGTGTGAACCCCTCGGTCTCGACGAATCCTGGCAGGAGCGTGTGCACCCGGATCCCCTCCGCGCGCAGGGTCGCGGCGAGCGAGCGCGAGAACGCGAGCTGCGCGTGCTTGGCGGCCGCGTACGGACCGGCGGGGGCGAACGCGATCGTCCCCGAGACGGAGACGACGTTGACGACGTGCGCCGCACCGTGTGACGCCGCCGCGCGCAACCCGGGCAGGAACGCGCGCGTGCACCAGACGCCGCCGAGGTAGTTCGTCCTCAACACGCGTTCGATCGTCTCCGGCTCGGTGGATGCGAACGTCCCCCGGCCCGGCACGCCCGCGTTGTTGACGAGGAGGGCGATCTCGGGATGCCGCTCCAGGATGCGCGCCGTGACCGCGTCGACCTGGTCGCGATCCATCACGTCGCACGCCTCCCACTCGCCACCGATCTCCGCGGCGAGCTTTTCCAGCCGGTCAGCGCGGCGGGCGACGGCCACCGTCAGCCAACCGCGGCGCGCAAGCTCGCGTGCGGTCGCCTCCCCGATCCCTGACGAGGCGCCCGTGACGACCGCGACCCGCTTGGCTCCCTGGCCCATCGAGGCGCGAGCCTACCGGTGTCCGACACCGAGGCTCCTCGAACCCCCATTCCTCCGTGGGGTGGTGTCGGACACGGTGCGTCGGACACCGTGCTTTAGGATCGCCGCGTGGCCGGGAGGTTCGTGGGGAAGCAGGCGCTCGTGCTCGGGGTGGCGAACCGCCGCTCGATCGCGTGGGCGATCGCCCGCAGGCTCGCCGACGAGGGAGCGCAGGTCGCGTTCACGTTCCAGGGCGAGCGGATCGAGAAGAGCGTCCGCGAGCTCGCCGACAGCGTCTCGAGCCCGCTCGTGATCGAGTGCGACGTGCGCTCGGACGACGACGTGGCGCGCGTCTTCGGCGAGGTCGGGAGGACGTTCGGAGGCGGGCTGGACATCCTCGTCCACTCGGTCGCCTTCGCCGCCGCGGAGGATCTCGAGGGCCGCTTCACGGACACCCCGCGGGATCGCTTCTGGCTCGCGGTCGACGTCAGCGCCTACTCGCTCGTCGCCTGCGCGCGCGAAGCCGAGCCGCTCATGGAGGCGCGCGGCGGCGGCTCGATCCTGACCATGACCTACCTCGGGGGTGAGCGCGCGGTGCCGCACTACAACGTCATGGGCGTCGCGAAGGCGACGCTCGACGCTTCCGTGCGCTACCTCGCGTGGGACCTCGGCTTCAAGGGCATCCGTATGAACGCCGTCTCCGCCGGGCCGGTGCGCACGCTTGCAGCCCGCTCCATCGCGGGCTTCACGACGATGGAGGCGATCGTCGAGGAGCGTGCCCCGCTCCATCGCCACGTCGAGGCGGACGACGTCGGAGCGGCCGCCGCCTACCTCCTCTCGGAGGACGCGCGGAACGTGACCGGGACCACGCTCTATGTGGACTCCGGGTACCACGCGATGGGCATGTAGCCATCCTCAGAGCGCGCGTGCGACCGCGATGACGTCGTCGATGTCGGGAAGCTCACGCCCGAGCTCCCACGCGTGGCGGATCGTCTCGCCGTCCTCGATCAGGAACGAGACCCGCTGCGCGACGTCCCTCATCCCGAGCAGCTCGGATGCGATGCCGAACGCTCGGGTCGCCTCCCCGTTCCAGTCGGACAGCAGCGGCACGCTCTCGACGCCGAGCGTCCTCGCCCAGGCTTCGTGCGACCACGGCGAGTCGCGCGAGATCGCAAGCGGACGCACGCCGACCGCGCCGAGATCCTCGCTCCTGTCCCGCAGGAGCAGGACTTCGTTCGTTCAGGTCGGCGACCAGTCCCAGAGGTAGAAGGACAGCAAGGAGAGCCCGGCGCCGAGTACCTGCCTCAGAGGACGAGCCTCCTCTCGGACGGCCGTCCAGACCTGCACGTCCGGGACGGAATCGCCTGGCCCCAGCATCAGTCGCCAACCTTCCGCAGGCCCTTCTCGCGTGTCTCGGCGAAGCGCGCTTGTGCAGCTTGTCTTGACACTCCAAGCGCCCGCGCGACCTCGCTCCAGGTGTGCCCTTGCCGTCGACAGTCCGCCACTGCTTGGAACATGAGAGTGTCGAGCTGCGTGATCCGAGCCGAGAGCGCTCGGAGCACGAGGAGTGGTTCGTTCGCATGTTGGAGCGTGAACAAGGTGTCGCGCCCTTCTGACGTCTCGTGCTCGTCGTACCAGCTCATGAGTCGGCCAAGGGTATCCGTTGACGCGTGCGCATCTTCCATCCTCACGCAAGTCGACTTGACTTCAAACGTCAAGGGGTGTCAGACTCCGCCTGCTCGTGCTCAGGGTTCCCGAGGGGGGTGCACCCGTGCAGACCGAGATTCATCGAAAGGTGTCTGACATTCCGTACGCCGCGGGGGTCGCCACCCGGGGTCGGTGAGCGGGCCTCGACCGTCCGAATCGCCACCCACAATCTTCTGATCCCCCGGGTCGGACTCCCCCAGACCCACGGAGAGACAAGGCCCCGTTTCGGGGCCTTGTTCTCGTTCGGCGCCCGACAGAGTCCGGCAGTGTGACTCGTCCTGCCGTCAGATCGCGCTGATCGTGTGCTCGAGCTCGCGATCGAGGATCGACGAGAGCCGCGTGACCTCCGCCTGCAGTGCGCGGCGCGGCGCTCGCCCGCTCTCGCGGAACCAGGAGACCGCCACGCGAGCGCCGTCGAGCTCCCATGTGCCGCATACGGCGCCGCCCGCGACGACGACGGGCGAGATCCAGCCGCTCTGGCGGCTCACCGCGCCGCGCCGCGCCCCCGGCGTCACGTGGCCGTCGCCGGTCCCCGGGCCGAGGACGTACTGGTCGAACCCCGGCAGCAGCCGCACGGCAGAGGTAGGTGCGGTCGAGACCAGCTCCTCGACGTCCTCTGCCAGCACATGCCCGCTCTCGCCGTCGACATCGACCTCGACCAGTCGGTCGCCGAGCGCGCCGAACCAGTCCCGCACCCGGCGCTTTCCGAACCAGCCGCCCGCGAGCCAGTGGCCGAAGGCCTCGACGGTCGTGGGCCCGTAGGCGCCGACGTACGAGACGATCGCGGTTCGCGCGGCCTCGGCCAGGTCGGGGAGGCCTGTCCACCGCGAGCTCGCGTCCTCGGGGCGCATGAAGGTCACGCGGGTTCCCCGGCTCGGGCCGAAGCAGACGTCGCCCTGCCACGCGAGCGGCTTGAGCAGCGTGCCCCATCCGGAGCGGAGCTCCTCGCCGATGTGCCGCAGCCCGCGCGTCGCCACGATCGCCTCGATCAGCTCCTCGCGCGTCAGCACGTTGCCGGCGAGCGCCTCGCGCGCGACGCGGCGGAGGAGCTCGAGGTGGTCCGAGTCGATGCCGAAGTAGCGCTGCCAGCTCGGCCGCTCCCACGGGCGGCCGGCAGCGATGAGTGCGAGGTATGCGCCGGCGTCCTCGGGGCGGAAGAGGTGGAGCGTCCCCCGCATCGCCCACGTCTTGACGAGCCGCCCCTGCCCGAGTGCGCGGGAGACCTCGCCGGGGCGCGACTTCGTCCGCCGGACGCGGACGGCGAGCTCTGCCGACGAGGCGACCTGCGTCTGAACCCCGCACAGGCGGCCGACGACCCGCGGGACGGAGAGATCGCCGACGGGATCGAGCAGGTGCCGCCGCATCCGCCATGCCAGCGCCTGCTCCCAGGTGATCCGGATCACGGACACGGACCTCGTGTGGCCGCTGTGCTCGGCGGCCTCACACGATGGCGCGAGCCGGCAGCGCTTCCGTCGCGTCGGAGATGTCGCGTGCGACCTCGACCATGTCGCGGTTCGCGTTGTGGATCCGGAGCTGGCGGTCGGCGCTCGACCCACGCGCCAGGATTGCGTCGATGCCTTCGAGCTCGCGCTCGGATCCGAGCTCCCGCGCGTGCGGCGTGATCTCCGCGAGCGTCCGCCGCACGAGCCGCGAGACGGGAATCCGGTTCCTTCGCCCGGACGCGAGGTCCATCACCGGCGCCTCGAGGCCGTAGCGGGCCGCGAGCCACTTGTTCTCGCTCGTGAGGATCCGGTGGTACGAGGGGATCTCCTCGCCCGCGTCGTAGCGCTCGGAGAGCTGTTTCACGAGCGCCTGGCAGTAGGCGGCGATCGCGACGGCGTCCTCGACCCGCGTGACGGCGTCGCAGATCCGGATCTCGACCGTGCCGAGCCGCGGGTGCAGACGGATGTCCCACCAGATATGCGTGTAGTCGGCGATGCAGCCCGAGCGCTCGAGCTGCCCGACGACCTCGGCGAAGTCGGCGTAGTCGCGAAAGCGCGGCGGCGGGCCGGAACGCGGGAAGGCGGAGAACACCATCTGGCGGCTCGATGCGAGCCCGGTCGCCTCGCCGCGCCAGAACGGCGAGCTCGCGGACAGGGCGAGCAGGGGGGCGAGCTGGGGGAGGAGGCCGTTGACCACCTTGATCGCCTTCTCCGGGTCGTCGACCCCGACGTGCACGTGCATCCCGAAGATGAGCTCGCGCCGCGCGACGTACTGCATCTGATCGATGAGCGCGTGGTAGCGGTCCTTCGCCGTGATCCGCTGGCGCTCGAAGAGGCTGAACGGGTGCGTGCCTGCCGAGCCGACGCGGAAGCCCTTCGCGTGCGCGACCTCGGCGATGTAGCCCCGGAGCCTGACGAGCTCCTGCAGCACGTCGCCCGCCGTGCGGCAGACCGGAGTCGCGATCTCGACCACCGACTGCATGAGCTCGGGGTTGATCCGCTCCTCGAGCTCGTGGCCGCTGACCGCGGCGAGCATCGTGTCGATGTGCTGGACGAGGTCGAAGCTCTCGCCGTCGAGGAGCTGGTACTCCTCCTCGACGCCGAGCGTGTACGGGTCGCCCTGCCCGAAGGCGTGGTCGAGGACACTGCCTCCGTGGACGGCGCTCTTGCCGGTGATCGAGGGGGGAAATGCCTGCTTCGAGTCGCTCATGTCGAGCTGAGCACGGCCTCGACCTCGATCTCGACCTTCCACGCCGAGTCGAGCAGCGCGGTGACGACGGTCGTGTTCGCGGGCCGAATCTCGCGGAAGGCCTCGCCGTGCGCCCGGGACACACCGTCGAAGTGCACCGGGTCAGTGACGAAGACGCGCGTGCGCACGACGTCCTCGAGGCTCGAGCCCGCGCGCTCGAGTGCCTCGCCGATGATCTCGAGGCACAGGCGCGTCTGCTCGTAGGCGTCCTCGGGCGGCG
>DASSQE010000090.1:0-27289 GCA_035702645.1 Gaiellaceae bacterium
CGACCCATGGAATCAGGACCGCGACGGTCGCCACCCACCAGAGCTCCTCGAAGAGCGAGAGGAACGAGTAGCCGAGGAGGGCGTAGCAGGCGCGCTTCGCCATGTTCGAGCCGGAACCGAGCCCGACGAGCGCCAGCGCCACGGCCAGCCCGGCGGCGATCGCCGACGCCGCCAGCAAGCGTCCCGCCGAGTTGCCCGCCAGTGGCAGCGCGAGCCAGATCGTCGCCGCGAACGTCGGGAAGACGACGAGGCTCAGGACCGCGACCTCGAGCCCGGTGGGGACGTCCCACAAGCTCCCCGCGACCGCTCCGTAGACGACGAGCGCGATCGTCAGCCCGACGAGCGCGAGGGTCCGCCGACGACTCAATACGGCGGTTGCTCGGCCCACCATGGGCCGAGTGCCTTGAAGGCGTTCCAGAACTGCGTCTTCGCCGTCTGGTCGTCCAGTGAAGCGTCGACGTCGGGTGTCACCAGGGCCTCGATCGTCGGCGTGAACCGCTGCAGCGTCCCCTCGGCGGCGTCGATCCGATCGGAGAGCGGGAACCGGAGGTCGTTCAGGAACGAGACGGACCGCTCGCCCATGACGACGACGAGCGTGGGCTGCACGATATGGAGCTCCCGCGTCAGCCACGTCGCCGCGTCCTCGATGTCCTCCGTCCCGAACTTGAGGCAGTTGGTCCCGTACACCGCGAGCGGATCGACGTGGAGCCGCTGGAGCGACTTGAGAACGGCCTGGCCTGCTCGGCCGAAGAACGCGACGCCCTCCTGGATCTCCGACGGCTGCGGTGTGTGCTTCAGGAGGAAGACGTCGGCCAGCGGGTGCCCGGATCCCAGCACCGGCACGCGCAGCTCGTCGCCGGCCTGCGCCAGCTCGTCCGCGAGCTCGTTGATCTCGGCGATGGCCTTCTTGAGATAGCGCTCGTAGATCTCGTCGGTGGGCACGGCGGCGGGCACGAGGTCCGGCTCCCCTTCTCCCTCAGCGGACCTTTTCCTTGACCTGCGCCATCCACTTGAGCGACTGCAGGTACGCGAGCGACTTCGGCCGGCGGAGGATCTCGGCGCTCCGGAGGGAGAGGAGGAACTCCTCGGGCCCGTCGAATCTCCGCATCCGCACCGCACCCGTGCCCACGCCCTGAAGGACGTGTGCATCCGAGCCCGCGCCTTCGAGCAGCCGGTACTTGCGCGCGAAGCGAAGCGCCTCGTCGTTGAACGAGTCGCGGAGGAGGCGCGCGTTGAACACTTCGAACACGTCGATCTCGGCGAGATGGCGATGGAGCGTCGCGGGATCCGGGATCGCGTGCAGGCGGTCGAACGGGTGGGGGAGGTAGACGAGACCGCCCTGCTCGCGGATCGCGGCGAGCGTGTCCGCGAACGACATCCCGCGCGGGATCTCCTCCTCGAGGAAGAGCCCGATGAGCTCGCCTTGACCGTCGGTCTTGACCTCCTCGCCGGGGATGACGACGAGGTCGCGCTCGCGAGAGGCTTCCACCGCCTCGAGCGCGCCGCCGAACACGTTGTGGTCCGTCACGGCGATCCCCCCGAGCCCGATCGTCTCGGCGTGGTCGAGGAGATCGTCCACCTCGATCGAGCAGTCGTGCGACCAGCTGGTGTGCATGTGCAGGTCGACCGCGATCCAGTCCTGGTCGGAGAGCGGATCGGAGCCGGAGCGACGCTGGCGCCGCTTGCCGGCGAGGCCCGAGTACACCGAGTCGAGCTCCGCGGCGACGGCTTCGAAGCTCTGCGCCTCGGCGCGGGCGCGCGCGTCTGCGCCGAGTGCGTTTCGGCGGGTGTCGTCGGACGCGAGCGCCGCGACGTCCTCGGGGAGGCAGATCGCCGCTCCGGACGCCTCCGCCTCGAGCGCCAGCCGTCGCTCTCCGCCGGGAGCGGGGACGAAGATCGCCGCTTCGCCGAGCGCGGAAGCACGCTGGTCGGGGCGCCGGACAGAGCGAACGTGCGCCCGGTCCCGGAGCGAGCGCGGAATCGCCGGACGGTAGGCGAGCGGCTTCGTGTGCAGCAGATGCAGCTCCCAGCCGTCGAGGTCGCGGAGCAAGCGGATGAGTGCCCGCGTCCTCGGTCGCCCCGCGATCTCGAGCTCTGCGGCGATGACCGACCGCTTGCGATGCGGGCGAAAGAGGTCCGGATCGACACCGAGCGGGAGCAGGCGGTAGTCGCCCTGGAACCGTTGCGCAGCGGCGACGACGGTCTCCTCAGAAGTTGCCAGAAGCGCATCGACCCGGATGCGGAGCCGGTCGCGCCGCGATCGCCGGGCCGGGTAGCCGAGCCGTTCGGGTGAGAAGAAGGTCGCGGCCGTCAGCGTGTCGGTCGCCGCGGTGAGCGCGAGATACGAGAGGCTCGGAAGGCCGGGCTCGACGCCGTGCACGACGTCGTAGCTGCCACGCTGCAGCGCCAGAGCGAGGTTTGCTCGTACCCCGACCGGGACACCGAGGTGCGTGCGGCGCGAGATCGGAACCGACGGCCCTACCGCGATCACGTCCGCGGTACGCACCTCCCCCCGTTGGAGCGCCCGGCGACCCGCGAGCAGGTCCCGTGCCCTCGACGACGGGGCGAGCACCGTCACCTCGTGTCCGATCCCGCGGAGCGCCGTCGCGGCACCATCCACGTGCGCGTTCACCTCGTGCGGCTGCGACCACGCGAACGGCGTGACGAAGCAGATCCGGAGACTCACGGTCGGGCGAGTGTAGCCCTCTCCCTGCTGCGCGACCTCTCGGTTCGGCTGCGGAGATTCGTCGCCGACGGCTCGGTGCCGCGTCGTGCGGGCTAGGCCACTCGACGGAGCACGAGCCGCTCCCCGCGCCCCGGCGCGTCGACCGGAACGCCCTCGACGTCCCCGCGTGACGCGACGAGCTGGACTCCGTCGAGCTCACCGAGCACCCGCTGCGCCGCGGTCTCGGGACTCGTAGCCGCGAAGCGCTGCAGGACCGGAACGAGGAAGAACGCTAGCGCGGCGAAGATCCAGAGGATCGCGACTACCTTGGCGAAGGCGTCGCTGGACGGCTCGGTCCAGATGCCGACGATGGAGGCGGCGGCGGCGAACGAAGCGAGCACGCCCGCGACGAGCGCGAGGCGGACGAGCGCCGGCCGCCGTGCGAGCAGGAGCCCGCTCGTCGTCATCAGACCTGCGAGGAGTACCAGCACCGCCGACCAGGCGAGCCTGCTCGCGTCCTCGCCGCCTTCGTGGTCGAAGGCGAACTTCCAGATTCCCCAGAGCTCCAGCACCAGGCACACCGGAGCTGCCGCCACGACGACCCAGCCGAGCGCGCGGACGGGGCCGCGATCGCAGAGCGCGAGCCCGGCAAGAGCGGTTCCACCCGTGTACAGGAATGCGGCCAGCGTCACGAGGATGCGGCCGTCCGTATCCGAGAAGTCGCCGCGCACGATCGAGGCGACGGCGACGAGCGCGGCAGCGACGAGGATCGCCGCCGCGCCGATCCAGAAGATCCGCCTCAGGCGGAGGCGGGTCACGCCTTCGCGCCCGCCCGTGCCGACGTGCTCTTCGTCTTCGCGTTCCTGACGATGAAGCGCTCGATCTGCTCGCGCGCCTCGTCGTCTCTGATCTGCGACGGCGGCGACTTCATCAAGTAGGCGCTCGGCGCTTCGAGCGCTCCTGCGATCCCGTTGTTCAGCGCGAGCTTCGCGAGGCGGACGGCGTCGATCACGATGCCGGCCGAGTTCGGCGAGTCCCAGACCTCGAGCTTCAGCTCTGCGTTCAGCGGGACGTCGCCGAACGCGGACCCTTCCATACGGATGTACGCCCACTTGCGGTCGGTGAGCCACGGCACGTAGTCCGACGGGCCGACGTGGACGTTGCGCTCGCCGATGTCGTAGTCGAGCATCGACGTGACCGCGTTCGTCTTCGAGATCTTCTTGGACTCGAGGCGATCGCGCTCGAGCATGTTCAGGAAGTCGGAGTTGCCCCCGACGTTCAGCTGCATCGTCTTGTCGAGGTGCACGCCCCGGTCTCCGAAGAGCGTCGTCAGCACGCGGTGGGTGATCGTGGCGCCGACCTGCGACTTGATGTCGTCGCCGATGATCGGCACACCCGCGTCTTCGAATCGCTTCTGCCAGTACTGCTCGCGCGCGATGAAGACGGGCATGCAGTTCACCATCGCGACGCCCGCGTCCAGGATCTGCTCCGCGTACCACTTGGTTGCCATCTCCGAGCCGACGGGCAGGTAGTTGACGACGACGTCGGCGCCGGTCTCCTTGAGGATTCCGACGACGTCGTCGGTCTTGCCCGGCGCCTTCTCCACGACCTGCGAGAGATACTTCCCGATGCCGTCGTGGGTCATGCCACGTGAAACCGTGATGCCGGTTTTCGGGACGTCCGCGAACTTGATCGTGTCGTTCGGGTGCGCCCAGATCGCGTCCGCGAGGTCGATGCCGACCTTGCCCTTTACGACGTCGAAGGCTGCGACGAACTCGATGTCCGAGATGTGGTAGCCGCCGAGGTCGACGTGCATGAGCCCTGGCACGGTGTCCGCCGGGGAGGCGTCCTTGTAGTACTCGACGCCCTGCAGGAGCGAGTTGGCGCAGTTCCCCACGCCGACGATGGCGACGCGCACCTTGTCCTTGGCGCGCGCGCCTTTCTTCGAGCCGTTCGTCGAAGCCATGAGTTCCCTTCCTTTGCGATTGCTCACCGGCGGCACGCCGAGACCGTCGGCGAGCGCGGCGAGGATGACGTCGTTCGCGTTGGAGTCGCGTCGCGACGCCTCCGCCTGGATCTCGGCCTTGAGTTCCTGCGGAACGCGCAGGAGGATCACCGGGCTGCTGCCGGCCAGCACCTTGCGGCGTCGGCCGGTGGGCGCGTGCCGCACGCCGAACGCGTCGGCGAGGATGCCGACGGCCACGTCGTTGACATTGGAGGCCCGCCGCGCGGCCTCGCGCACGAGCGCCCCCTTCAACGGAGCGGGCATCCTGACCAGGATGCCCGCTCGGTTCTCAGAAGTGCTAGCAGCCAAACTGCTAGCACCTTACCACACCAACGAAGTCCGTGAGCCCGATGGTGACCCCGGGCGCGTGAGCGTGCACGCCCGGCGAGCGCTCCCCCCGGGGGCCGCCGATGGGTTACGCCGTCGGCTGCTCGGCGAGCTCTCGCAGCTGCTTGCGGACGAACAGCATGCGCTGCAGGACGGTCAACCAGGCCATCGCGGCGAGCACGTAGATCGGCCATTGCAGCCAGCCCCACGGCGCCAGCCCGAGCCCCACCGCGATGAGGACCACTCGCTCCACGCGAGAGCCGAAGCCAACGTCCCCCCGCAGCCCGAGCGCCTCGGCCTTCGCCCGGGTGTACGAGACGAGGAACGAGCCGATCACGGCCGCGAACGTCGCGGCGAGCGCGATGTCGTTCCCGTCGCGAGCGAACACGAGCCCGATCGCGGCGAGCATCGCCGCCTCCCCGAGGCGGTCGAAGGTCGAGTCGAGGAAGGCACCGAAGACGGTGCCCTTGCTCGCGGCGCGGGCGAGCGCGCCGTCGAGGATGTCCGCGATCGAGCCGATCACGAAGAGGAAGCCCCCGAGCCAGAAGAAGAGCTTCGGGTTGTGCTGCTCGAAGCCGACGAGGACGGCGCCCGCGAGGCACAGGCTGAGCCCCGTGAGCGTCAGCATGTCCGGGGTGAGCTTCGTGCGCGCGACGCCGCGCATCGAACGCACGAGGATCACTCGCGCTGCCTGGGTGTACTCCTGCTTGACCCGGTCGAGCTGACTCACGCGCGCTCCGCCCTCGGCTGAAGGCGGCCGCTCGTCGGGCGTCATGCCTCGCGGAGGCGGAACGTGCGGATTCGGCGGAGGGCCAGGCCGGTCAACGCGGCGATGAGCATCCCGACCACGACGTCGAGCCAGTAGTGGTTGCCGGTCGAGATGACCGCGAACGCCACCCACAGCGGCCACAGGAGCCAGAGCGTCTTTGCGATCCGCGAGCGGCAGATCCCGGCCATCACGACCCCGACGATGAGGGCGTCCATCGCGTGCAGGCTCGGCATCGCCGCGTACGGGTTGGCGGCGAACTGGATCAGGCCGCTCGAGTGGTTCAGCGCGGAGAACTGGCCGAGCGTGTCCACGAAGCCCCACTCCGGGAACATCCGCGGCGGTGCCGTCGGCACCAGGACGTAGCCGACGAGGCCGATGAGGTTCGCGAGGATGAGCCAGTTCCGGAACCCGGCGAAGCGCTCGTGGTGGCGGAAGTAGACCCACAGCAACGTGAACCCGACGACCGCGAACTGCGACAGCCAGTAGGTGTACGTCGTGAGCGTGACCAGGACCGACGACGCGTCGACGACGCGCTGAACGGTCGGCTCGAACAGTGCCCCGATCCGGTTCTCCTGCCGGAGGACCCACTCGCCGTTCGCGAACGCCGCGTCGACGCTGCGGTCGGCCGCGCCGCGCGCGATCTGGTACGCGACGTAGAAGCCGATCCAGATGACGAACTGGAACAGCAGATGCCCCCAGCCACGAGGCAGGCGGCGCGAGATCTGCGCGACTGTGCTCGACACCTTCGACTCGATTCTAACGTCGGCCCCTGCCGACGGCTTGCGTGTAGCTATGGAGCTGCTGCGTACGTGTTTTCCGCTCTGTCCGAACTCGAATCGGGCTCTCGCTCCCGACGATCCTCAGCCGCCGATGTACGACATCTCGACCTTCCGGAGGTCGCGGGTCTCCGCCGTCCTGAGCTCCGAGTAGCGATCGCGGCGGCCCTCCCAGACGGCGCGGATCGAGCTGTCGAGCTCGGCGTCGTCCACGCCCGAGCGGAGGACCTTGCGCAGGTCGTGGCCACGGACGGCGAAGAGGCAGGTGTAGAGCTTCCCGTCCGCGGAGAGCCGCGCGCGCGTGCAATCGCCGCAGAACGGCTGGGTCACCGAAGCGATCACGCCGATCTCGCCGCCGCCGTCGAGGTAGCGGTAGCGCTGCGCGACCTCGCCCCGGTAGGCGGGCCCGAGCGGCTCGATCGGGAGCTCGGCGCCGATCGAGCGGACGATCTCGGCGGCCGGATAGACGTCGTCGAGCTTCCAGCCGTTCGTGGCTCCGACGTCCATGTACTCGATGAAGCGCACGGCGTGCCCGGTCCCGTGGAAGCGCCGCGCGATGTCGACGATCGAGCCGTCGTTCAGCCCGCGCTTGACGACGACGTTGATCTTCACCGGCAAGCCCGCCGCCGCAGCGGCCTCGATTCCGGTCAGCACGTGCGCGACCGGGAAGTCGACGTCGTTCATCGCGCGGAACACCTCGTCCTCGAGCGAATCGAGGCTGACCGTGACCCGCGTGAGTCCGGCGCGCGCGAGCGCATCGGCTTTCCGCTCGAGCAGCGCGCCGTTCGTCGTCAGGGTCAGATCGAGGTCGCCGAGCCCGGCGAGACGCTCGATCAGCGACTCGAGGTCACGGCGGAGGAGCGGCTCGCCGCCGGTGATCCGCAGCTTCCGGACCCCGAGCCGGACGAAGACGCGTGCGACGCGTTCGATCTCCTCGAACGTGAGCAGCTCGCTGCGCGGCAGGAACGCGTGATCGCGCGCGAAGACCTCCTTCGGCATGCAGTAGACGCAGCGGAAGTTGCAGCGATCGGTGACCGAGATCCGGAGGTCGCGGAGGGGCCGGCCGAGAGTGTCGAGGACCTCCATCCGCAGAAGCGTAGAGAAGGACGGCCGCGCGCCGCCTGGGCGCTCGTGCTCCATTCGTAGCGGGCGGCCTCCTCGAGGCGAGACGAGCGAGTGTCGTCGACGGCGTCGACGAATAGCCTCCCGCGGATGCCCACGGCCACGCGCTCGCCGCTCCTTGCGCTCGTGGGCGTCACGGCCGTCTGGGGCGTCACCTTCGTGCAGGTGCAGGACGCACTCGCCTTGTACCCGCTCTTCGCGTTTCTCGCCGTTCGCTTCGCGATCTCGACGGCTGTGCTGCTGCCCTTCGCCTGGCGGCCGCTCCGCGCGCTGCCCAGGGAGGGTCTCATCGCCGGGATGAGCGTGGGCGCGCTCCTCGCGACCGCGTACGGTCTCCAGACGGCCGGGCTCGAGCGCACCACGGTGTCCAGCACCGGCTTCATCACCGGGCTCTACGTCGTGGTTGCCCCTCTCCTCGCGCTCTTTCTCTTTCGCACGCCCGTACCGGGTGCGGTGTGGCTCGGTGTCGTCTGCGCCGTCGCCGGTTTGCTCCTGCTGAACGGCGCTCCCGGCGGATCGGCGGCCGGAAACGCGCTCGTGCTCGGCTGCGCGGTCGTCACGGGCGTCCAGATCGTCGTCCTCGAGCGGTATGCGCCGCGCTACGACGCGCGGGCGCTCACGCTCCTGCAGATGGCGACCGCGTTCGTCGGATTCACCATGATCGCTCTCGCGACGGGCCAGGTAGAGGCGCCGCACGGCCGGACGGTGTGGGCCGCGCTCGTCGTGACCGGGGTCTTCGCGGGAGCGTTCGGCTTCCTCGTCGCGACGTGGGTGCAGGCGCGGACGACAGCGGCCCGGGCGGCGCTCGTCTTCACGCTCGAGGCGCCGTTCGCCGCGCTCTTCGGCGTGCTCCTCGCGGGCGAGGTGCTCGGCTGGTCGGGATGGCTCGGGTGCGCGGTGATGATGGTGGGGATCGTCCTGGCGGAGCCGGCAGCCGCCGCGGCGCTGGTGCGACTCGTTCCGCGAGGGCGCTGAGACGTGGCGCCCGTCCTCCTCGCCGCAGCGTCGGCGTTCCTCTTCGGTGCGATGACGGTTGCGCTCCGGATCGCGCTCCAGCGCGGCGGTGACGCCGAGACCGGCGCATTCCTGACGGTCTGCGTCGCGATCGCAGTCGTGCTCCCGTTCGCGCTCCTCGCGGGCGGAGACGTCGGCGCTGTCTGGCCTTTCCTCTTGGCCGGGATCCTCGCTCCCGGCGGCTCGCAGGTCCTCTTCACGCTCGGTGTGCGGGACGCCGGGCCCTCCCGTACCTCGGTCGTCGTCGGCACCGCGCCGGCGTTCGCGGTTGCGATCGCGCTGGTCTTCCTCGACGAGCCCGTCGAGGCGGGTCTCGTGCTCGGGGCGCTGCTCATCGTCTGCGGAGCGATCGCGCTCGTCGGCGAGCGGCGGCGGCCGGAGCACTTCCGGACCATCGGGCTCGTCTTCGCGCTCGGGGCGACGCTGCTGTTCGCGAGCCGGGACAACCTCGTCCGCTGGCTCTCGGGCGACACGCCGGTCGAGCCGTCGCTCGCGGCGTGCGCGACGCTCGCGGCCGGGGGAGCGTGCATCCTCGTCTTCCTCCTGGCGACGGGCCGCCGTCCTCAATGGGCCGGGGTACCGCTCTTCGCGCCGGCGGGGATCCTCTTCGGCCTGTCGTACGTGACGCTCTTCGCCGCCTTCTACCGCGGACGGGTATCGATCGTCTCGCCGCTCGTCGCGATGGAGTCGCTCTGGGGCGTCGTCCTGTCCGCGCTCGTCCTCGGGCGTGCGGAGCGAATCGGCGGACGCCTCGTCCTCGGGGCGACGCTGATCGTCGCCGGGGGCGCGCTCATCGGGGTGGTGCGCTAACTCGACGGACGATCCGCGTCGAGTGCGTCGATCTTTCTCTCGATCCGATCGAGTGTCTCGACCAGTTCGCGGTGCCGCTCGTCCTCGTGGCCCAGCCGGCGCTGGTGGTAGGCGACGAAGGTCGCGGTGACGACCGCTGTCGTGAACGAGATGGTCGCGACGCTCGCGAACATGACGAAGACGGCGATGACTCGGCCTCCGCTCGTGCCCGGCACCACGTCGCCGTAGCCGATCGTCGTCACGGTCGTCGCGGACCACCAGAGCGCGTCCCCGAAGCTCGAGAAGCTGTGCGGGCTGAGGAAGCGGACGGCGAGCGCGCCCAAGAACATGATCGCGAACATCAGGCCGACGAGGTACGGGATGATGCGCCCGGACACGACGGCGCGGTTGATCCGCGCCAGCGTCTTGTCGCTGACAATCCTCATGCGCCGCTTCCTTCTTCGCAGCCTCCGTGCCGTGTCCTCCGGGAATGATCTGCTACGATAAGACTCAGATTTTCACGTAACCGAGACTCATATACGGAAGGAGTACCACCTCATGGCGAAGACCATCGGAATCGACCTCGGCACGACCAACTCCTGCATGGCCGTGCTCGAGGGCTCCGAGCCCACCGTTATCCCGAACGCCGAGGGCGGACGCACGACCCCGTCCGTCGTCGCCTTCGGGCGTGACGGCCAGCGCCTCGTCGGCTCGCCGGCGAAGCGCCAGCAGGTCACGAATCCCAAGAACACCATCTTCTCGATCAAGCGGTTCATGGGCCGCAAGTTCGACGAGGTGTCCGAGGAGATGAAGATCGTCCCCTACGACGTCGTCCAGGGGCCGAACGGCGACGTCCGCGTGAAGGCGGACGACCGCGAGCTCGCGCCGCCCGAGATCTCGGCGATGATCCTGCAGAAGCTGCGCCAGGACGCAGAGGCGTACCTCGGCGAGTCCGTCACGGACGCGGTCGTCACGGTCCCGGCGTACTTCAACAACGCGCAGCGCGAGGCGACGAAGGACGCCGGCAAGATCGCCGGCCTCAACGTCCTCCGGATCATCAACGAGCCGACCGCCGCCGCGCTCGCGTACGGGCTCGACAAGGAGGGCGCCGAGCAGACGATCCTCGTCTTCGACCTCGGCGGCGGGACGTTCGACGTCTCCGTCCTCGAGCTCGGCGACGGCGTGTTCGAGGTGAAGGCGACGAACGGCGACAACCACCTCGGCGGCGACAACTTCGACAAGGCGATCGTCGACTGGATGATCGCGGAGTTCAAGCGCGACCAGGGCATCGACCTCGGCCAGGACCCCATGGCGCTCCAGCGCCTGTACGAGGCGGGGGAGAAGGCGAAGATCGAGCTCTCCTCGACCATGACGACGCAGATCAACCTCCCGTTCGTCACCGCGACGCCGGAGGGACCGAAGCACCTCGACCTCCAGCTCACGCGGGCGAAGCTCGACGAGCTCACGCACGGGCTCCTCGAGCGGACGGTCGAGCCGACCAAGCAGGCGCTCTCCGACGCAGGGCTGACGGCGGCCGACATCGACCACGTCGTTCTCGTCGGCGGCATGACTCGCATGCCCGCCGTCCAGGAGAAGGTGAAGGAGCTCATCGGCAAAGAGCCGCACAAGGGCGTCAATCCAGACGAGGTCGTCGCTGTCGGCGCCGCCATCCAGGCAGGCGTCCTCAAGGGTGACGTCAAGGACGTGCTCCTCCTCGACGTCACGCCGCTCTCGCTCGGCATCAAGACGAAGGGCGACGTGATGACGAAGCTCATCGAGCGCAACACGACGATCCCGACGCGCAAGTCGGAGGTCTTCACGACGGCGGAGGACAACCAGCCGTCCGTCGAGATCCAGGTCCTCCAGGGCGAGTCGGAGATGGTCGCCTACAACAAGACGCTCGGCATCTTCCAGCTGGTCGGGATCCCGCCGGCGCCCCGCGGGATGCCGCAGATCGAGGTCGCCTTCGACATCGACGCGAACGGGATCATCAACGTGTCCGCGAAGGATCTCGGCACCGGCAACGAGCAGCAGATCCGGATCGAGGGTGGCTCGGGCCTGTCCGAGGACGAGGTCACCGGCATGATCCGGAACGCCGAGGAGCACGCCGAGGAGGCGCATCGGCTGCACGAGCTCGCGGATGCCCGGAACGCGGGCGAGCAGCTCGCATACCAGACCGAGCGCACGCTGAAGGAGCACCGCGACAAGGTCCCGGAGGGCGATGCGGCGACGATCGAGGGGCGGATCATGGAGCTCCGCCAGGCCGTCGAGGGCACCGACCTCGCGGACATCCGCGCGAAGTCGGAGGCGCTCCAGGAGGCGTCGCGCTCGCTCGCCGACGCCATCTATGCGCAGGCGGCGGCGCAGCAGAGCTCGTCGACGCCGTCGGGCAACGGGAGCCCGTCCGAGGACGAGGTCGTCGAGGACGCCGAGTACGAGGTCATCGACGAGGAAGAGGCCAAGAGCTCGTGACCCACGAGCCCGTCGAGAACGAGGGAGTGGAGACGGCCGACGCCGTTTCTGCTCCCGCCGAAGAGGAGGATGCGCTCGCGGCCCTCACGGCTGAGCGAGACGAGTACCTGGCGCTCGCACAGCGCGTCCAGGCGGACTTCGACAACTACCGCAAGCGCGCCGCACGTGAGCAGGAGCGCCTCGTCGCGCATGCGCACGAACGGCTCGTCCGCGAGCTTCTCCCGGTGCTCGACGACCTCGAGCGGACGCTCGAGGCGGCCGAGCGACACGAGGAGGCGGCCCTCGTCGACGGCGTTCGGCTCGTCGAGCGCTCGCTGCGGGCGGCGCTCGCGAAGGAAGGGCTGGTCGAGATCGACACCGACGGCGCCTTCGACCCGCACGTCCACGAGGCGCTCCTGACGCAGCCGAGCGAGGAGGAGCCGGGCACCGTGCTCGACGTCGTCCAGCGCGGATACCGCGTCGGCGACAAGGTCGTGCGCCCGGCGCGCGTGATCGTCGCGGCCGAGCCGAGCGAGGCGTGATGGAACCGTCCCCGGTGACCTTCCCCGCAGCGTCCCTGGACCTGTCGGCGCGCATCACGACGGGGCTTATTTGGGTGCTCGCGCTCGGGCTCGCCGCGGGGGGTGCATGGGCGCTCGCGACGGCTGGAACGCCGGCCGGCCCGATCCTGCTCATCGTCGGAGGCTCGCTCGTCGCCCTCAATCTGTTCCTACGGCGACGGGAGCCGCGCGCCTACGCGGTCGACAGCGGCCGACTCTCGATCTCCCGGCGGTCGGCCTCCCCCGTCCACTACTGGGGCGGGCTCGCGCGTGTACACCGGGGTGCGCTGGGCTGGCGTGTGGCCGGCGACGGTGGCGGCTACGGCTACCTCGGCCGCTACCGGGCGGAAGGTCGGAGCGTGAGCGCGTACGTGACGGATCGGGCCAAGGTCGTGCTCCTCGAGGTGGGCGGCGACGCGATCGCATTGTCGCCCGCCGACCCCGAAGACTTCATCGAGAAGATCACCCGTGGCGCGTAGCCCGTACGAGGTGCTCGAGGTGCCGAAGACGGCATCCGACGACGAGATCAAGAAGGCGTACCGGAAGCTCGCCCGCCGCTACCACCCGGACCGGAATCCCGACGACGCCGATGCCGAGGAGCGGTTCAAGGAGGTCCAGTCCGCGTACGACGTCCTCACCGATCCAGAGAAGCGACAGGCGTACGACACCTTCGGGACGACCGACGGCCGGGGGTTCCCTGGCCCCGGAGCAGGCGGAGTTCGCTTCGAGGACTTCAGCTTCGGCGACCTCGGTGACCTGCTCGGCGGGATGTTCGGCCGAGGCGGCGGCACGAGCGCCCGCCAACCGATTCGCGGCGACGACCTCGAGACGCACGTCCGCATCTCATTCGAGGACTCGCTCGCCGGCGCCCAGGTCCGGATCCCGGTCGAGGTGGACACGGTCTGCTCGGTCTGCCACGGGACGGGTGCCGAGCCGGGGACATCTCCGATCGTCTGCCCCACCTGCGGAGGCAGGGGCGTCGTCTCCGAGGCGCAGGGGCTGTTCGCGTTCTCGCAACCGTGCCCTCGCTGCCACGGGAACGGGACGATCGTCGAGACTCCGTGTCGACGCTGTCACGGGATCGGCCGGGAGCGCGTCACCAAGCGCTACTCGGTGAAGATCCCCGCGGGCTCGAAGAGCGGGACGCGGATCCGGCTCAAGGGAAAGGGCGAGCCGGGGCGGAACGGCGGTCCGACCGGCGACCTCTTCGTCGTCGTCGACGTGGCCTCGTCTCCGCTCTACGAGCGGCGTGGCGCCGATCTCGTGCTTGAGGTTCCGGTCACGTTCGCGGAGGCCGCTCTGGGCGCCACGATCCAGATCCCGACGCCTGACGGGGCGGTCGCGCTCAAGGTGCCGTCGGGAACGGAGAGCGGCAAGCTCCTGCGGGTCAAGGGCCGCGGCGTGCCGCACCTCAAGGGGTCGGGGCGGGGAGACCTGCTCGCGCGGGTGAAGGTGACGGTCCCGAAGAAGCTCTCGAAGGCCGAGCGCGAGGCGCTCGAGGGATACCAGAAGGTGTCCCGCGAGAGCCCTCGTGACCGGCTCGCGGAGGCCGGCTGATGCAGGTGCGCGACCGCCCGCGCTACATGATCTCGGTGGCGGCCGACCTCGTCGGCATGCACCCGCAGACGCTCCGTCTGTACGAGGCGAAAGGGCTCGTGCGGCCGGCCCGAACCCCTGGAGGCACGCGGCTGTACTCGGACGCGGATGTCGAGCGCCTGCGTGCGATCCAGCGGCTGACGACCGAGATCGGGCTCAACCTCGCCGGCGTCGAGCACGTGCTCCGGCTGCAGGACGAGCTCCTCCGGCTGACGTCGCGCATGCAGCGCCTCGAACGCGAGCTCCGCGCCGAGATCGCCTCCGTCCACCGTTCGTACAAGCGCGACCTCGTGCTCTACGACGCGCCGAGCAACGCGCCCGCCAGGAGATGACATGGACTTCAACAAGCTGACCCTCAAGAGCCAGGAAGCAGTCGCCGGCGCGCAGGAGCTCGCCCGGCGCATGGGGAGCCCCGAGCTCACCCCCGACCACCTGACGATCGCGCTCCTCGACCAGGAGCTCGTCCGGACGCTCTGCGAGCGGTCGGGCTACCAGGTCGCGTCGCTGCGCGCGGAGGCGGAAGCCCGGCTTTCGCAGCAGCCGACCGTGGGCGGAGCAGCACAGCAGCCGCAGGTGTCGGCCGCGCTCTCGCGCGTGCTCGACCGCGCGCTCGACGAGGCGCGCTCGCTGGACGACGACTACGTCTCGGTCGAGCACCTCCTGCTCGCGCTCGACATCCTCGATCGCGATCGGCTGCTCACGGCCTTGAAGGACGTCCGCGGCGGCCAGAAGGTGACGACGCAGGACCCCGAGGGCTCGTACCAGGCGCTCGAGAAGTACGGCCGCGATCTTACCGAGCTCGCCGAGAGCGGGAAGCTCGACCCGGTCGTCGGCCGCGACGACGAGATCCGGCGCGTGATCCAGGTCCTCTCTCGGCGCACGAAGAACAACCCGGTGCTGATCGGGGAGCCGGGTGTCGGCAAGACCGCGATCGTCGAGGGCCTCGCGCAGCGGATCGTCGCGGGCGACGTGCCCGAGGGGCTGAAGGGCAAGCGCGTCTGGGCGCTCGACGTCGGCGCGCTCCTCGCCGGAGCGAAGTACCGCGGCGAGTTCGAGGAGCGGCTCAAGGCCGTCCTCGCCGAGATCGAGAACGCGGCCGGCGAGATCGTCCTCTTCATCGACGAGCTGCACACGATCGTCGGGGCCGGCGCGGCCGAGGGCGCGGTCGACGCCGCCAATCTTCTGAAGCCGATGCTCGCGCGGGGCGAGCTGCGCGCCGTCGGCGCGACCACGCTCGACGAGTACCGCAAGCACATCGAGAAGGACGCTGCGCTCGAGCGCCGCTTCCAGCCGATCTTCGTCGGGCAGCCGTCGGTGGCGGACACGATCGCGATCCTCCGCGGGTTGAAGGAGCGCTACGAGGCGCACCACGGGGTGGAGATCCGGGACTCCGCGCTCGTCGCGGCGGCGGTCCTTTCCGACCGCTACGTCGCCGACCGGTTCCTGCCGGACAAGGCGATCGACCTCGTCGACGAGGCTGCCTCGCGGCTGCGGATGGAGATCGACTCCTCGCCCGTCGAGCTGGATGAGGCCGACCGGCGCGTGCGCCAGCTCGAGATCGAGCTGGCGGGCATGGGCAACGAGTCGGACGAGGTGCGCGCGCCCGTCGAGCGAGAGCTCGCGGACGCGAAGGCGATCCGGGACGAGCTCGGCGCGCGCTGGTCGAAGGAGAAGGACGCGCTCCAGCGAGTCGCTGAGATCAAGCGGCAAATCGACGAGCTGCGGATGGAGGCCGAGCGCGAGGAGCGCGCCGGCAACCTCGCCCGCGTCGCCGAGATTCGCTACGGCGCGCTGCCCGAGCTCGAGAAGGAGCTCGAGGCGCGTGTGGAGCCCGCGTCGGCGCCGATGGTGAAGGAGGAGGTCGACGAGGACGACATCGCCGCGGTCGTCGCGGCCTGGACCGGGATCCCCGTGTCGCGCCTCCTCGAGGGCGAGGTCGAGAAGCTCATCCACATGGAGGAGCGTCTCCACCAGCGCGTGGTCGGCCAGGACGAGGCCGTCGAGGCCGTGTCCAACGCCCTCCGGCGCGCGCGCTCGGGACTGCAGGACCCGAACCGGCCGATCGGCTCGTTCATCTTCCTCGGCCCGACCGGCGTCGGGAAGACGGAGCTCGCCCGCGCGCTCGCGGAGTTCATGTTCGACGACGAGCGGGCGCTCGTCCGGCTGGACATGTCCGAATACCAGGAGCGGCACACGGTTGCCCGGCTCGTCGGCGCGCCGCCCGGCTACGTCGGCTACGAGGAGGGCGGCCAGCTCACGGAGGCGGTGCGGCGGCGGCCGTACGCGGTGCTCCTGCTCGACGAGATCGAGAAGGCGCACGCCGAGGTCTTCGACGTCCTCCTCCAGCTCCTCGACGACGGCCGCCTCACTGACGGCCAGGGGCGCACGGTCGATTTCCGGAACACCGTCGTGATCATGACCTCGAACATCCGCTCCCCCGAGGAGCTTCGCGACCGCTTCCGGCCGGAGTTCCTGAACCGCGTCGACGAGGTCGTCCTCTTCGAGCCGCTGACCCGCGAGCAGCTCTCCGAGATCGTCGAGCTCCAGCTCCGGCGGCTGCGCGAGCGGCTCGCGGAGCGCAAGATCGAGCTCGAGGTCACGGACGAGGCGAAGGAGATCCTCGCGGAGGCGGGCTGGGATCCCGCCTACGGCGCGAGGCCGCTCAAGCGTGCGATCCAGCGGCTGCTCGAGAATCCGCTCTCGCTCGAGCTTCTCGAAGGACGGTTCGGCGAGGGCGACACGGTGCGAGTCGACGCGCGGGGCGAGGAGCTGCTCTTCCAGGAGGTGCCTGCGGAGGTAGCCGCGCCGGCGTAGTCGCGTCTCGTCGTCTCGCATCGGAGCGCTCTCGCTGAGCGCTGCGGCCACGAGGCTTACGATCCTCGAGCATGGCGATCATCGGCCGGGAGTCGGAGCTCGCGGTGCTCCGTCGGTTCTTCGGAACCCTGTCCGACGGCACGGCGACGATCGTGCTCGAAGGCGAGCCGGGAGTCGGGAAGACCACCCTCTGGATCGCTGGGGTGGGCGAAGCGGAGAGCCTGGGCCACCGTGTGCTCCAGGCGCGCCCCGGTGCGGCCGAGGAGCAACTCAGCTTTTCCGCGCTCGGCGATCTCCTGCACGGCGCGCTCGACGAAACGCTTGCCGTCCTGCCGCCACCGCAACGGCACGCGTTGTCGCGCGCGCTTCTGATCGAGGATGCTCCGAATCTGCCGCCCGACGAGCACGCAGTCGGGCTCGCCACCCTGAACGCCTTTCGCGCGCTCGCCGACGAGGCGCCGTTGATCATCGCCGTCGACGACGTGCAATGGCTCGACGCCGCATCGTCGTCTGCGCTCGCCTACGCCGCTAGACGCCTCCGAGCCGAACAGGTCGGGATGCTGCTCGCCAGACGAACGAACGTCGAGAGCCCCCTCGTGGCCGAGCTCAGGAGCGTTCTTCGCGAGCGCTTCCAGGAGCTCGACGTAGGCCCAGTCGACTCCCGGACGCTGCTTCTCGTGATCCGCGGCGAGCTCGGCGTCAATCCGCCTCGGCCGATCCTCGAAGAGGTTCACCGCGCGTCGGGCGGCAATCCTCTTTATGCCCTCGAGATCGTGCGCACGCTGCGAGGCGGGAGCTCCCTGGCGGCCGGGCAACCTCTCCCGGTCCCCGAGTCGCTCCGCGATCTCGTGCACGGACGCGTTCGCGCGCTCCCATCCGAGAGTCGCGATTTCCTTCTCGCTTCAGCCCTGCTCTCGCGGCCGACCGTCCCAGTCGTCGAGTCCGCGACAGGGATCGCGCGTAGCAGCGGCCTTGGCCCGGCTCTCGACGCACAGATCGTCGAGCTCGAGGGCGACCGGATCCGCTTCACGCATCCGCTCCTCACGGCGGGCCTCTACGAGACGACCGATCCTTCTCGTCGGCGACAGGTTCATGGGCGGCTCGCCGAGCTGGTCGAGGATCCAGAGGCGCGAGCTCGTCATCTGGCCGCGTCTGTCGACGTGCCGACGGAGGCTGTCGCGGATGCCCTCGAGGATGCGGCGCGGTACGCGCGTGGACGGGGAGCCCTGCCCGCGGCCGCGCTGCTGCTCGAACGGGCGCGGGAGTTGACGCCGAGCTCTCTCCCCGCGGAGCAGGAGCGCCGCACGGTCGACGCTGCGCGACTTCATTTCGGCTCCGGGGATTCGAGCCGGGCGCAGGCGCTGTTGCAGGACGTCCTCCGGGGAGCCGTCGGCAGCAGCCGGGCCCGAGCACTCGAAACCCTGGCGCGGATCAAGTCGCTCGAGGCGCAAGCCGCGTCGATCGAGCTCTTCCAGCAGGCGATCGACGCTGCGGAAGGTGACAGCGAGATCCTCGCTGCGGCGCACGAAGGTGTCGCGACTTGCCTCCTCCAAACCCGTGAACGGCTTCCCGACTCCCTGCAGCACGTGCGTCTCGCCGTCGAGCTCGCATTCGAAGTCGGCGACGAAGGTCTGGCGGCCGAGGCACTGGGCACCCGACTTCTCGTGGAGACCCTCTTGGGCCTCGGAACGGCGGCCGAGACCGCGGAGCAGGCGCTAGCCCTCGAGGAGATGGCTCAGGCACGCCGGGTCATGGCACAGCCTCTGGTGAACGTCGCGCTGCACCGGTGGTGGACGGATCAGCTCGGGCCTGCTCGGGAGGCTTTGCTCGAGATGCTCGGGCGTTCACGTGACGTCGGAGACGAAAGCTCGCTTGCGTACGTGCTCGTCCTCCTCGGCCTCGTCGAGACGGTGCTCGGCGAGCTCGCGAGCGCGGTGGCGCGAGTGCACGAGGGAGAGGAAGCGGCGGCGCAGTCGGGGCAGGAGTGGCTCCGGATGTACAGCTTGGCCGTCCTGAGCCTCGCCGAGGCGCACCGCGGTAACGAGCAGCGCGCGCGCGAGGCTGCGGCTCGCGTATTCGAGACCGTCTCGACGACGGGAGGTGGGCTCAGCAAGCTGTACGCCGATGCCGCGATGGGTCATCTCGAGCTGGCGCTCGGGCGTCCGGACGCCGCCGAAGGAGCGCTCGAGCCGGCCGTCGCAGTTGCGCGTCGCGAGCAGATCGCGGAGCCCGCGGCGATTCGCTTCGTCGTCGACTACATCGAAGCCCTCATCGCGCTGGGGCGTCCCGAGCACGCGGCCGATGTCCTCGCGTGGTACGAGGAGAACGCGCACAGACTCGAGCGATCGTCGGCGATAGCCGCATCTCTTCGCTGCCGTGGAATGCTCGCAGCTCAGGCAGGTGCACTGGATCGGGCGCTCGCCGCGTACGAGGAGGCGCTCGCTTGGCACACGAAAGTCGACATTCCCCTCGATCGTGGCCGGACGCTGCTCGCTCTCGGTGCCGCTCAACGTCGTTCCAAGCTTCGGCGCGAGGCACGTGCGACGCTCGAAGAGGCGATGGCGGTGTGTGAAGGAGTCGGCGCTGCGATTTGGGCGCAGCGCGCACGCGACGAGCTGCGCCGCATCAGCGGCAGGGCTCCTTCGCGGCACCTGCTCACGCCGGCCGAGGAGCACGTCGCCGCGCTCGTCGCCGAGGGCAAGACGAATCGCGAGGTTGCTACTGCGCTCTTCCTGTCCGAACGAACGGTCGAAGGACACCTCTCGCACGTTTTCGGGAAGCTGGGCGTGAAGCGCCGCGGCGAGGTCGGGCCCGCACTTGCCGCTCGTCTAAGACAAGGGATTCCCGAGTCGAACACGGGTGATTCACCCGTTTCTCGGTCGCAGCCCGCTCCCTAGCCTCGCAGCAGGTGGCCGGAAAGGTCATCGCATAGAAGAGGAGGAGCGATGAAGTCCAACATCTCATTCGTCATCGCCGTCGCCTGTGCCGTCCTGGCGCTCGCAGTTCCGGCAGCCTGGGCAGCGCTGACCCGCGACGCAGGCGATGCGACGACTGCGAGGCTAGGGCTCGAGTCCTCGCCCGTCGTGATTCGCGACGCCGGCGATGCTGCTGGTGCCCGAGTCGGCCGCAGGCCCTTCGCGGTCGTGAGTCGGGATGCCGGAGATGCCACGTCGGCGAGGCTGAAGCTCGAGTCTTCGTCCGTTGTCGTCCGCGACGCGGGCGACGCGACGGCCGCGCGGGTCTCGCAGGCCTCGAAGGAGTCCGCCGGCTCTGGCCTCGAGTGGAAGATTGCGCCCGCGTTCGGCTTGGCGTTCGCGGCTCTGGTCGCTGTCTTCGCTGCCGGACGTCTTGCTCGGACCCGTCGGCTCGCGCACTGATCCCGTCGCTCCTCGACGCATCCGCGGACGGCTGCCACACGGCAGCCGTCCGCGCTTACGGGGGCGCCCGGCACATCGCTGCCCGCCATTGATCCAGCCTCGAGAGCGGCACTGGCCGCCGGAGCAGACCAGACCTACGGCACGTCCGGGAAGAACTCGGCGTTCCCGGTGACGGGCGGCGCGCCGTAGATGAGCATCGCGAGGTCCTCGTTGCCCGCATTGCGGAGCTGGACGATGGTCCCGATCTCGACCACGAGCACGCCGCCGCGCGGGACCTCGTGGCGCTCCGGCGGATCGCCCAGGTCGACCGTCAACGTCCCGTCGAGGACGACGAAGACCTCCTCCTGCCCGTGGTCGCAGTGGCGCTTGCCGATCGCGCCGGGCGGGTAGCGCCAGAGGTTTGCACGCGACTGGGTGAGCGCATCGGAGAGGCGCGCGACCGCGCGCCCGCTGCCGTCGTCGCGCGGCTCCCACGCGAGCTCGTCCTGCCTGAGGATCGTGAAGCCCACGCGAGGAGTATCCAGGAATCGGCTTCTGCGAGGATCGCGAAGCGATGACGACCGCCGTGCGATCCACGCCGAAGCCCTATCGACTGAGCACCTGGCGGCGCGCGCTGAACGCCGTCGTTCGCCCGCTCGCACGGCTCGGTCTCACCGGGCCGCGAACGCATCTCCTCACCGTTGCGGGCCGGCGGTCGGGGGAGCTCTGGTCGACTCCGGTGTCGATCGTGCGCGACGGGGACGAGCGGTGGCTCGTCGCGCCCTACGGCGACCGGAACTGGGTGAAGAACACGCGGGCCGCGGGCGTGGTGGAGCTTCGCCGCGGGCGCTGGCACGGACGGTTCGCGGCCGAGGAGCTCGCTCCCGAGGACGCGGTGCCGGTGCTCCGCCGCTACTACGAGCTCGGCCGCGTCACGCGTCCGTTCTTCGAGGTTTCGCTCCACTCATCACACGCGGAATGGCTCGCGGAAGCGCCCAGCCATCCTGTCTTCCTGCTCCGGCCGGAGCCATGACGGGCGTCCTCCTCGTCGCGGCCACCGAGCTCGAGCTCTGCGGGGAGCCCGGGCTGATATGCGGGATCGGTCCGGTCGAGGCCGCAGTCGCGACGGCAAGGGCAATCGAGCGCGACCGACCGCGAGCGGTCCTCGACGTGGGCGTCGCGGGTGGACGCGGGCTCCCGCTCGGCACCCTCGTCATCGGTGCCGAGGCGTTGTACGTGGATCTGGCCGCGGGCATTCCCGTCACCTCGTGTATGAAGTCTGATGCAGGCCTCCTCGCTTCCGTCCAGGCTGCTCTGCCCGAAGCCAAGGTGCTCCCGATCTCGACGAGCGCAGCAGTCGGCAGCAGCGGCGACGAAGCCCGCGTCGAGGCGATGGAGGGCTTCGCCGTCCTGCGCGCATGCGCGCTCGCCGGGATCCCCGCAGTCGAGCTCCGCGCGATCTCCAACGAGATCGGCGAGCGCGATCGCAGCCGCTGGGAGGTCGAGTCGGCGCTCGCAGCGCTGGCGGACGCGCTCCCTCGGCTCCGCGTCGCGCTCAGCCACGAGTAGCGTTCCGGCTCCATGGCGCGGACGTCGAGGGCGAGGTCGTCGAGGGAGGAGTTGCCTCCGCCGCTTCCCCCCGAGCGCAGAACGGTCGGACAGCTCGTCGCCGAGTCGATCCGCCTCTACGGGGCGAACTTTCTGCGCGCACTGCCCCTCGGGCTCGTCGTCGCGATCTCCAACCAGCTCGCGATCCACCGCTCGACGCTCGTGGCCGCGCTCGTGTTCGTGGTCGCCGCGCCCTTCTTCACGGCCGCGTTCGCCTACGCAACGACGCTCGTGACCGGCGCCGCCCCCACGCGCACAGCATGGCTCGTCGCCCTCGCCTCGGGAACGCTCGTGTTCGTCCCGGCGGCGTTCCTCATCCCCTGGTTCAAGCTCGCGGTCGTCTTCTGGCTCGCGCTCGTCGGGCTCGTCGTGCCGGTCGCTCTGGTCGAGCACGCCTCTGTCCGCGAGTCGTTCAAGCGGGCAGTCGCGCTCGGTCGGGCGGACTACGTCCACGCCGCCGGGTCGCTCGCGGCACTCGTCGTGCTCTTCGGGCTCGCCGAGTACGCGCTAACGCTCGTGCTCCACTCGCAGGCGGAAAACGCGGCGCGTACGGCCGTCTTCCTCGCCGACACGGCGCTCGGGCCGCTCCTCTTCCTCGGCGGCGCCGTGCTGTACGTCGACCAGGAGGCTCGGTTACGCTCGCGGGCAAAGCGAGGAGAGGAGCGAGATGGGGATCTACCTGATGCTCACGACCCTGACGGAGAAGGGCGTCCAGACGCTCCACGCCAATCCGGGTCGCCTGCGTGAGGTCAACCGCGACGTCGAGGAGATGGGCGCGAAGGTGCTCCACCAGTGGGCGGCGCTCGGGGAGTACGACTTCGTCAACATCGTCGAGGCGCCCGACGACCTGACGATCGCGAAGGTCTCCGCCGCGCTCGGGGCGCGCGGGAGCGCCAAGCTCGAGTCGCTGCCCCTGATCCCGGTCGACGAGCTCCTGTCGGCGATGGAGTAGCGATCGGCGCAGCGCGGGTCCCGTGATCGTCTGCCCCAACTGCGGGGAGGAGAACCCCGAGCGCGCGCGCTTCTGCCTCGCCTGCGCGGAGCCGCTCATGGCCGCACCCGCCTCGGCCGGCGAGGAGCGGAAGGTCGTCTCCGTGCTCTTCGTGGACCTCGTCGGCTTCACCGACCGCTCCGACCGCGCGGACCCCGAGGACGTGCGCGCGACCCTGCGCCCGTACCACGAGCGCGTCAAGGTCGACATCGAGCGCCACGGCGGCACGGTCGAGAAGTTCATCGGCGACGCGGTCATGGCCGTCTTCGGTGCACCCGTCGCGCACGAGGACGATGCCGAACGGGCCGTCCGTTCTGCGCTGCGGATCCTGGAAACGATCGAGGACCTGCGCTCCGAGGGTCTCGAGGTGGCCGTCCGCGCGGCGGTGACGACGGGCGAGGCGGTCGTCGCGCTCGGCGCCCGACCCGAGCGCGGGGAAGGCATGGTCGCCGGAGACGTCGTCAACACCGCGGCTCGCTTGCAGAGCGCGGCTGCGGTCGGGACCGTCGTCGTCGACGAGACGACGATGCGCTCGACGGACGGCTCCATCGACTTCGAGGCGCTGGAGCCGGTCGTCGCGAAGGGGAAGTCCGAGCCGATAGCAGTCTGGCGTGCAGTCGGAGCGCGCAGCCGCGTCGGCCAGCCCGAGGCCGCGACCCTGACGCCGTTCGTCGGCCGCGCGCACGAGCGGACGCTCCTGCTCGAGACCTTCCTCCGCACGGAGCGCGAGTCGGCGGTGCAGCTCGTCACGGTCGTCGGCGAGCCTGGAATCGGCAAGAGCCGTCTCGTGACCGAGCTGCGCTCCGCCCTCGATGATCGTGCCGAGATCGTCACCTGGCGTCACGGGCGGTGCCTGCCCTACGGAGAGGGGATCACGTTCTGGGCGCTCGGCGAGATCGTGAAGGCGGAGGCCGGAATCCTCGAGTCGGACGACCGTGTCGAGGCGGCGTCGAAGCTGGACGCGACGATCGCCGGGCTGGTCGAGGACGAGAGCGAGCGGCGGTGGTTCGCGGCCACGCTCGGGCCGCTCGTCGGTGCCGGCGGAGAGAGCCAGGCGGCGGGGCGAGAAGAGGCGTTCACGGCCTGGCGCAGGTTCCTGGAGTCGATGGCCGCGCGGCGGCCGACCGTTCTCGTCGTCGAGGACCTGCACTGGGCAGACTCGGCGCTCCTCGAGTTCCTCGAGCACCTCCTCGACTGGAGCACGCCGGTCCCGCTACTGCTTCTCTGCACGGCGCGACCGGAGCTCTTCGAGCGGCATGCGAGCTGGGGAGGAGGCAAGCGGAACGCGACCACGATCTCGCTCGCCCCGCTCTCGAACGAGGACTCTGCGCGTCTCTTGCAATCGGTACTCGAGCGGGCGGTGCTCCCGGCCGAGTCGCAGACGGTGCTCCTCGAGCGCGCGGGCGGGAATCCGCTCTATGCCGAGCAGTTCGCGCGCATGCTCGCTGAGAGCGGAAGTCCCGAGGATCTCCCGGTTCCCGAGACCGTCCACGCACTCGTCGCCGCGCGGCTCGACACGCTCGCGCCCGAGCTCAAGGCTCTGCTGCAGGACGCCTCCGTCGTCGGCCGTGTGTTCTGGACGGGCGCCGCCGCAACGATCGGCGGGCGAGAGCGGGACGAGGTGCGCCGCGGTCTGAACGAGCTCGTGCGCCGTGAGTTCGTCCGTCCGGTGCGCATCTCGTCGATCGAGGGCGAGGAGGAGCTCTCCTTCTGGCACGCGCTCGTCCATGACGTCGCCTACGAGCAGATCCCGCGCTCGCCACGGGCCGACAAGCACGTGGCGGCGGCCGCCTGGGTCGAGCAGATGGCCGCGGAGCGCGTCGACGACCACGCGGAGATCCTCGTCCACCACCTGAGCGAGGCACGCGCCCTCAGAGAGGCCGCCGGCGAGGAAATCGGCCAGGTGGATACGGCGCTCGTCCGCTTTCTCGTCCTCGCGGGCGAACGAGCCCTCAACTTCGACGCCCCAACCGCCGAGACGTACCTGCGTCGCGCGGTCGAGCTCGCCGAGGGAGACGACCGCGCGCGCGGAATCGCGCTCTCCCGCCTCGCCGTCGTCCAGGCTTTCGGCGGAAAACCGAGAGAGGCACTGGAAACGAGCGATCTGGCTGTCTCGATCCTCCGATCGGTCGACGAACGGGAGGCGGCGCTCGCGATGTTCGAACAAGCGCGCGGTCGCTGGGCGGCGGGTGAGACCGCCCTAGCGCACCAGCTCCGCCTCGAGGCGCTCGAGATTCTCGAGCGTGGCGAGCCCGGCAAGGATCTCCTGGACGCGTACGGGTCCGCGGCGCTGAACTCGGCCATTGCGGACCGCAGCGACGAAACGCAGGTGCTGCTCGAGAAGGGACAGTCGCTGTCCGACGCTCTCGGCGAGCCGAGCACGTCGCTCATGCAGGCGCGCGCGACGTTCCTCTGGCATCGGGGCGACCCCGCGTGCGTCGAGGTCCAGGAGGCAGCTCGCGAGGTTGCGCTGGAGATCGGTGTTGCGCGATTTGCCAGCGTGGCGACGAACAACCTCGCCGACGCCAAGCTCTGGTTCGAGGGGGCGAGGCCGGCGTTCGAGCTGTGGGAAGAGGCGATCGAGTTCTCTCGCACGCGTGGCCTGGAGGGGCTCGTCGTCTGGCAGCGGGGTGAGCGCGTCCGGGCCCAGTACCACCTGGGCCGTTGGGACGACGTGGTTGCCGAGGGCGGCGAGGTCATGAGGTGGCTCGACGAGCGCGGAGCGCGCGGTCAGCTCCACGTGTTCGTCCGCGTCCCCCTTGCGGCCGTCGCCGTGCACCGCGGATCCATCGCGCGGGCCGAGGCTGACGTCGAGCAACTCCTCACCACGGCTCGGGAGAGCAGCGATCCTCAGGTACTCGTGCCGGCGCTCGAGGTGGCTGCTCTCGTCGCGTCTGCCGCGGGTCGACCCGACGTCGCGCTCGAGCACGTTCGGGCACTCGAAGATTCGACCCACGCCAGCCCGGTGTGGCGCTCGGCCTGCCTCGGATGGCCGGTGCGTCTCGCGACGGCGTGCGGCGAGCGCGATCTCGCCGAGGCGTTCCTCGACGGGTCCGAGCACGATTCGGCGTGGGATCGTGCCGCACGCCCTGCCGCTCGTGGCGTGTTGGCCGAGGCGGGTGCGCGTCTCGACGACGCAGCGGCTTTCTACCGCGAGGCCAGGGAGCGCTGGGCCGAGTACGGCAGCGTGGTCGAGCAGGCGTATGCGCTGCTCGGGCTCGCGCGCGTCGCCGGCGACGCGGAGGCAGCGCGCGAGGGAGCTGCGATCTTCGAGGGCCTCGGGGCGCGGCCGGTTTCCGAGCTCGCAGCGTAGCGTTACAGCGCGAGGAAACCGGTCTCGCGGGCCGCGACGTGCAGTGGGCTCGTCGGCAGCCCGGGCCGCGGCGCGAGGTTGAACTCCCGCGGCGCCACGTCGTTCGGCGTCCCCGGGTGGAAGAGCGCCGCGAGGAGCTGGATGTGCCCGCGGCCCGGGCCGAGCTCCCACTGCCCGCCGCCGTAGGCCCCGATCCCGTGCGCCTCGCAGTACTCGTACGCGGCGAAGAGCCGCTCGATCGAGCCGAATCTCGACGGCTTCACGTTCACCGTCCGCGGCGGCCAGCGGAGCCCCTCGATGTTCTCGACCGAGTGGATCGGCGCGTCCCAGGTCACGCGGTCGCGGTGCGGCTCGAGGACGGGCGTCGTCTCGTCGGTCAGCGCGGGGTCCTCGAGCCACGCCGCCGGCAAGCCCTCGGCCACGCGCCGGTAGAGCGCTGCATCGGGCGGCGTGTCCACGCTGGTTCCCTGGTAGTGGCCCTTGAAGTCGATCGAGTCGACTGCGCCCGTGGCGGCCAGCCCGTTGACGAGCGCGTCGTCCCAAGACGGATTGGCGTCGAGCTTGAATCGGAGGTCCGGGTAGAGGTCGAGCCAGGCGCGGAAGCGCTCGGTCGAGGGCGGCTGGCCGAGGCTCATCGAGACGACGAAGGCGAGCGGCTTCACGACCCGGCCGACGGCGTCGCCGAGAGAGCGTCCCGCCTGGCGGAGCGCCAGGTCGAGCGCGGCGCTCTCGAATGCCCAGCGACGGTAGTCGAGGTACACGTCGCGTTCCGGCGGCGGCTGGAAGAGCGCCAGCTTGCCCACGTGCTCCGAGAACGAGTCGAGCGTCCACGAGCCGGCGAGCGGCAGGTCCGGGCCACGCGCCTGCAGCCGGTCGTGCTCGGCGGCGTCGTAGGTGACGTCCTCGCCGATCCCCTCCTCGCCGGCGCCGCGGAGGCGCACGACGGTCGTCTTGCGGAGGAAGTCCGCGCGCGCCTGCAGCTCGAGCCCGTCGAGCTCGTAGCCCTCGACGACCAGCGGGAGGTCTCGGACGGCGTCGTACAGGCTCACGGCCCGGCCTCCGGGCCGTGAGCGTGGAGGGGTGTGGGGAACCGGGAGGTTCCCCAGGTCTCCAGGACGAAGGGGGCACGTGGG
>DASSQE010000091.1:0-3036 GCA_035702645.1 Gaiellaceae bacterium
GGTCGTCGAGGGCGTGACCACATCAGACGATTGACATGACTACAATGCCGGCTACCGTGACCACACGCGTGGGCATCCGTGAGCTGAAGGCGAAGCTCTCGCACTACCTCGACCGCGCCTCCGAGGGAGAGACCATCGTCGTCACTCACCACGGCCGGGCGAAGGCGGAGATCGGCCCTGTGTCCTACGAGGCGCGACGCGAGCAGCTTATTCGCGAAGGGCGCATCACGCCTGGTCGCGGCGGGCTGCCGGATGCAACGCCCCTCCGACTCAAGGGGAAGATGACGGTCGAAGAGGTCCTCGCTGAGGATCGCGAGGAGTGAGCGTCTACGCGGAATCCAGCGCGCTGCTGAAGATCTATCTCGACGATGCGGAGAGCGACGCCGCCGAGGCGATCCTGGTGGGCAAGCGCTGGGTGACGGGTCGCCACACCCTCGTCGAAGTACGACGCAACCTCGCGCGAACGCTTACGGGTGCAGACCTCGGCCGCGCCCGAGCTCGGTTCGCGAGCGACTGGACGAAGCTCGACGCGATCGACATCGACGAGGAGACGGCGGAGCTGGCTGCTGTCGCGGCGGAAAGGACGGGGCTCAGGAGTATGGACGCACTGCATCTCGGAGCCGCGGAGCTCGTTCGCCACGAGTCTTTGCCGTTCGTCACCTTCGATCGCCGCCTCGCCGAGGCCGCGCGCTCGCTCGGGTGGACCGTGCTCGGCGCGTGACCGAAGACGTCGCTCGCGCGGTCGCCGCGATCCGAGACGGCCGCCCGGCGGTCATCCCGACCGACACCGTCTACGGCCTCGTGTGCGCGCCCGAAGCCGGTGCGGTCGCAGCGCTTTCCGCGCTGAAGCAGAGGTCACCGGAGCAGCCGATCGCGCTCGTCGTGTCGAGCATCGAAGTCCTCTTCGAGCGCCTTCCGGAGCTCGACGAGGACGGGCGCGCGGTCGCGCACGCGTTGCTCCCCGGCGCCTACACGCTCGTCGTCCACGATCCCGCACGCCGGTTCGCACTCCTGAGCGGGAGCGGCGCCGCCGCGGGGAGCGTGGGCGTGCGGGTGCCCTCGGTGGCCGGAGTCGCGCTCGACGTGCTCGAGGCCGTCGGGGCGGTCGCCGCCACGAGCGCGAACCTCCACGGCGGCCCGGACCCTGGGAGTCTCGACGAGGTCCCCATCGAGATCAGGGCTGCGTGCGTGACGGTCGACGGCGGTGTCCTGCCGGGGACGCCTTCGACCGTGATCGACCTGACGATGTCCGTGCCGCGCATCCTTCGCGAGGGGGCGGTCCCCGCCGAGGAGGCTCTCACGCTGATCGCTGCGACCCTCGGTCGTTAGCATCCGTCTTCGATGGCCGTTGCGCCACTGACGTTCGAAGGTCTCCGAACTGCGGGCCTCGCCGACGTCGATCCCGACATCGCAGAGCTCCTCGAGCGGGAGCTCGAGCGCCAGCGAACGCACGTCGAGCTGATCGCATCGGAGAACTTCGCCTGGCCCTCGATGCTCGAGGCGGTCGGGAGCATCGCGACGAACAAGTACGCCGAGGGGTACCCGGGCCGCCGCTACTACGGCGGCTGCGAGGTCGTCGACGAGATCGAGCAGCTGGCGATCGACCGCGCGAAGGCGCTCTTCGGCGCCGAGCACGCGAACGTCCAGCCCCACGCCGGCTCGCCCGCGAACACGACCGTCTACCTCGCCGTGCTCGAGCCCGGCGACACCATGCTCTCGCTGCGGCTCGACCACGGCGGCCACCTGACGCACGGCCTGAAGGTGAACATCTCCGGCCGGCTCTACCACGTCGTCCACTACGGGGTGTCCCGGGAGACGAACGTGGTCGACTACGACGAGGTTCTCGCGCTCGCGAAGGAGCATCGCCCGCGCCTCATCGTCTGCGGCGGGTCGGCGTACCCCCGGACGGTGGAGACGTGGCGCTTCCGCGAGATCGCGGACGAGGTCGGCGCGCTCCTCATGTGCGACATGGCCCACTTCTCCGGGCTCGTCGCGGCCGGGCTCCATCCGAACCCGGTCGAGCACGCCCACTTCGTGACGTCGACGACGCACAAGACGCTCGCCGGCCCCCGCTCCGGGTTCGTGCTCTGCAGGGAGGAGTTCGCGCAGGCGATCGACCGCGCCAACTTCCCGGGGCTCCAGGGCGGGCCGCTCATGCACGCGATCGCGGCGAAGGCGGCGTGCTTCGGCATCGCCGCGACCGAAGCGTTCCGCGAGTACCAGCGTCGGATCCGCGTGAACGCGGACGCGCTGGCCGACGAGCTCGTTGCGAGCGGGCTCGACGTCCTCACCGGAGGCACGGACACACACCTCCTCCAGCTCGACCTCCGCTCGACCGAGTGGACGGGGAAGGACGCCGAGGAGCGGCTGCACGGCGTGCGGATCGCGGTGAACCGAAACACGGTGCCTTTCGACGAGCGGCCGCCGACCGTCGCGTCCGGGGTTCGGCTCGGCAGCCCGGCGGTGACCATGCGCGGGTTCGACGAGGACGACATGCGCGAGACGGCGCGGATCATCGGCGCCGCTCTTGCGGAGGACGCCGAGCTCGAAGCGTTGGCGGAGCGCGCCTCCGCGCTCCTCGCGCGCCGCCCGCTGTACGCGGGGCTCGGCGCGTTCCCGACGTTCGGCGAGGAGGGCTGACCGTGGAGGCGATATCGACCGGGACGTCCGTCGCGACCGGCGGCCGGGTCACCGAGGTGCTGCATCCGCTCGTGCGCCACAAGCTCGGGCTCCTCCGTGACGCGACCACCACGACGCAGATGTTCCGACAGCTCGTCAACGAGCTCACGCTCCTCCTCACCTACGAGGCGACGAAGGATCTCGCGGATGAGGAGGTCGAGATCGAGACGCCGCTCGAGCACACGACCGCCCACCGCATCTCGGGGAAGAAGGTCGCCGTCTGCCCGATCCTGCGGGCGGGCATGGGAATGCTCGACGCCGTCCTCTCCCTCGTGCCGGGTGCGCGGGTCGGCTTCATCGGGCTCTTCCGCGACGAGGAGACGCTCCAGCCGGTCGAGTACTACGTGAAGCTCCCCG
>DASSQE010000092.1:0-7764 GCA_035702645.1 Gaiellaceae bacterium
CGCCGCGCGAGCACACCGAGATCGGCCGCTTCGACATGGAGCGCGCGGCGCGCGTCTCCGGCTCCCGCTTCGGCTACGTCATCGGCGACGCCGCGCGGGTCGCGATGGCGCTCTACTCGTTCGCCCTCGACCACCTCGTCCAGGCGGGCTTCACGCCCGTCATCCCGCCGGTGCTCGTCCGCGAGGAGGCGATGTACGGGACCGGGTTCTTCCCCACCGAGCGTGTGAACATCTACGCCCTCGAGGCCGATGGGCTCTACCTCACGGGGACGTCCGAGGTCGCACTCGCCTCGTTGCACATGGGCGAGATCCTCGAGCGCGACGAGCTTCCGCTGCGCTACACGGGATTCTCGACGAACTTCAGGCGCGAGGCCGGAGCCGCCGGGAAGGACACCCGTGGGATGTTCCGCGTGCACCAGTTCAACAAGGTCGAGATGTTCGTGTTCACGTTCCCGGAGGAGTCGTGGGACGAGCACGAGCGGATGCTCGACCTCGAGGAGCGCTTCCTGCAGGCGCTCGGGCTCCCCTACCGGGTGATGAACGTCGCCGCCGGCGACCTCGGCGCGCCCGCCGCGAAGAAGTACGACCTCGAGGGCTGGTTCCCATTCCAGGAGCGCTACCGCGAGCTCACGTCGTGCTCGAACACGACCGACTTCCAGTCGCGCCGGCTCGGGATCCGCTACCGCGCCGAAAGCGGCGGGCTCGAGCACCCGCACACGCTGAACGGGACGATGGTCACGGACCGCGCACTGCTCGCGATCCTCGAGAACTTCCAGGGCGGCGTCCCGGACGTCCTCGCGCGCTACGGCGCCCCGGCGGAGATCACGGCGTAGCGTCGGTCAGAATGGCTCTCGGCGGGGTGCCGGAGCGCAGACAGCGTGGGGGAACCCATGGTTCCCCCACGTGCCCCCTCCTTCAGAATGAAGCTCGGCGGGGTGCCGGAGCGGTCGAACGGGGCGGCCTTGAAAGCCGTTGGGCGTGCAAGCGCCCCGTGGGTTCGAATCCCACCCCCGCCGCTCACCCTGTGGTGAAGCCGGTCGGAGCGTGGCAGCGACCCGCAGTGAGGACCCTCAGGTGGTCGACGTGCAGCCCCACGTGGCGTCCGTCCGGGATCCGGGCGTTTCCGCTCGTCAGCATCGTGACGTCCACGAAGCCCTGGGCCGGGACACAGACGGCCATCTTCACCGGAGGGCGAGCGCCACCTGGATCGACCGAGCCCGGCAGGAACTGGTCGCCGCTCCTGAGGTAGAAGTTCACGGGCTTGCGCGCCGAGCGCGGGGCGGCGAGCGTCAGCACGACCATGCGCCGCACGGGCTCTCCCCGGCCGTACAGCCGCAGCCCGGTCAACCCGAGCGGTCGCGTCCACCCGTCCGGCGTGAGCCCGCGCGTGGCCCAGCTCAAACGGTACGGCCGGCGGGCGCGGACGAGGCGGAGCCAGCGGCCGTCCGCGATCGTGGTGGCGCCGAAGAGATGGAAGCGCGTCTCGCTCTCGGAGACGACGAGATCCGCGCTCCGAATCGGCCCCCGAAGCCGCCCGTCCAGGTAGTCGACGGAGACGCGGTCCGCCGGAAACGGCGAGAACGTCGTCCCCGAGCCGATCCGCAGGACTCGGTCGACGTCCTTGTTCCAGAGCTCCGCCTCCCACCACGGTGCCGGCGCGTCCCGCGGGCTCGGCACGAGGGCGACCGACTGCCCCGCGGGAAGGGCACCGTCGATCCAGTCGCGTGTCGGCGCGGACGCCCGGCGCGTCATCACCGGCTCGGCGTAGCGGTGGAGGACGTAGCCCGCCTCGAACGCGCCGAAGGCGGCGAGCGCGATGCCAGCGGCGACCATCGTCATCCGGGGAGCGAGCCACGCCGCGACCGCGAGGACGAGCACGAGGACGAGCGCCGCGAGGGGGAGGAAGACGCCTGCGGACAGCCGGAAAACGCTCGCAGTGTCGGCGATCGCCGGGTGGAACGCGGCAGCCGGCGACGCCCAGAAGATGATCGTGCGGTCGCGGTAGATCGCGGCCGAGAGGAGCAGCGCGACCACGCCGCCCGCCACGAGGAGGCTCACCGACCGGAGCGCGCGCTCGGTTCGCTGCGTGAGCCAGGCGGCACTCCCGACCGCGAGCAGAGGGACGAGGTAGAAGAGGTAGCGATCCTGGATGAACCCCTCCGGCGTGAACCGGAGGTCGAACGACGTCACCTCGACGGTGAGGAGCGGAACGAGGACGAGGAGGAGCGCCGCGAACGCATGCGCCTCCTTCCGCTCCGGCCGCGCGAGCGCCGTGAACGCCCACGATGCCGCGAGCGCGAGCGGGACGATGCCCGCACCGACCGCGACCTGATCGAGGTGCGCAGCAGCCGCGTGCCAGAAGCCGCCCGGCACGAGATCGCCGTGGAAGGGCGTCGCGTAGTTGCCCACGAGCGCGCCAAGGGATCCGCTCACGGCGAGCGCTGCACAGCCGACGAGACCGACGAGGTACGCGGCGGTGAGGACGGGGTGCCTCCCGACCGCCCGTTTCGCGCCACGACGAAGCGCGGCGGCTCGTGATCCGTCGCGGCCCGCGACGGCGAAGGCGAGCTCGTGGATCAAGAGCGCAATCGGGAAGGCCGCGGCGAGCACGAACAGCTGCGTCCGGGCGAAGAAGGCGAGCCCCAGCCCGGCGAGGGCGGCCACGTCTCGGCCCCGGCTCGGAGTCGAGAGCGCGCGGTGGCAGAGGTAGGCCGACCACGTGAAAACCGGGTAGGCCGCGTTCTCGGTCAGGATCGTCGAGGCGAGGGCGAGCCACGGCGTGAACGCGACGAGCGCGGCCGCGAGATACCCAGCACCGCGCGACGCGGCGACGGATCGGGCGAGCAGAAACGCGGGGACCGCGGCGCTCGCGAGCAGGATCCCGTTCAGTAGGTGTGCGGCGGTCTGCGCCGCCGGCGCACTCATGCTGCCGTAGAACGGTGCGAGTAGGAGTGGATAGAGCTGGCCCAGCGCGCCGTAGTAGCGCCCGTGGATCTCCGGGATCGGCGACAGGTTCTGGGCGATGCTCGTCGCCAGCCGTGCGACCTGGAGCTCGTCCGTCATCACCGCCCACGAGGTCGCCTGTACGGCGTAGTAGCCGGCGAGAACCGCCGCCCCGATCACGCACGCCGCGACCGCGAACACCGGGGTCGGCAACCGCAACGAGAGCGCGCGAACGCCGCCCGCGTCGGCGACGTGTGGCAGCTCCTGCTCGAGCGGGGTGACGGCGCGGCTGTCGATCCCACGTGCGGATACCCCGAGCTTGGGAGGGTAACGCGGCTGCTAACAAACCCCGAACACGCTCGGATCGAGGCGAAGGTGTCCTCTCGCACGTCCGCCGCTCGTCTTCGAGGGACAGCGCGCTCATCGAAAGGAGCCCACGATGAAGTACATGCTCTTGATCCACCACGGCGACACCCCGGTGCCGGGCACGCCTGAGTGGGAGCAGCTCTCGCAGGACGAGCAGCAGGCGATCTACGCCGACTACCAGGCCCTCAACCAGACCGAGGGTGTGACTCCAGGCGCGTGGATGGAGTCGCCGCAGACGGCCACGACCGTCCGCGTCGACAACGGCGCGACGCTGACGACCGACGGCCCGTTCGTGGCGATGAAGGAGGCGCTCGGCGGCTACCTCTTCTTCGAAGCCGAGAACCTCGACGCTGCGATCGAGCTCGCGGCACGCATCCCGGCCGCACGACTGGGCGGCGGAATCGAGATCCGCCCGCTCAAGGAGGGCTCCTAGCGATTCTCGAGCAGGTCTTCCGCGACGAGTGGGGACGCGTCCTCGCGAGCCTGGTCGGCTTCCTCGGCGACTTCGACCTCGCCGAGGAGGCCGCCCAGGAGGCGTTCGCGATCGCCGCCGAGCGCTGGCCTCGCGACGGCGAGCCGGCCAACCCGCGCGCGTGGCTCGTGGCCACGGCCCGAAACCGGGCGATCGACCGCATCCGCCGGGAGCAGACGCTCGCCGCGAAGACCCGCCTGCTCGACGTGCCCGAGGCGGTGGAGGACGACGTGGACGAAACAACGATCCCGGACGAGCGGCTCGAGCTCGTCTTCACCTGCTGCCACCCGGCGCTCGCGCTCGAGGCGCAGGTGGCTCTGACCCTCCGGACGCTGGGCGGCCTCACCACGGAGGAGATCGCGCGGGCCTTCCTCGTCCCCGACGAGACGATGGCCAAGCGGCTCGTCCGCGCGAAGCGAAAGATCAAAGCCGCCGGCATCCCGTTCCGCGTACCGCCGCCGCACCTCTTGCCGGATCGCCTGAACGCGGTGCTCGCGGTCGTCTATCTGATCTTCAACGAGGGGTACGGCGGAAGCAACGAGCTCGCCGGCGAGGCGATCCGGCTCGGGCGCTCGCTTGCCGAGCTGATGCCAGACGAGCCGGAGGTGCACGGGCTCCTCGCGCTCATGCTCCTGAACGACGCGCGGCGTGATGCGCGCATCGCCGACGGCTCGGTCGTCTTGCTCGCCGAGCAAGACCGCTCCCTCTGGGACGACGCGCAGATCGCGGAAGGACGTACCGTGCTCGATCGCGCAGAGGCGCTCGGCGGTCGCGGCGCCTACGTCCTCCAAGCGGAGATCGCGTCACTGCACCTCGACGAGCCGCAGGACTGGGCTCGGCTGGCGTCGCTCTACGGCGAGCTCGCACGCCGCACCGGGTCCGACGTCGTCGTGCTCAACCACGCGATCGCGGTCGCGGAGGCCGGCGATACGGAAGCAGGGCTAGCCCTCACAGACGAGCTCGACCTCGATCGCTACCACTATCTCCACTCCACGAGGGCGGAGCTCCTGCGCCGGCTGGGCCGCCTCGACGAGTCGCGCGCGGCATATGAGCGCGCTCTCGAGCTCGTCCACGCGGAGCCCGAGCGCCGCTTCCTCGAGAACCGTCTGGCGGCGCTCGACGACGACGTTGGCTGACGCTCAGTTCACGGCGGGTGCGACCTCCTCGACCGGCTCGCCCGCCTCTGCCGGGATCGGGAGCCGCGCGGTCGCGCAGACGAGGAGCGCGCCGAAGCTCACCTGGAAGACGAGGATCCCGAGGCCGAGCAGCGGGATGAGCTGGAGCTGCGAGAACATCGCGACGAGGCCGCCGACGAACTGGATGCCGACGAGGGCGACTCCGACATTCGTCCTCCAGACGGAGCGAACGAGCCAGATCGCGAACCCGAGCTGGTAGAGGAAGAGGAGCGCGCTCGTGAGGTCGTGCGCCCAGTAGAAGAACGCGCTCACGGTGTCCGGGGTCGCGAGGTTGAGGAGGAGAAAGAGCGCGAGCAGCCTGAGGCCCGTCGCCAGGCCGCGCGGCGCCGTCGACGACCGCTGGACGAGCGCCGATGCGTACAGCGTCAGGAGGATCGCGCAGAGCATCCCGATGGCGTACGGCACCACCGTGTCCCGCCTCCCCTCGTAGAAGCTCCAGCCGTGGTTGTCGTTCAGCCCCTCGGGCCGGATGACGACGCAGACGGCGAGCGAGAGGAAGAACCCGACCTGTGCCAACAGGAGGTAGCGCGCAGGCATCGACACGGTGGCTCCCGATCACGCTACCAGCGAGTCACCGCAGCAAGGCCGTTAGCCGACCGTAAGCAGCCCCGCCGCGCGCTGCCGCCTCAACCGACGCGACCCCCGATCGTGTCGTCGTGAGGGTACGTCGGGAGGAGAACGGTCTTCTGTGGGGCCTGCGAGAAGTCGAAGTCCTTCACCAGGTTGCCGAGGATGGGCACGTTCTCACGGACGGTGGGGCGCGGGTCGGGACGTCCGTCGGTCTTCGGGTCGAGACGCGCTCCGCCGAGGAAGTCGTCCTCGATGAACTTCAAGTAGGCATCGAAGGAGAGGACCTGGTGATCGACGTAGCCGCGCTTCGCATACGGGCTGATGACGAGCGCCGGGACGCGCAGGCCATAGCCGTTGCGGTCGACCCGCGGAGGATCGACGTGGTCGTAGAAGCCGCCCCAGTCGTCCCAGGCGAGGAAGATGGCCGTGCTCTTCCAGTCCGGGCCGCGCATGACCGCGTTCACGAGGCTCGTCACCCAGGCCTGGCCGACACTGATACGCGCCCGCGGATGATCGCTGTGCTTCCAGTCGGGCTCGACCCACGTCACCGCCGGCAGATGCCCTGTCCGCGCGGCGCGGAAGAAGTTCGAGACGCCCTCGACGTTCCTGAGCTGGCCGTCGCGGCGGACGGTCGCGAAGTCCGGAAGCGGGTTCCAGATGCTCGGCGTTCCCGGGCGCTGGAGGCCGGGACGGCAGAGCAGCGTGTAGCCGTTCTCGCAGTCGGGCTGCCACCCCTTCGCGATGTAGTACGCCCAGCTCACGTGGTGGCGGTGGAGCAGGTACGTGAGATCGGTCCACGCATACAGCGGCCCGTGCAGGTTGAGCTTGCGGGTGGACTCCGGCCCGTGCCCGGGCCCGCCCAGATTGCTCGTGCACGTCTTCGGATCCGTCCCGTTCGTGCACTTCGCCGACCAGCCCGACACGGCGAACAGGTGCGCGGGCAGGCTCCAGCCGTAGTTCGGCTCGAACATGTGGTCCTGCAGCACGAAGCGGTGCGCGTACGCCCAGTAGTTCGGGAGCTCGCGGGCGTCGTGGTAACCCATCAGGTCGGCAGGAGGGCCGCCGGTGCAGTCCGGATTCGTCGCGCCCGCCAGCTGGCAGCGCTCGAGCTTGCCGTCGAGCGCCACGCGGATGAAGCCGTCCATCTTTCCCCCGTTGATGTCCCGGAGCGCGTCCAGCGGGCCGTGCGGGCCGCCGACGTTCCGGTCGTGCGGGTCGTGAAACGGACGGATGCAGCGATGCTTCAGCGGGTCGGGGACGCACACCGCGATCCGGCCGTTCTTCCGCGGGAAGCCGTCCGCTCCCGGGTAGGTGCCGAAGTAGGAGTCGAAGGAGCGGTTCTCCTGCATGATCATCACGACGTGCTGGATCTTGTGGATCCCGGACGGGACCGCAGGAGCCGCGTCGGATAGGTCGCGTCCGCCGCCGCTCGACGCGTGGCCGGGCGCAAGCGCGACGACGCCGGCCGTGAGAAGCCCGAAGAGAGCCGCCGTCACCCCTACCGTCCGGAACGCCCACACCCTCGTGGACGACGCGGGGTGACGGCGGGGGACCGGCAAAACGCGCGGAGTCTACGGCTCGGGTCGAGGGAAAGGAACGGTCTTAACGCCAGCGCCACCGAGCGCAGCGTGCGCTTAACGCTCCTAGTAGCGGAGCCCCTCGCCGCGGAGCAGCACCCTCATCGTCCGCCACAGGATCCCGACGTCGTAGCGCACCAGGCGCGGCCCACTCCACGCCCGCAGCGCGTCGACGTACGCGAGGTCGAGCTGCGTGTAGTGCGCCGACTCGATCACTCCCTTCTGCACTTGCGCCGGCCCCGTCCAGCCGGCGGGGACCCGATTGCGGTAGTCGACGCCCTCCTCGAGCTGGCGCTCGACCATCTCCCGCGGCCAGGGCCGAGGGCCGACGAGGCTCATGTCCCCGCGCAGGACGTTGAAGAGCTGCGGCAGCTCGTCGAGGTACCAGGGCTTCAGGACGCGCCGTCCCGCCCAGGTGAGGTTCGCGGAGTCCGCCTCGTACAGGCGGGCATGCTCGCCCTCGCCGATCCCGGACACCACGTCGCGGCGGAGGACGCGGAACTTCAAGAGCGTGAACTCGCGGCCGCGCGAGACGCGGCGTTCGCGGTACAGCCACGGCCCGCGGTCGCGCCGCGAGAGGAGCCTGTCGAGCGCGATCGAGCCGTATGCGACCGCGAAGAAGGGCGACAGGAGAACGACG
>DASSQE010000093.1:0-6225 GCA_035702645.1 Gaiellaceae bacterium
CGCGAGAAGTACCTCAACCTCGGCCTCGAGTTCATCGAGGGCCTCATCGGTCTGTACGAGGATCTCGTCGAGAAGGTCGAGCAGGACTTCGCGGCGTCTTGACGCAAGATCTGCCCAGCCTGAGCAGCCCGCACAAAACGCCAGTGCCGGGCCGGCCTCGGAGCCTCGATACGGGTCAGACCGCCTTGGCCCGCGGAAGCGGGATCTGGCCGTCGGCAGGCTCCTCCGCGCTACGGGCGTCCTCCGCTGGCTCGGCCGCACGGCCGGTCGCCTGCAGGACCACTGCGCCCACGACGACCGCGCCGCCCAGGAGCGTCGCCGCGGCGGGCGTCTCCCCGATCGAGATCCACACCCACAGTGGCGCGAGGACGATCTCGAGCAGTGTGATCAACGCCACCTCGGCCGCCGGGATGAGCCTCGCACCCGTGACGAGGAAGAGCAGACCGAGCCCGATCTGACCCACCCCGAGGAGCACGAACAGCCCGAGGTCGCGCGCGGTCACCGATCCCGGGTCGGCGAAGGGAGCGGCGACGAGAAAGACGATGAGCTGCGCGAGGCAGATCGCCGGGACCATGGACACGTCTCTCCGATGCCGCGTGAAGACGAGGCCGGTGGCGAAGGAGAGCGTCATGAGCAGCGAGACGGAGACGCCGAGCGCGCCGCCGCTCCCGGGCGAGCCGACCATGAGCGCGACTCCGAGGACGGCGACCGCCATCGCGATCCAGGTCCGCCGCGACACCCACTCGCCGAGAGCGAACCACGCGAGCAGCGCGGCCACGATCGGCGCGGCAGCCTGCATGAAGAGGACGTTCGCGACCTTCGCGTGGTTCAGCGCGACGATGAAGGAACCCGAGGCGACGGCGGTGCAGACGGCGACGCCCAGGCCTGCGGTTCCGATCGACCGGACAGCGGACACGACTCCGCCGCGCGCCGAGACGAGGACGACGCACGCCAGGAAGAGGAACGCGAACACCGCCCGTCCCGCGAGCTGTGTGGGAGTGTCGACGGTCAGCTCGCGCTGGAGCACTCCCGCGCTCGACCACGCGAGCGCCGCGAGCGCAACGTAGAGCTGGCCGCGTCGACGCGTGTGGCGAGCGGTGTGCGCGATGTCGATCGACATCCGGCTCAGTCAAGCAGGAGGCGGCGGTCGTCCGAGCGTGGTACGCGCATCCACCTCCACCCACACTCGACGGCCGGCCTATCGTTGCCGCGTGGACCGGAACGAGGAGATCGCGCTCTGGCGCGCCAGCCTCCAGGACGAGGTCGACAGCGCGCATGTGTACCGGGCACTCGCGGATAGCTCTCGGGACGGCGCGCTCTATGCGCGCCTCGCGGAGGCGGAGGAACGGCACGCCGCGATCTGCCGCGAACGCCTGCGGCTGCTCGGCGACGACGCGAACGACGTCGCCTCGAGCCGCCGCGCACGTCTGCTCGCAACACTCGGGCGCCGTTTTGGTCCGCGCTTCGTCATGTCCTCGCTGACGGCGGGTGAGGGCACTGCCGAGGAGCGCTACGCCGAGCTCGGAGAGGCGGGAGCGGCGATCGCGGCGGAGGAGCGCGCGCACGCGCGCCTCCTCGACCGACCGAGCACCCCGGGAGAGACGCCGTCGCGCCACGAGGAACGACATCGGCTCGGAGCCGGGAACACGCTGCGCGCGTCCGTCCTCGGAGCGAACGACGGACTGCTTTCGAACTTCAGCCTCGTCATGGGCGTCGCGGGGGCGCAGCTCTCCCGGACTGCCGTGCTCATCACGGGCCTGTCCGGGCTGCTCGCCGGCGCAGGATCGATGGCGCTCGGCGAGTGGATCTCCGTCCAGAGCTCCCGCGAGTACGAGGAGCACGAGCTCGACGTCGAGCGGCGCGAGCTCGAGCTCTATCCGGAGGCGGAGCGCGCCGAGCTCGCCGCGCTGTACGCCGCGAAGGGCATCCCGGAAGAAGAGGCCGGCCGGCTCGCGGAGTCGATCGTCTCCAATCAGGCGGTCGCGCTCGACACGATGGCACGCGAGGAGCTCGGCATCGACCCGGAGCTCCGCTCCGCCTCGCCTTGGAAGGCGGCCGGCTCCTCGTTCGGGCTCTTCTGCGTCGGGGCGATCGTCCCGATCCTCCCCTACTTCTTCCTGGGCGGCACGACGGCGGTCGTTGTGAGCACCCTCGCGAGCGCTCTCGCGCTCTTCGGAATCGGCGCGGCGATCACGCTCGTCACCGCGACGAGCTGGATCCGCTCCGGCTTCCGCCAGGTCGCGTTCGGCGTCGTCGCGGCAGCGCTCACGTACGGCGTCGGACGCCTCCTCGGCAGGGCAATCGGCTGACGCCCGCCGCGACGCGAGCCGGCTCCGGGCCCTCCTAGCGCCAGTCGAAGTACTCGCGGTGGATCTGCCCCGGCGGGACGCCTGCGGTAACGAGCCGTGTCTGGAATGTTCGGAGCATGGGCTGCGGGCCGCACATGAAAACGGAGAGATCCTGCACGTCACCCCCTGTCGTCTCCAGGACGCGGCCCGGGGTCAGGCGGCCGTCTCGGCTCGTGTCGAAGAGATGGACGCGCAGGGAGTCGTGCCGATCCGCGATCGTGCGTATCTCGCTCGCGAACGGCGGGTCGCCGTCCGCCGAGTAGAAGAACTCGATGCTGTACGGTGCCGAGCCGTCGAACGCGCGGAGCCAGCTGAGGAACGGCGCGACCCCGACCCCGCCCGCGATCCACACCTGGCGGCTCGTTCCCTTCGCGTGGTCGAAGCGGCCGTGCGGACCGCCGACGACGGCCGGCATGCCGGGCTCGAGGAGCTCCGGGAGCCGCGAGGTGTAGTCGCCGAGCGCCTTCACCGTGACGCGGAGATGATCCTCGTGCGGAGCGCTCGCGATCGTGAACAGGTGCCGGTGCCAGCCGTCCTTCGCCTCCAGGTAGACCATCGCGAACTGGCCCGGCACGAAGTCGATCTTCCTCCCCAGGGGTCGGAGCGCGATCTCGGTGAGCCCTGGTCCGACCTCGTGCACAGCCTCCACCTCGTAGTCGTGGAGCGAGACGAAGAAGCGAGCGAAGAGCTCCCGGTAGAGGTAGAAGGCCACACCGACCGCGCCGACGGCGACGTAGCTCCACCGGAGAAGTGGCGCGTGGTGGAACGGCGTTCCGTCGAGGACGCCGTGGAGGAACGCCGCCGCGACGAACAACCCGGTGGTGCGGTGGAGCAACCGCCATCTCTCGTAGCCGCCGAGGATTCGCAGCCCCAGTCGAAACGGGTGCTTCTGCTGCCAGTCGCGGACGAGCCCTCGAGCTCTCGACGGGAGCACGGACTGCCAACGCGGGAGGATCGCCCACACGGCGAGCCCCACGAGGCCGATCGCTCCGATGGCGCCGAGTGGTATCCCGAGGCCGGTGCCGTTCGGGTTCGAGGAGAGCAGGACATGCGGCAGCAGCACCACGAGCCCGGCGATCGCGACGCGACGGTGCCAGATCGCCGCACGGTCGATCCCGTCGAACCACTCCTCGACCCACGGCAGGGTGCTGACGAGCACGAGGCCGATGGAGAGGAGCAGGACGGACTCGGCGCCGAGAAGCTGGCCGAGGTAGCTCCGGGCGGTCTCTCCCGGCGGTTGGGCCACGATCCACAGGGAGGCCATGCCCGCGACCAGCAGGGCGATCGTCAGCGGCCCGGAGTCTCGACGAGGAAGGCTCATGGTCGAATCGACGAAGCGGAGACCGCGGTGCGACGGACGTTGCAGATCAACCGGCGCGGGCTCTGACCCGCGGGGTGAAGGCGAGGACGGCATCGCTCCCGTCTCCGCCGAGGACGACGATCGTCCGGTCGGGGAGCGCCACCGCGGCCGCGTTCGCGAGCGGCCCGGGGAGTCGCGCGGCGAGCGAGACCCGGCCGCTCCGAGGGTCGATGCGCCAGACCGACCTCGAGGCGTCGCCGCCGACGAGCCACAGCGCGCCGGCGCTCGCGACGAGCGGTGCATGGGCGACGGGTCGCGGCAGGGTTGCGATCCGCGAGACTCGACGTGCGGCGACGTCCACCCGGTAAACCGCCGCCGAGGGCCCTGCGGTCGTGACCCCGCCGGCCACGTAGATCGCGTCTCCCAGGGCAGCGACTCCCGCGTAGCGGGTCCCCGCGGGCAGCCGAGCGACGACCGTGGTCCGGTCGCGCGGGCCGACGCGCAAGACGGCGGTCGCGTAGCGGGTGCCCGTGAACCCTCCGACCAGATAGGTGTGTCCTCGGATCACGGCAGCTCCGAGATCCGAGAGCGGCTCGTCGAGGGGGTGAAGACGCCTGGCGGCTCCCGTTACCGCATCGACGCGGACGACGGACGGCTGCGAGACGGACTCACCGCCGCCGACGAGCTCCACCGCTCTCGGGCCGACGACGACCGCCGCCGCGTCGTGCGTCGGTGCGGGAAGCGATCCCAGACGGTGCAGGCCGGCAGGAGCGCCGGCCAGGATCTCCGCGGACGAGCTCCCCGCGACGAGTCCGCCGAGCGCGACGATCCGGCCGCCGGGAAGCGCGACCGCCGAGAGCCGCGAGATCGCCTCCGGCAGCGACCCGATCCTCTTCACCGCGAGGACGGGTGCGCTCGTCGGCGCGGGCGACGGCCTGCTCGCGACGCTCGACTGGGCCACGGACGTGGCATGCGCCCCGCTAGCCGGCAGGAAGTCCATCCCGTCGGGCTTGTCGAGGTACCCGGGCGCTCGGGACGCCACGTCCGTGTGGCCGTACTGCCACACGATCTGACTCGTGCGCGGATCGACGATGAGCACGCGGTGGCGCCAGTCGTCGTTGATCGCGACGAAGCCGTTCGGGAGCGCGATCGCGAGCGACGGCCGGTCGAGACGGTCGCGCCCCGACGAGGAGCCGAACGACCACGTCACCCGGCCCGACTTCGTCATCTCGACCACCCGGCCGGGGGTGTCGAAGGCGCAGACGAGGATCCGTCCGTTCGGGAGGAGCTGCGCGTCGGACGGGTAGGAGAACGGCGTCCGCACCGACCACACGAGGTTGCCCGAGCGGTCGAGCCGGTCGATCCAGCCCCCGATCTCGGTCACGAGCATGCCGCCGTCCGGAAGCGGCGTGTCGCCGTTCGGGCTCGCGAATCCACGCGGCGGGTCGTGGACGCAACTCCCTCCCAGCACGCGCAGGACCGTTCGGTCGGGCCGCAGCTCGACGATCCTGCAGTTCTGAATATCGGCCACCGTGGTCACGCCGTTCGGAAGGCGGTACGCGTCGTCGGGCGCGTCGAGGTAGCCCGCCGCCCGGCCGGCGACACCGGCATGGCCGTACCGCCAGACGACTCGCTTCGTCCGGAGAGAAATCTGGGTGAGCGTTTCGTCGAACTCCTCGTTCGTGATCACGCCGCGGTAGCCGGGGGTGAAGAACGCGTCGTCCGGCTGCCGGAACCCCGTCCGCTGCCAGACGATTCGGCGGTCGGGCGAGAGCAGGATCACGCGGTCGTTGTTCCGGTCGGCCACGAGGAGGTAGCCCGGGAGGATCCGCGAGCGTACGACCGGGAGACGCAGTACGGAGACGAGCTTCGTCCGCTGCACGGTCGGCTTCCCGACGTGGGCCGAAGGCGGAGAGGACGCCGTTGTCGTTCGAGGCGCCGACACGTGCGCGTGCGTTCCACAGCCGCTCAGGACCGCGGCGGCGCAGACGACGAGGACGGCGGAACGCCTCATGCTGTGAAGGCTTGCAAACAGTGGTCGAGTCGGGTCAGGCCGGCGTCCCGGTTCCGTGGACCGTGCCGCTGACGAAACCGTCCCCGCCGAGGCGCAGCGAGATCACGAGCCGGAGCCGTCGTGTCGTCGATCGCAGCGAGGCGACGAGATCCGAGCCCCGGAGACCGACGATCTCGCCCTGGTACAGAGGCGTCGTGGTCCCCATCCGCACCCGGCTCTGCTCCATCTCCACACCGCCGTCCTCGAGGGGAAGCCCACGGAGGTAGATCTCCAGGTGGTCGGCGGTGCCACCGTGCATTGCGCCGTCGATGCGAATGGTCACCCTGCCGCTCCCGTCCGCCTGCTGCGTCGTGACTCGGCCGGCGAACGAGGCACCGAACGGTGTCGTCACGGCCCCGGAGGATGGGGACGACGACGCTGCCCGGCCGACCGCCAGCCGAGCGGGTGACGCGTGTCGATTGCCCCGCGAACCGCCCGCCCGCGCCCCCCAGTGGGGTGCGAGCGGCCCGATCACGCTCCAGATCGCGATCGAGACGACGACGGCGCCGCCGAGCGCTGCGAGA
>DASSQE010000094.1:0-5588 GCA_035702645.1 Gaiellaceae bacterium
TCGGGGCCGAGCGCGGAGTAGTGCTCGGTGAGCGGGCTGCGGCCCTTGAGCTCGAACCGGGTCTGCGCCCGTCGCGCGATCGCGTGGAAGAAGATCGCCTCCTCGACGGCGCTCACCAGCGCGTGTCCGATCCCGCCGAGAAGCGCGTGGAACGGCCACACGGTGAGGTCGTACTTGCCGGTCGAGGCGAGCGTCGAGACGTACGAGCTCAGGTGAGCATCCGCATGGCCCTGCCCGAACCCGACGAGCTCGGCGGCGGCGGGGTCGATGCGCCAGCGACGGGCGGCGACGTCCTCCGGCGTGACGAGGGTGAACGGATCCGGGTGCCGCCCGTCCGCGTCGACGAGGAACGGGGCGTGGAAGATCTGGAACGCCTGGTGGGTGTCGAGCGTCACCACGACCTCGGTGATCGCCGCCAGGTTCCGGTACAGGAACTCGCAGACGCGGACGCTGTCGTCCAGCGCGCCCGTCCCCGAGCGCCCTGCGACGAAGAGCTCGAAGCCCGGAGTGCAGAACGTGTTCTGGAGGTCGACGCAGAGCAGGCACACGCGCATCGCATCTGTCGCCGCGGGGCGGATCGCATGCTCCTCCGCCCACGCGAGAGCCTCGTGGAAGCGGCTCTCGTAGGGAACTCGCCAGACCGAGCCGACGGAGGCGGCGTCGGCGTGCTGCGGGAGCGGGAGCTCGCTCGGCACGCTTGCAACGCTAGCGCCCTCGTGGTGTCGTGGCGTCACCCTGTCTTGAGGGCGGCGCAGCGCCTGCCGATACGGGACACGAGGTGGTCGATCTCCAGGACACCCTGATCACGTGGCTCCCGATCCTGTTCTTCGGGATCGTGATCGTCCTTCTCCTCTACACCCTCCGCTTCATGCCGCGGGCGAAACCGGCGCCGGTCGTCAAGGGCTCGCAGGTGAACGTGTCCTGGGCCGACGTCGCCGGGCTCGACGAGGCGACGGAGGAGCTCGAGGAGGTCGTCGACTTCCTGCGCAACCGCCGCCGTTTCGAGAAGCTCGGTGCGCGCGTGCCGCGCGGGATCTTGCTGCACGGCCCGCCGGGCACCGGCAAGACGCTGCTCGCGAAGGCGGTCGCGAGCGCGTCCGGCGCGAACTTCTACTCGGCGAGCGCGGCGTCCTTCGTGGAGATGTTCGCCGGCCTGGGTGCTGCTCGGATCCGGAAGCTCTTCGAGGAGGCGCGCAAGAACGCTCCAGCGATCGTCTTCATCGACGAGCTCGACGCCGTCGGGACGACGAGGGCGACCGGCGGCGCCCACCGCGAGCACGACCAGACCCTGAACCAGCTGCTCGTGGAGCTCGACGGGTTCGGCGTCCGCGACGAGGTCGTCGTCATGGCTGCGTCGAACCGGCTGCAGGACCTCGATCCGGCGCTCCTGCGACCGGGTCGCTTCGACCGCCAGGTGCTCGTCGCCGCTCCCGACGTCGGGGGCCGCGAAGCGATCCTCCGCGTCCACACGCGCACGAAGCCGCTGGCTGCGGACGTCGACCTCGGTCGTATCGCCAAGCACACGTCGGGCCTCACGGGAGCGGATCTCGCCAACCTCTGCAACGAAGCGGCGATCCTCGCCGGGCGCAACGGCGCGCAGTACGTCGGCCAGGGCGACTTCGACGCTGCGATGGAGCGGATCGTCGCTGGGCTCCGCCAGCGCCGGGTCGTGTCCGAGAAGGAGAAGCGGATCCTCGCTTACCACGAGGCCGGGCATGCGGTCATGTCACACCTCGTCGGCGATCTCTTCCCGGCACAGAAGGCGACGATCGTCTCCCGCGGTGAGGCGCTCGGCTACACGCTGAACACACCCGCGGAAGACCGGTACATGCATACGCGCGAGGAGCTCCTCGATCTCATGACCGTCTTCCTGGGCGGGCGGGCGGCGGAGGAGGTCGTGTTCGGGAGGATCACGAACGGAGCGGCGAACGACCTCGAGCGCGTGACGGCGCTCGCGCGCGCGATGGTATTCGAGTACGGCATGTCCGAGATCGCTCCGGCGCGGACGATGCGTGCCGACAACTACGCGCTCTCCGAGGAGTCGAAGCGCCTGCGCGACTCCGAGCAGGCCCGCCTGACCGACGACGCCTACGCGGAAGCGAAGCGGCTCCTCGCGAAGCACCGGTCGGCGCTCGACCGCGTCGCGGAGGCGCTGCTCGAGCGGGAGACGCTCGACCGCGCGGAGCTCGAGACGATCCTCTCGGACGTCAGGGTCGAGTCGCGCTCGTCGGAGACCGTCGGCGTCGTGCGCGCGCTTCCGCTTCGCGACTGAAGGCGACCACGCGGCCGCCGGGCGGCCGACGAGTAGCATCGCGCGCGTGGCGCTCCGCGGCATCCATCACGTGGGCATGGCGGTTCAGGACCTGGACGAGGCGATCGCGACCTACGAGAAGCTCTTCGACGCCCGCGTCGAGCATCGTGCCTCCCTCGACTCGGACGACGTGGAGGCGGCGTTCGTGCTCGTCGGCGGAGGCCGGGTCGAGCTTCTCTCCGCGACGGCGGAGGACTCGCCGGTCGGTCGCTTCCTCGCGAAGCACGGGCCCGGCATGCACCACGTCGCGTACGAGGCGGACGACATCCGCGCGACGCTCGAGGAGCTCGCGTCCTCGGGAGCGGAGCTGATCGATTTCGCGCCTCGGCCCGGACTGCTCGGGCTGGAGGTCGCATTCGTGCATCCCGACGCCGTGCACGGCGTCCTGACGGAGGTGGTGTCCGGTGGCTGAAGACTCCTACGTCCGAATCGAGGTCGGCCTCGAGGGTGGACAGATCCTGAGTGCTCTCGTAACCGCACCGAGTGCGGACGAGCTGGCGCGAGCGGTCGGCAGCGCTGCGAACGCGGCGCTTTCGCTCGACGCTCAGGACGGCACCGTGCAGGTCGTCGTCCCCCGCGTGCTGTACGTGAAGCGCTTCGCCCGCGAAGGGCGCGTCGGCTTCGGCGACTAGCAGCCCGTGCCGCTTCAGGTCGGGATCGTCGGCCTGCCGAACGCGGGCAAGACGGCGCTCTTCAACGCGCTCACGCACGCCGGGGCGGAGGTGACGGCGTACGCGTCGGTGACGGACAAGCCGAACGTCGGCGTCGCGACGATTCCGGACGACCGGCTCGACCGGCTCGCCGCGCTGATCGGGTCGAAGAAGGTCACGCCCGCCGCGATCCGCGTGGTCGACGTGCCGGGTACGGGCGGCGCGCTTCTCGGCGGTCTCCGACAGTCGGACGCTCTGCTGGCCGTCGCCGACGGCTTCTCTCACGACGCCGACCCCGAGCGCGATCTCGAGGCGATTCGGCTCGAGCTCCTCCTCGCCGACCGTGACCACGTCGAGCGACGGCTCGAACGGGTCCGGAACGAGGCGAAGTCGGGGGACCCGGCGAAGCGGCAGGAAGTGTCGCGTCTCGAGGAGCTCCTCACCCTGCTCGAGGAGGGGAAGCCGCTCTCCGAGTGGCCCGGCGAGCTTCCCGGAGAGCTCGAGCCGCTGACGACGAAGCCGTTCATCCCCATCGTCAACGGCCTCGGCGGGATCGACTGCGAGCTCGAGATGGAGCTCGCGGAGCTCTCGCCCGAGGACGCCGCCGAGTTCCGCGAGGGCCCCTCTGCCCTCGACGAGGTCGTCCGGCAGCTCAAGGACGCGCTCGGCTTGATCTCGTTCTTCACGGTCGGCGACACGGAGGCGCGGGCGTGGACGCTCCGGCACGGCGAGACCGCGCTCGACGCGGCCGAGTCGATCCACTCGGACATCGCCCGCGGCTTCATCCGCTGCGAGGTGATCCGCTGGAACGATCTCCTCGAGGCGGGCTCGCATGCGGAGGCGGCCCGGCGCGGGCTTCAGCGGCTCGAGGGGAAGGGCTACGTCGTCGAGGACGGCGACGTCCTCAACGTGCGCTTCAACGTCTGAGTCACGCGTAGGTCTGCACGAGACGCCCATCGCACCGCGCCGGCGAAGCTCGCGACCGCAATCGATCGAATGCGCGCTTGGCTCAGCCCGCGGCGACGAGCGCGGCTCCCGCGATTGCGATCACGCCTCCCGCCCGGCGCGAGGCGGACAACCGCTCGCCGAGGAACACGCGAGCGAGAACGACCGTGACGATCGGATAGAGGGCGCTCAGCACCGCCACGATCCCGATCGGCCCTCGTGTCGTCGCGACGGCGACGAGGACGTTCGCTCCGGTGTCGAACACGGCGACCGCAACGAGCTGTGGGAGCACGGGTCGCGCGGTGCGCAGCGAGGTCGACGTCACGAGCACCGCGACGAGGGCGAGCGTCACCGACGTGAACCGGGCGGCGACGACGGCCCACGCGGCGCCGTGCTCCGCTCCGGCACCGATGCCGACGACGAAGAGCCCGAAGCCGAGCGCTGCGAGCGCGGCCAGTCCTGCGCCGGAGGCGATCCGCGAGGAGCCGGATGCGGAGGACTCGAACGAGACCGTCGCCACTCCACCAAGGACGAGAACGATCCCGATTCCCTGGAGCGCGCTGGGCATCGTCCCGCGAGCGGCGTCGACGACGAGCGGGACGAGAGGCGATGCGGCGGAGATCGGCGCCACGATTCCCATCGCACCGACGGCGAATCCGCGGTAGAGCGCCCCGAGCCCGAGCAGCCCGGCGGCTCCAGCGGCGACAGCGGGCAGGAGCTCGTCCACTCCAGGGAACGAATCTCCGGAGACGAGCACCCAGAGCGCGACACCCGCCAGCCCGAGCGCCTGGGAGACCGCGAGCACGACGAGCACAGGCGCGCGCCTGGAGGCCAGGCCGCCCAGGAAGTCTCCGGCGCCCCAGGAGGCGGCGCCGCACAGCGCCAGCAGCGCCATCTGGTGTCAGTCGTCCCCGACGGGGCGGGTCGCGGCCTGGGCGTCGAGCTGGTTCGCGTGGTAGAGGACGGCCGCCTCGGCTGTCCGTGCCGACTGGCGGTCGTGGTGGCAGGCGACGGCGTGCAGGAGCTCCGCGAGCGCGTCGGGCTCGAGCCCGGAAGCGCGCTCCTCGATCATGCGCAGTCCGAGATGGACGTGCCCGAGCAGGCGCCCTTCCTCCGTCCGGGCGAACGTCGGCCCGCCGCGGAGCTCGCGGATGCGCCCGATGTCGTGCAGAAGCGCCGCTGCGAGGAGCAGGTCGTGGCGAAGCCGCGGATGGAGCTGCGCGGTCTCGCGGCAGAGCGTCGCGACCCCGACCGTGTGCTCGAGGAGGCCACCCGCGTAGCCGTGGTGGCCGTCCGCGCCTGCCGCGGGCAGCGCGCGGAGCGCCGCGCGGATCCGCTCGTCCCGGAGGAACGAGCCGACGACGGCGGAGAGACCCGGATGCGAGATCTCGTCGGCCAGGAACTCGAGGAAGCCGTCGAGCTCGTCCGCGTCGCGCCTGAGCGAGGGCGTGAGCTCGCTCGGGTCCGCGTCCTCGACCGCCTCGACCACCCGCACCTGGAGCTGAAGACGGCCGCCGAAGCGCTCGACCCGACCGAGCACGCGCACGGCATCTCCCTCGTCGAACCGCGTGTCGAGGAGGTCGACGTCGCTCCAGACACGGGCGTCGATCCGTCCGCTCGGGTCCGCGAGCTCGAGGGCGAGGTACGGCGCGCCGGCCCGCGTTCGTCTCCGTTCCTTGCGT
>DASSQE010000095.1:0-20339 GCA_035702645.1 Gaiellaceae bacterium
CTGCGAGAACGGGTCGTGGAGCCTGCCCCGCGCCGGCCGGGACTAGCAAGCGGCGCACCGTCAGCCCACCGACGAGGAGGATGCTGACCGCATACAGCATCGGTGCCCAGACCGTGCTGGTGTCGCTTCCGGTCCCGAGCCCGTGCACGGTCGCCGCGACGTAGACGCCGTACGCGAGCACGTGGATCGTCCGCCACGTGCGGAAGCCGATTCGGGCACGGAGGCGCGAGCTCACCCAGACGGCGAGGAGCAGGTAGAGCGCCACCACGCCGAGTCCCATCCAGAACGGGCGGTAGTGCGAGGCGAACGGGACGAGCACCTCCGCGAGGCCGAACCTCGTGAACGGGTCGACGAGCACCGCGAGGACGTGCACCGTGATGAAGACGAGCGCGAGCAGGCTGAGGTACCCGTGCAGCTCGTTCGTGATCAGGCGGGGCCAGCGAGTGCTCTGCCAGCGATTGCGGAGGACGAGACCCACGGAGACGCCGGCCGTGAGGAGGACGTACGCAGCGAACCCGCCCGCCCGCGCCGTGTCCCAGGTGACTGCGCTCCAGGTCGTCACGCGGCAGTCGGCACACGCGTCGGCCACGGGCCGACGGTCGAGATCGTGCCGTCCTCGTGGGTGAGACGGCCTGCGAGCCGCCGGGCCGAGAGGAGCTCGGCGCCGAGCCTCGGCCCGAGCGCGAAGGCGACAGTGGCCGCGACCTCCGCCGCCTGAGCTGTGGACGCAGCGACGGTCACCTCGCGGAGACCGCTCGCAGCGGGCTCACCCGTCCGCGGATCGAGCAGGTGGTGCCGACGGACGCCTCCCTGCAACCACGCCCGGCGCGTGCTACCCGACGTCGCGAGAGCGCCGCGAACGAGTGGCACCACGTCGCCCGTGAAGTCGTCTCCGACGAGGACGTGCCATGCGCCCGCGTCCGGCGGGAGCCCGAGCACGCAGAGATCTCCACCGGCGCTGACGAGAGCCGCACCGACGCCACGCGCTCTCACGAGGTCGAGCGCGGCGTCCGCCGCCATGCCCTTCGCGATCCCACCGAGATCGACCGCGCATCCGGCGGGGAGCTCGACCGTCCGCGACCGGCGGTCGAGGACGATCTTCCGCCAGTCGCCGCCGGGGCTCGGCTCGGCGTCGACCGCGGGGACGGCCTCTCGCGTGCGATCGAACGACTCCGCGTACCCGATCCGGCGGAGCTGGGGCAGGAGCGTCGGGTCGAAGATCCCGTCGGTGACGCGCGCAGCCGCCACCGACGCCCAGATCGCGTCGAACAGCACACGGCCGACGACGACCGGCTGCCCGGCGCGCGCGTTCAGGCGCGAGAGCTCGCTGTCCGGGAGGAACCTGCTGAGCCTCGCCTCCCAGTCGGCGAACAGCTCGCGCACCGGCGTGATCGCGTCTCCGCGGTCCGACGGCAGGAGGACGTGCGCCTCCGATCCCATGGCGGCGAAGCGGTACGAGCGCATCGCGGCCGGGATCGCGAGCTCAGGAGACACTCGACTGCGCGACGGGCGGTGGCGAGGTGGCGGCCGGCGGTGCGCTCTCGGTCGAGGTCGAGCCTTCGTCGAACGCAAAACCTCCGGCTCCGGCGTCGAAGAAGCTCGTCGCTCGTGTCGCGCTGCGACTCGAGCGCTGCGCCGTCGTCGCCGTCGCCCCGGAGGCGCCCTTGACTGCGTGCTGGGTCACGAGACCGAGGAGCGCTGCGAATCCGAGCACGGATGCGATCGTCGTCCGCTTCTTCAGCATGGCGAGCCGCGCGTGATGACGCCGCCGGGCGAGCGCCTTTCCCTCGGGCGAGGTGGTCATGCGGCCGACGGTACGGACCGACGATGAGAAAACGGTGAGACACGTCTGAACGCGGCCTAAGAGCAGACCCGAGCCCTGGGCCGGCGGCACTCGGGATCCGGTTGTAGGCTGCGACCCGTGGCCGAGCCCGTCGCGCCCGAGACGCCGATCGGGCTCGAGACGCTCACCGACGGCGGCCAGCGCCCCGCCGACGTCGCTCGCGGGATCGCGGCGTTCCTCTCCACCGCTCGCAAGAGCCTCGACATCGCGCTCTACGACGTCCGCTTCGAGACGGATGCGGGCGGGCTCGTGCTGGCCGCGCTCCTAGCGGCCGCGCAGCGGGGAGTCGCGGTCCGGATCGCGTACAACGTCGACCACCACGGGCCGATCCCGGTCCCCCCTCCCCCGGAGTCGACGCCCGAGGCGATCGAGGCGCTACCCGTCCCGACGCGCGGGGTCGCGGGCGTCCCGGATCTGATGCACCACAAGTTCGTCGTCCGGGACGGCGAGGCCGTCTGGGGCGGTTCGACGAACTGGACGGACGACTCCTGGTCGCGCCAGGAGAACGTGATCGTGACCGTCGACTCGCGCGAGATCGCCTACGCGTACACGCTCGTCTTCGAGGGGCTCTGGGAGACCGGTCTCGTCGAGCACAGCGGGAAGGCCGAGCCTCGGCCGGAGGACGTCGGCCAGGCGCGGGTCAGGGCGTGGTTCTGCCCCGAGCACGGGGACGCGCTCTCGCACCGCGTCGCGAAGGCGATCGGCAAGGCGCGCGAGCGAGTGCGCATCGCATCCCCGGTCCTCTCGTCAGGCCCCATCCTGGGGACGCTCGTCGAGGTCGTGAACGAGAAGCGCTGCTCGGTCGCCGGCGTGATCGACGACACGCAGGTGGACGAGGTCTTCCTGCAGTGGCGGACGAACGGCGTGAGCGCGTGGAAGATCCCGCTCCTGCGCCAGATCCTCGTGGGCGCGGAGTTCAGCGGAAAGACTTCGACGCCCTGGTCGCCGACGGCGGTGCACGACTACATGCACGCCAAGGTCGTCGTCGCCGACGACACGGTCTTCGTCGGGAGCTTCAACTTCTCGCGCTCCGGCGAGCGGAACGCGGAGAACGTGCTCGAGATCCGAGAGGCGGCCCTCGCCGACCGGCTGGCAACGTTCGTCGACGCGATCCGCGCCCGCTACCCGCGCGCGACGCTGCCGCCCGCGGCCGAAGACGGTGGCACCGCCGCCTGAGGACGACGACGGCGCGGGAGTGCTAGCGGACGACGCCGCGCTTCTTGGCGGTCTTCACGGAGACGACGTAGTGATCGCCCGCGACGAGCTTGTAGCCGCCCTCGCGGTATCCAGCTCCGAGGCGGTAGACGACCTTGTTCCCCGTGTACTTGACGATCGTGAGCCCGATGCAGTCGAGCTCGTTCAACGCTGGGCGGTAGCGACCAGCAGACCACGCCGAGTGGGTAGTCGAAGTGATCGAGATCCACAGCTGCGTTCCGTAGTTCCAGCCCACCTTGCCCGTCTCCGAGCATCCATACGGCGGCGTGTTGCCTTGCGGAGGAGTCGGAGGATACGAAGGGTCGTGCGCCGGTCGTGCTCCGAAGCCCGAGCCGTGGATCGTCACCTGCGGGCTCGGGCCGTTCACGTTCTTGAAGGCGACCGATGTGATCTTGGCCCTCGCGGGCGCAGAGGAATAGGCGCCGGCCGCCGAGACGACAGCGAGAACGATCGCGCATACAGAAAGGAGAGCCGCAGTCTCCCGACGCATGTCGCGGCGATCTTATGACCGATCTCGTTCCGCCGTCAATACGGCGCCTGCACGGTCAGTCGAAGCGGATTCTCGTGCAGCGACCTTCCCGAGCGTCGCTCAGACCGAGGGCGCTTTCGAGGCGGTCGTGCTCCCGGCGCCTAGAGACCTCTGGCGTCGCCGGGATGCACGTTGTGGGCAAGGAGCGGGACGAGCACGCTCGCATTCGGGCTGCCCCACCCTGTCACCGGGTCCCAGCCGCGAGCAGCGTCGTAGCCGCTGATCGTCTCGGGCGGAAAGCGCGCCGAGTTGTTCCCCGCGGTGACGTCGTGAAGCACCGAGCGGTAGCTGTGGCTGCGGCCGATCCGGTAGAGGCCCGCGTTCACGAAGCCGAGTCGACGATGTGCGTACTGGTCGGCGAGAGCGACGAGGCCGGCCCAGATCGGGGCGCTGGCGCTGGTTCCGCCGTGCCCGCTGACGGTGTACCCACCGGCGCCGTCCGCGGTGACCACCGCCACTCCGGGTTGAGGGCAAGCGACAGCGGCCACGTCGGGCACGGCTCGGTACGCTCCGATTCCAGGCACGTTGTCCTGGTAGTCGGGCCGCGGGAAGACGCGGCTGAAGCCACCTCCCGATGCCTGGAAGTGGCTGCCCGGCTGCCCGCAAGGGAGGCCCCAGGCACTCTCGCCGATGTACGCGCCGGTCGAGGGGCGGGCGGTGAGATCGGTCCCACCCGCGGCAAGGACGAGCGGATCCGACGCGGGCAGGTTGGCTTCCTTCACCGGGGAGAACGGTCCGCCGGTCAGGCCCCGGATCACCCGACACGGCTCGCCCACCGCACCGATGTCCCCGGAGGCGGCGACGACGGTGACGTGGTGGGCGGCGGCGCTTTGCAGAGCAGCGTGCAACGTCGCGACCTCGCGGTGGCTGTCGCAATGCTCCCCACCGGTCTGGCCCGCAGCGCTGATCGAGATGACACCTCCGAGCGACGACCCGAGCCGCACGGCGGAAACGGCGGCGGACATCGAACGTGCTGCCGTGTCGAGCGACGTGCCTTTGACCAGCAGTTCGACGATCGTGGCGCCGGGGGCGACGGCGTGCACCATCTCGGTGTCCAACACCTCCTCGCCGTTGGCCAACCACGGCGAGGCCGAGGGCGCGAGCGTGCTGACGACCCGAACTCGGGCCGCGGGCAGGTCGAACAACCTGTCGTAGTCGGCCAGATCGCGACGGATGTCGCTCGTCGGCAGCGGAAACTCCGGCTCTGCAAGCTCGGGGAGCACCACGGTCTCGCCTCGGCCGTTCGTCCCGTGCTCGAGGAGCGGCAGGATGCCGTACGCCGTTTCGAGCTGGCGCGCGCCGTAGCAGCTCGTCAGGGAGGCGCAGTCGTCGGTGCCGCTGCGAGACGCGTCGACGGACGCCGACGCGGCATCCGCCTGGCCCGACTGAAAAACACCGGCAATCGCCGCCAGCGCGATCGCGGTGAGGGCGATGCACACCACGACGAGCGACACGTTGGCGCGTCCGGAGGCGTGTTCAGGGCACCTGAGCACGCTCAGATCCGCTCGTGCGCCCACCAGACCGCGAAACCGATCAAGACGAGCGCGATGCCACCGAACATCGCGGTCTCGAGGCCCTGAAGAAGCCAGAAGCGGCTTGCCGGTTCGTACACGACATGCATGTAGCCGCTGGCTTTGTGGGGGAGACAGTTCCCACTGATCACCTGCGCCTTGCTGCAGAACCCGGCGAGAACGGAGACCGGGTGCCCAAACCTGTCGCTCGGGTTCTCGCTGATGACCCAGGCGTGGTTGAGACTTGCGGGCTCACCACCCTTTCGGGGCCCTCCGTGGTCACGCACCAGAACCGGCCAGGTCACAGAGAGCGGTGTGACCAGGCGCTGACGCAGCCACGTATCGACGAAGATCCGCGCTGCGAAGTACCCGGCGAACGCGACGACGAGCGCCGGCACGGCACGGCGCCAGACTGCTCCGACCGCCGTCGCGAGTCCGAGCGCGAACAGCGTGTACCCAAAGATGACAGTGCCTTCGGAGTCGAACACGCTGTTGTCCATTCGCCCCTCGAGGTGGACGAAGGGGGCGTGCCACCAGGTCTCCAGGAGCGTGAGCCCGAGCGCGACGAGAAGCGCTGCCGCGATCGAAAGGCCGAGCTTGCTCACGATCCAGCGGCGTCGGGTGATGCTCTGCGTCCACGCGAGTCGGTAGGTGCCGTGCTCGAGCTCGAGAACGAACGGCGCCGCCAGCAGCACCCCGGTCAGCCCGGGGACGAGGGTGAACCAGGCGATGAGACTGCGGAGCCGGTCGAACTGGGATGTGAACGCGTCTATCGCCTGGTTACAGCCGTCGGAGGTGTTCTGGCCGAGGCAGGCGGAGAGGCCGTCGCGGTGGTAGGTGGAGGCGATTTCGACGCCCGTTGGGACGAGGAGGGCCGCGAGGAGGGCAACGATCGCAGCGGCGATCAACACCTCGGTGCGCTGCAGGCGCCAGCCGACCCAGATCATCCCGTCATCGCCTCCCGGAACGTCTCGTGCGACATGGGTGCGCTGCCTCGGTGGCCGAGGTACGCGAGCACGATCTCTTCCAAGTCGACCTCGTTGAGCTGCCAGCGGGAGTCGTAGACGTGGCCGTTGGCTCGAACGAGGAGCGTCGTCTGGCGTTCGGTGTGCTCTTCACGGATCACCTCGTGCACGCGCGCGACGGCTTCCGCATCGGTGCGCGGGCCGGTCAGTAGGCGATGGCTCGCGAGAATCTCGTCGATCGGACCGACGAGCTGCGTCCGACCGAGCGCGAGGATGACGAGGTGGTCGCACACCCGTTCGAGATCGGCCACGATGTGCGAGGAGAGAACGACAGTCGTCCCGGTCTCGGCGACGACTGCCATCACGGATTGCAGAAACTCGCGCCGTGCGAGCGGATCGAGCGAAGCGATCGGCTCGTCGAGGACGAGCAGCTCCGGCCGTTTCGCAAGCGCAAGCGTGAGCGCGACTTGCGCCTGTTGTCCGCCGGAGAGCTTTCCGACCTTCTGGTCGAGAGGCAGGCTCAGGCGCTCGACTCGCTCGATCGCAACAGCCTCGTCCCAGCCGGGATTGAGCTTACGGCCGAGCTTGAGCGTCTCGGCGACGGTGAACCCGCGATAGAGCGGGTGTTCCTGGGCGACGAAGCCGACGGCTGGCAGCACCGAGTGGCTCTCGGCGCGGGGCGATCGACCGAGCACGTGCACACTGCCGGCGCTCGGCTCGGAGAGACCCACCGCGAGCTGGAGGAGCGTGGTCTTGCCCGCGCCGTTCGGTCCGACGAGCGCGGTCACCGAACCGGCAGGGATCGCCAGGGAGCAGTCCCGCAAGGCCCACTTCGAGCCGTAGCGCTTGCCGAGGCCGTCAGTCTCGAGGACAGCGCTCGAGCTCATGCGACTCTCGAGGTGATCGGGGGACGCACCGTGTCGTCGAAGAGCACTGTCATGCCCTCCTCGTCGAGGCCGGCCGCCTTCGCCTTGGCGACCCAGCGTTGCAGCGCGACGCGAAGCTCCTTCACTCCCTCGGGCGGCGGCGAAGGAGGCTCGCCCGAGACGAAGGTCCCCACTCCGCGGCGTCCCTCGACCAGCCCCTCGCGATCGAGCTCGCGATAGGCCTTGAGAACCGTGTTCGGGTTGATCGCGAGGCTGCTCACGACCTCCTTCACCGTCGGCAATTGATCGCCGGGCCGGAGGATCCCGAGGCGAACGGCCTGCCTGACCTGCTGCACGAGCTGGAGGTACGTGGGAACGCCGGAGCGCGCATCGAGATGGAAGTAGATCATCTCTCCTCTAATTATCTAGTCTGTTAGATAAAGAGAGTTATTAGCGCAAATCGTCGGCCGCGTCAAGGGCGGACGTGGTCGACCCGGCGGTGCCCGAGTGGAACTCCGCCGGCCGAGCCCCGACGGAGCGGGCTGCATCCGAACGAAATGCTTACGGGCGGGTCACAGATTCCTGAACGAAACCGAACGCTTCGGTGTCTGACTTCGCCCGAGTCAATCGTCCGGGGAGGTTTCGGAGTGAGAACACCGCTCTTCGTCGCGACGGGTGCCGCACTCGCGGCCGCCGCGGTCGCATCGGCAGCGCTCGCCGTCGGCATGCCGGGCAACGCGCATCGGGTGACACACGCCGACCTGAAGGCGGTCAACTTCGTCGAGAACTGCGCCTTCAGCCACCGGGCCCCGGACGACCCGATCGTCCATGCTGGGATGCCGGGGATGTCGCACGACCACAGCTTCGTCGGCAACGTGTCGACGAACGCGCTCTCGACGCTCGCCTCGCTCCAGGCGGCGGGCACGACGTGCAAGAAGGTCGCGGACACCGCCGCGTACTGGATGCCGACGCTGTACCAGGGAACCGCGCAGGTCCTCCCGGTCGGTGCGACCATCTACTACCGGCGGAACACGCTCGCGGCGGTGCGGCCGTTCCCGAGCGGCCTGAAGATGATCGCCGGCGACTCCGCCGCCACGGCGCGGCAGAGCCTCGGCGTCACGTACTGGAACTGCGGAGTCGAGGGCGACGCCAGGCCCACGAGCACCGTTCCGACGTGCCCGTCCGGCCGCCGGACGATGCTGCGGCTCCACGTCAGGTTCCCGAGCTGCTGGGACGGGCACTCGCTCGACAGCGCCGACCACAAGAGCCATATGGCGTACCCGGTCGCCAACCGCTGCCCGGCGAGCCATCCGGTCGCGGTCCCGGCGATCGAGCTGATCTACCGCTACCCGATCCAGGGCGGCAGCGACGTCTCGCTCGCCTCCGGCGGCCAGCTGAGCGGGCACGGGGACTTCTTCAACGCGTGGCAGCAGCCCGCGCTCCGGCGCCTCGTCAACGGGTGCCTGAACGCGCTCGTCCACTGCGGGCAGGGCTGATCCGGGGGAGACGGCTCGCCCGGGCAGCCCCGGGCGAGAGCGAAGGAGTGCCGGCGGCGGGGAGACCGCCGGCACCTCGGTCCGCCGATAGGCCTTCTAGGACTCGCCGGCGTTGCTACGCGACGCCGGCGAGGAGGAAGGCGCGCGACTCCTTCAACATCTCCCGCGCGATCACGAGCCGCTGGATCTCGTTCGTGCCCTCGTAGATCTGCGTGATCTTGGCGTCGCGCATCATCCGCTCGACCGGGTACTCCTTGATGTACCCGTAGCCGCCGAGCACCTGCACCGCCTCCGTGGTCACCCACATGGCCGCGTCGGTGCACGCGAGCTTCGCCATCGCCGAGGCCTTCGTCAGCTCGGCGTCGGGCGCGCCCTCGTCGACCATGCGTCCGAAGCGGTAGAGGAGCCCGCGCGCGGCTTCGCACCGCGTCTCCATGTCCGCGAGCTTGGCCGCGATCAGCTGGTGCTCGGCGATCGGCTTCCCCATCGTCTCGCGCGTGCGGGCGTACTCGAGCGCGTAGTCCGTCGCGCCCTGGGCGATGCCGAGGCCCTGCGCGGCGACGCCGGGGCGCGAGCGGTCGAGGATCCGCATCGCGATCCTGAAGCCCTCGCCCTCCTCCCCGAGCAGGTTCGCCGCCGGGACGCGCGCGGCGTCGAAGGTCAACTCGCCCGTTGTCGAGCCCGCGATCCCCATCTTCGGCTCCAGCCGGGCGACATCGAATCCGGGCGTGTCCGCCTCCACCACGAACGCCGAGATGCCCGCGTGGCCGGCGTCCGGGTCGGTCTTCGCGAAGACCGTGTACAGGCTCGCAACCTCAGCATTCGTGATGAAGCGCTTGGAACCGTCGAGGACGTAGTCGTCTCCGTCCCGCCGCGCCGTCGTCCGCATGGCCGCGGAGTCGGAGCCCGAACCCGCCTCGGTCAGCGCGTACGCGGCGAGCGACTCGCCGGAGGCGAGCCGAGGGAGAAAGCGCTCCTTCTGCTCCTCGCGCCCCGCGAGCTTGATCCCGAGCGAGCCGAGCTCCTGCACTGCGAGGAGGAGACCGCTCGTCGCACACACCTTCGAGATCTCCTCGATGACGACGAGCGAGAGCAGGGTTCCGGTCCCCGAGCCGCCGAAGCGCTCCTCGAACAGGAGCCCGAAGAGCTCGTGCTCGCGAAAGAGCTCGACGACGTCCCAGGGGAACTCGTGCGAGGCGTCGATCTCGGCTGCACGCGGCGCGATCCGCTCCCGCGCGAGCGCGCGGACGAGCGCCCGGATCTCGAGCTGCTCGTCGGTCAGCGGCTCCCAAGGCACGGCCGCAGTCTAGTGCTGTGCTCGCGCTACTCCACCGCGTCGCAGACCGCCTCGAGGGTGCTCGCAGTCCTGTGCCGTTCAGCTCGACGCGCTGCCCGCGACGAGCGTCCACAGACCCCAGGCGACGAGGCCCGATGCCACGGCGGCCGCGCCCACGGCGATCGCTCCCCGCCGGTACCGAGGGAACGCGAGGAAGACCATGAGCTGTGACACGAAGAGCGCCGCCAGCGAGACCTCGAGCAGGTCGTCGTAGAACCGGTTCGGATCGAGGAGCGAGGCGGCGTCGGCCGCGATGAACGGCACGGCGATCCACTTGAGCACGCTTCGAACGGGAGGCCCGTGCAGCCAATGCAGGAGTCGCGCCAGCGCGAGGTACTCGGCGACGATCAGGCCCAGGGTGCTCGCTGCGGTGAGCAGGCCGACGACGACAGCCAGATCGCGACCGCCGTACGCCTGGGCGATCGAGGCGCCCGGGACCGCGGCCTCGCGAATCGGGTCGGGGACACGCGAGAGCGGGATCGCGGCGACGAAGAAAGCGCCCCCGACGAGCGCGACCGCCCACACGAGGCCGCGTCGCACCGTCCGGCTGCCGCCGCGCACCTCGGCGCCGAGGTAGAGCGCGAGGCTCGAGCAGATGAAGAGCAACGCCGTCGCTGCCGCCGCTTTCGCGGTCCCGTTCGCCTCGGGACGTGCGGCCACGTGCGCCCCCGTGTGCGAGAGAACCACAGCGGCGAGCACGAGCATGGCGGCGATCTGCGCGAGCGCGACCACGCCGAGCCCGGCGAGCACGAGACGCAGCGGAGCGAGCACGAAGAGCACGATCGCGACCGGAAGCACGAGCTCCAACGACGAGCGGTACGCGTCGATGCCGGGGAAGACGGGTGCGAGCAGGTCGTAGACGACGAAGGTGACCGTGTACGGCAGGTAGAGGAAGTACGCGAACGCCCAGATCCAGCCATGGACGAGGGCTGTGCGGCGGCCAGCCGAGGCAGCCACGAAGGCGCTCAGTCCGCCTGACGAGACGATGTCGCGTGAATACGCGAGCCAGACCCAAAGTGGAGCCGTGAAGAGGGCTAACGCGACCAGGACGACGAGACCGGCGGAGTCGATCGCCTCGCCGGCGGTGCCCGGGAAGAGCGTCACGAGCGCGATCGGGCCCCCGATCGACGCGACGGCGAAACCGAAGAAGAGGACGGCGGATACGGGCGCGGGCGGCGTGGGGCCGGCGGTCGCCCCGGAGGCTGTCGAGGCCGAGCTCGGGTTCCGCGCCATGACCTCCTCTAGCGCGGACGGCCACGGAGCGGATTGCGCAATCCGATCACGCGTCCGGCGCGTACCCGGGAGCGATCTTCGAAAGGAAAGGAGCTGGGATGCGGAGACGTGTACTCACGTGGGCTCTCCCGCTCGTCGCGATCGGGGCTCTCGGTCTCGGGGCTGCGATGGCGGCGACGGCGTCGATGAGCTCGAGCCGCGGCACCGTGATGGTCGCCAAGGTCTCGAAGTTCGGGAAGGTCCTGGTCGCGCAGAACGGCCACACCCTGTATCGCTACACGCCGGACAAGAAGCGCCTCAGCGTCTGCAAGGGCGCGTGTCTCGCGTTCTGGCCGCCGCTGCTCGTCAAGGCGGGCGTAAAGCCGACGGCCGGTGCCGGCGCCAACGCCCACCTGGTGGGCACGATCAAGGCAGCGCACGGGAAGCTCCAGGTCACGTACGCCGGCTTCCCGCTGTACTTCTTCCTCAAGGACACGAAGGCGGGCCAGACGAGCGGGCAAGGGTTCGAAGGAAAGTGGTACGTCGTCAGTGCGAAGGGCGCACTGGTCAAGCACGGAACGAAGGGGACCGCGCCGGCACCCGCGCCGACGACGACGACGAGTGCCTGGGGCTAGAGAGGCGGTTCCTCAGGCCGCGCTCCCCGACGCTCTGCGACACGGCTGATCACGCTCACACAGGAGGTGCGACACAAGCTCCACGAAAGCTGTGACACGCAGACCCCGTCGCCATGGCGGTGCTAACGCGCGAGCGTGCGGACGGACTCGCGCTACTCGGTCCGAGCTCCTGGACAGGGCCGGAGTCTCGCTCGGGACCGACCCGCTACCCGGCCGCGTGGCAGACGGCCTCGAGGTTGTTCCCGTCCGGATCGAGGACGAAGGCGGCGTAGTAGGTCTCGTGGTAGTGGGGGCGCATGCCCGGTGCGCCGTTGTCCTCTCCGCCGGCTGCGATCCCCGCCCGGTGGAAGGCATCCACGGCTGCGCGATCCGAGACGACGAACGCGACGTGCGTGCCGGTCCCGCGCGGATCGCGCGCTGCGATCCAGAACTCCGGCTTGCCGTCGTCCGTCCCGAAGCCGGCGGCGTGATGCTCCGGAAAGTCCATGACGACGCGGTAGCCGAGCGGCGTGAGCGCCCCCTCGAAAAACCGCTTGCTCGTCTCGTAGTCGGAGACGTTCAGCCCGACGTGGTCGATCATCTCGCCTCCTCTCGCTAGGGGCTCATCTGGTCCATCGACGTCGACGGACCGCCCGGAACGGTGAGGCCGGGAATCGCGTTCGGCGCCGCGAGGAGGAGCACGCCGAGCACGAGCAGGATCGCGAACGTCCCGACCGTGGCCACCCGGCGCCAGGGAAGGAGCTTCTCGAGCGCGATCAACCCGGCGACGACGGCCATCCAGACGAGGCTCATGACGCCGAGGGCGAAGAGGGCCGCCATCAGTGCCCAGCAGCAGCCGACGCACCACGCGGCGTGCGCGGCGCCCATCCGCGCTGCACCGATGCGGCCGCTCCGCCAGCCGCCGAGCAGGAACCCGAGCGGGCTCCGGCACTTGCCGAGACAGACGTCCTTGAACGGGGTCAGCTCGTAAATGGCCGCGACGACGAGCGTCGTCCCCGCGATCCAGCGACCGGCCCGATCCCACGAGAGGACGCCGATCGAGAGCCACCCACCTGCGCCCGCGAGCGCGAACGCGAGTGCCCCGACGGAGGCCCACACGAGCAGGTAGCCGGAAGTGAAGAGGAGCGGCGCGACGAACGAGCGCCTCTTCGTGAGCTTCGAGTAGAGCGCGACCGTCGGCGCCACCGACGGGAACATCATGGCGGCCATCATCACGATCCAGACGCCGAGGAACCAGCCGAAGGTGCCGAGATCGGTCCACGGCCCGCCGTCCATCCCCTGCATCTGGTCGAACGTCCACCACCAGCCGAGAACGGCGAGCCCGAAGAGGAGCGCGACCAGCCCGAGGCGAGCCCGGACCGCGGCGAACGCCGCCGCGAGCCCCGCGGGCGAGCGTTGCCCGACCGAGGCGATCACGAGCTCAGGCGGCCCAGGAGAACGACGAGGTCGAGAGCCCGGTCCTACCTTCGTACGTGATTCCGAAGGCGTCGATCTTCGACCGCTTGGCCTCGGCCGCGTTGAACTCGGAGGAGACCGGGTGGAAGACGCCGACGAGCCGGACCGGCTCGCCGGTCTCGATCCCGAACGGGACGATGTCCTCGATCTCGAACTCGATCGCGTCGCCGATCTTGACGCTGTGGCTGAGGCCGTCCTCGATTACCACGAACGGGGCGCGCTCGACACCGAGCATCTCGCCGACGAGGGGCACGATCCCCTCCATGGGGCCGCCCTTCTGCCCGCCGAAGACCGCGGTCAGCTTCTCCATCTGCTCGTCGGTGGCGTTCTCGTCGACGAACATGCCGAGGCGCCAGTTCCCCTCGGTCATGACCTTCGGCGTGTCCGCGATCGCCGCCACGTTGAGTCCGCTGACGTCCGTCCCCTCGATCTCTCCCTTTTCGATGCTGAAAACGAGGGTGACCCGGCAGTAGTCGTACGTCGCCCCGTGGTCGAAAGACATGTTGCAGGGGCACATGAGATCGCACGAGCAGGTCTCGAAGTAGCTTCCGGACAGGCTCCAGGACATGCACGCCTCCTTGGACGAGTGGGCCGCGCTCGATTGTCGACGCTCGGGCGGGACGCGTCAACCGCAGGAACGACCGGGCAGGGCGGCTACAGTCGCCGCGCATGATCCTCGAGAACGGCGTCGTGCGGACGATGGACTCGTCGCTGCCGCTCGCGCGAGCGCTCGCGGTCGCGGGCGACCGCGTCGCGGGCGGCGTCGCTACACACGAGGAGGCGCTGCCGAGCCCCGACGTCGTCGACCTCGGCGGCCGCTGCGTCCTCCCCGCGTTCACCGACTCGCACGTCCACTTCCCGACCTGGTCGCTCGCACAGCGCGACGTCCGGCTCGACGGTGCTGCGAGCCTGGCCGAGGCGCTCGCCAGAGTGGAGCGGCACCCGCGCCACGGGAGCTGGATCCGCGGGACCGGCTGGCGGTCCGCGACCTGGGAGACCGAGCCGACGGCATTGGCACTGGACGAGGTCACAGGCCCGACACCGGCCGCACTCTGGGCGAAGGACTATCACTCGCTCTGGATCAACTCGGCAGCACTGGCGCTCGCGGACGGAGACCTCGAGGTCGAGGGCGGCGTCGTCGAGCGAGACGCGGTGGGCGAACCTTCCGGGGTCCTTCGCGAGGAGTCGGCCTGGCACTTCCGCGCGCGGTTCGGGAACGTGCCGGAGGACGAGTGGGTCGAGGCGACGCGCGCGGGACTGCGCATCGCCGCGAGCCGCGGCGTGGGCGCGATCCACGACAAGGACGGCTGGCTCGGCGCGCCTGGCATCTTCCAGCGGATCCACGAGCGAGAGGGGCTGACGCTGCGCGTGTGGCAGTCGGTCCCGTACGAGCGGCTCCCCGAGCTCGACGCGCTGGGCTTCCGGTCGGGGATTGGTGACGATCGCCTCCGGATCGGGTACCTGAAGGTGTTCATGGACGGGACACTGGGGTCGCAGACCGCCTGGATGCTCGACGGCTCCGGTGTCCGGATCACGAGCGGCGAGGAGCTCGCGGACATCGTCCGCCGCGCGGCGCGGGCCGGCTGGCCGGTCGGCGTCCATGCGATCGGAGACCGGGCGAACCGTGAGGCGCTGGACGCGTTCGAGGCGACCCGGGACGAGTGGGCGCCGCTCGGGCTCCGTCAGCGGATCGAGCATGCGCAGTGTCTCGCTCCCGAGGACCGGACCCGCTTCGCGGCTATCGGAGTCGCCTGCTCGGTGCAGTTCTCGCACGCGCCGTCGGACCGCGACCTCGCAGACCGCTTCTGGCCCGATCTCACCGACGGCGCCTACGCCTTCCGCTCCCTGTGGGACTCGGGCGCGCTCGTCGCGAACGGGTCGGACGCTCCGGTCGAGGAGCTCGATCCACTCGCCGGCATCCGGGCGGGCGTGCGCCGGTCGATCGACGACCGGCCGGGCTGGCACCCCGAGCAGTGCCTGAGCGTCGAGCAGGCGCTCCTCGCGACGACGGTCAACCCAGCCCGGCTCACGGGCGACGAGCGGCGGCGCGGGAAGCTCCTGCCGGGCTACCTCGCAGACCTCGTCGTGCTCACGCGCGACCCACTCGAGTGCCCGCCCGACGAGCTCGAGTCGGTCGAGGTGGTCGCGACGATGGTCGGCGGCCGCTGGGTCCACAACCCTCCGCCCTGGGGCTGAGCATGACGAGGAAGGTCCTCGACCGGAGCACCGGCCGGAGCGTGTTCGGACGCGATGCGGCGGCCTACGACCGCGCGCGGCCCGGCCATCCCGACGAGGTGTACGAGATCCTCTGCGAGCGCTGCGGGCTCGGTCCGGGGACGCACACGCTCGAGGTCGGCCCAGGCACCGGCCAGGTGACCCGCCGCCTGCTCGAGCTGGGAGCGAGCCGGCTGGTCGCCGTCGAGCCCGATCCAGAGCTCGCCTCGTATCTCGCGTCCGCGGCCGACGGCGCCGTTGAGATCCGCCAGGCTCCGCTGGAGGACGTGGAGCTCGCGGCGGATGAGTTCGATCTCGCCGTCGCCGCCTCGTCGTTCCACTGGATCGACGCCGAGCGCGGGCTGGCCGCGATCGCGCGGGCGCTCCGGCCGGGCGGCTGGTGGGCGATGTGGTGGACGCACTACGGTGACAAAGGCCGCCCCGATCCGTTCCGAGATGCGATCGACCCGCTCGTGCGCGGACTCGCGTCCAGCCCCGGCGCGCGAGGCTTCGGGCGTGACCCGAAGAGCGCCTTTCACGCGCTCGCCGACGCAGGTTTCGAGGACGCTCGACTCGACACCATCCGCGGCACGCACGAGTTCGACGCGGCGGGCATCCGCGCGCTGTTCGCCTCGTTCTCGCCGTTCATCGTGCTCGAGGACGCCGAGCGCGAGAGGCTCCTCGACGAGATCGCGCATGTCGCCGAGGTCGAGTTCGGAGGTCGCGTCGTGAAGCCGGTCCTCACGCGTCTCTACACCGCCCGGAAGCCCGCCTGACCCGCCGAGCCGGCACCGCCTACAATCAGCTCGTGGCCACGCGCACGATGCTCCCGAGACACGAGGTGCCGACCTGCTCCGTCGCAGCTGCCGCGGAGATCGTGGGTTCGAAGTGGACGGTCATCATCGTCCACGACCTCTCGGAGGGGCCGCGGCGCTTCACCGAGCTCGAGCGCTCGTGCGCCCGCATCAGCCCGCGGACGCTCGCGGAGCGCCTCCGCTGGCTCGAGAACGAGGACATGGTCCTCCGCCGCAGCTACGCCGAGTCCCCGCCGCGGGTCGAGTACGAGCTGACGCCGAAGGGTCGCGCGCTGCTGCCGATCGTTCGCGAGATGCGCCGCTTCGGCCACGAGTGGCTCGGCTGCGGGCTCCATCAGCACCCTTGAGTAGTGCACGGATCGAGATCCGTCGAGTGACGGATCTCGATCGTGCGAAATCCCTGAACCCGGCCGCTTCGCGGCCGGACGCGCGTCGATCCATCGTCGCTGGTGCCGGTCGAGCAAGGTTGTGGCCGCGGCCACGGTCAGTCGATCAACGCTTTGGTCAACACGCGATCGCGCAGACGCGTGGGCAGGCGCTCGATCCACGCCCGGATGTGCGCGTCACGCCCCACGAGGTAGCGCGCCTTCGGCCGCTTCGCCGTGAGCGCGTGCTCGACCGCCTTCGCGACGATCTCCGGATCGGCGCCGGGGCCGCGCGCGAGCGCGACCTCGCGAAACCTCGTGAGCCGCGTCGCGTAGAGCTCCACCGCACCAGGGGGGAGCTGTCCGCGTAGCGCGTCGGCGTGCGCCGCACCCTTCTCCCACATCGGCGTCCGGATGCTCGCCGGCTCGACGATCGAGACGGTCATGCCCCACGGCCGGAGCTCGACCCGCAGGCAATCGGCGACCGCCTCGAGCGCGTGCTTCGACGCCGCGTACGCACCGAGGAACGGGAGCGCACTCCGGCCGCCGACGGAGCCCATGAGGACGATCCGCCCCTTCGCCGCCCGGAGCGCCGGCAGGAACACCTGCAGCACCGCGACCTGACCCACGACGTTGACCTCGAGCTGGCGACGGAGCTCGTCCAGGGGGACGAGCTCAAGCGGCGCCGCGACCGCGATGCCCGCGTTGTCGACCAGCGCGTCGAGCGAGTCGCCCACGGACTCCGCGGCTGCCACGATCTGGTCGGCGTCGGTGACGTCGAGGAGGAGCGGCTCGATCCCCTTCTCTCGCAGCGTGGCGGCGTCCTCCTCGCGGCGCACGCCGCCGAAGACCATCCACCCGGAGGCCGCGAGCCGCGCCGCACACGCCGCGCCGATCCCAGACGAGGCGCCCGTGACGACGACGGTCTTGCTCACGCAGTCGATCGTCGCAGCGGGACCGGCCCGCGGCAACCGCGCTCGGTCAGTCGGCGAGGCCTTTCGCTCGGAGCTCCGCGATCGCCTTCTCGGACTTCTCGAGCTGCGGGAGGCCCATGCCCTCGAGGACCCGATCGGACTTCGTGAACTGGATGTCGCGGTAGTCGACGACCTGCCAGCGGTTGCCCGAGGGATCGAGGAAGTCGTGCCCGCCGACCATCCGCGCCCCGACCTCCCGCGCCCGCCCGACGACCTCGTCGCGATCGTCGACGACGAGCCCGTAGTGGCCGGCGGCCACGGGATCGGAGACCGACTCGAGCGCGACGAACTGGTCGCCCAGGTCCACGAAGGCCATCCTCCCCGCGCGTCCGCGCAGCTCGACGTCGTCGAAGATCCGCGAGAAGAACGCGATCTCCTCCTCCACGTCCGCCACCTCGACGGCGACGTGGTTGATCCCAACCAGCCTCGCCACGTCCCGAGCCTACCCGTCTCCCATTCCCGCCCGCACATGGCGGGGCTCGGGTCTCGCCTTCGGGCACGTCCCCTTTGTGCCGGAAGGCGAGACCCGAGCCCCGCCTACACCCCCTCAGCCCATACTGCTGCGAGCTCGACGATCGTCGCGGCCGCCGCGGCCATGTCCTGGACGCTCGCCCACTCGCGGACGGAGTGGTATTCCTGCCCGCCCGTGAAGAGGTTCGGCGTCGGGAGGCCGAGCGACGAGAGGACGGCGCCGTCCGTCCCGCCGCGCGTGATCGCGAGCTTCGGCTCGACGCCCACCCGGCGGATCGCCTCGAGCGCGGCCTCCACGACCCGCGGGTTCTCCTCGATGAACGGGCGCATGTTGCGGTAGGACTCGCGCACCTCGATCTCGACCCGAGCCCGCGGCTCCCGAAGCGCGATCCTCTCCGCGAGCTCGCGGATGAGCGCAACGTGCTGCTCGAGGAGCTCGTCGTCGTGGTCACGGGCGATGAAGTCGACGATCGCCTCCTCGGCGTTCCCGGAGATCCGATGGGGATGGACGTAGCCCTCGCGGGCCTCCGTCGTCTCCGGCGAGAGACGGTCGCTCGGCAGGGACGCGACGAGCTCCGCAGCCAGCTTGACCGCGTTGACGAGCTTCCCCTTCGCGGTGCCCGGATGCACGGACAGCCCGCGGATGACGACCCGCACCGAGCTGGCGGAGAACGTCTCCACCTCCAGCTCGCCGAGGCCCGAGCCGTCGAGCGTGTACGCGACGTCGGCACCGAATGCGTCGAGGTCGAAGTCCTCGGCCCCGCGCCCGACCTCCTCGTCGACGGTGAATGCGACCCGAAGCGGCGCGTGCTCGCGCTCGGGGTTCGCGGCGAGGTAGGCGACCGCGGTCATGATCTCCGCGATTCCCGCCTTGTCGTCCGCCCCGAGGAGCGTCGTGCCGTCGCTCGTGACGATGTCGTGCCCGACGCGCGCCGCGAGCTCCGGGAGTGCCTCCGGCTCCAGGACCTGGCGCGAGTCGCCGGGGAGCTCGATCGCCGCTCCCTCCCAGGCCCGGTGCACGATCGGCGAGACGCCGGAGGCGGTGACGTCGGGCGTCGTGTCGACGTGCGCGATCAGCCCGACGACCGGAGCGCCCGGCTTGCCGGGAACGGTCGCAAAGACGTTCGAGTCCGGGGTCAGCTGGGCGTCGTCGAGCCCGAGCGCGCGGAGCTCGTCCACGAGCATCCGGGAGAGGTCGAGCTGCTTTTCCGTGCTCGGGCGCTCGACTGCCTGATACGCCGCCTGGGTGTCGATTCGGACGTAGCGGAGGAAGCGTTCGAGGACCTCGTCCGCGAGCTCCTCCGCCAACGAGGTCGGGAAGGGCGCTCTAGGAGCCAAGCTCTCCGAGGCGGGTGAACACCTCGCGCATGGTCGCGACACCGACCTCGACGAAGTCCTCGGGGACGTTCTCGTTCGGTGCATGGACGTTGCACTCGTTCTCGATACCGAAGCCCGTGGCGAACGTCGGCAGCCCGCGGTCGACGAGGCTCGCGTAGATCGGAAGCGTGCCTCCCGAGCGGACGAGGAGCGGGCGCGCTCCGACGACGTGCTCGAACGCATCGGCGGCGATGCGCAACGCGTCGGCGGCGGAGGCCGTCAGCGCGGGGCGGGCAGTGTTCCGGATCGTGATCTCGAGCTCGGCGCCCGCGGGGAGGGCGTCGCGAACGAGGCGCTCGAACGCGGCCAGGATGACGACGGGATCCTGGCCCGGCGCGAGCCGTATGGACACGTTCGCCCGGGCCTCGACGGGGAGAACCGTCTTCACGAGATCCGGCGAGCCGCCGGCGATCCCGTTCACGTCCAGCGACGTCTCCGCGAACGTGCGGCCGTAGAACTCGGCGGCGGCGTCGCTCGCGATCGGCGTCGCGCCCTGATCCGCGAGCTGCTCCTCGCCCGACGGCAGCCTCGCCCACTGCTCGAGCTCCTCGGCGGTCGGAGCTGCGATCCCTGCGCGAAGCTCGTCTCGCAGCCGCCCGTTCGCATCGGGGACGACAGCGGCGAGCGCGGCCATGAGCGCGTGCAGCGCGTTCAAGGCGACACCGCCGAACATGCCGGAGTGCATGTCCGTCCGCCCGGTCCGGACGACGAGGTGGGCGTAGACCATCCCACGGACGCCGACCATGAACGCCGGCTGGCCGCGACGGACCATGCCGCCGTCGAGGATGAGCGCGACGTCGGCCTTGCCTTCGTCCTCTTCGACCCACTCGACGATCGAGCTGCCGCCGATCTCCTCCTCGCCGTCGAAGGCGAAGCGGACGTTGACCGGCAGCGCGCCTTCCTCCGCGAGCTGCCGGACAGCCTCGACCAGCACGAACATGTTCCCCTTGTCGTCCGCGGTGCCCCGCGCATACAGGCGCCCGTCGCGCTGCGTGAGGTCGAACGGGCCCGACTCCCACAGCTCGAGCGGGTCCGGCGGCTGGACGTCGAAGTGCGCGTA
>DASSQE010000096.1:0-3528 GCA_035702645.1 Gaiellaceae bacterium
ACTTCGCCGAGCAGAAGGTGAACTGGCTGACGCACGACGTGGGCGACCCGCTCATAGGCACGCCCGAGTACAAGGTCTCCGCGGTGCGCGTCGAGCGCCTCGCGTCGCCGGGCGCCGGCGGCTCGGGCCGGGCGAAGCACGACGTCGCTCCGGCCTGACGGATGAACGACTCGCTCGCACCGGAGGCGGTCGCGGCACAGCTCGGCGGCCGGTTCGGCGTGCCCTACCTGTACGAGGCCGAGTGCGAGTCGACGCAGGCCCTGCTCCTCGGCTTGGACCTCCCGGAAGGAGCCGCGGCGGCGACGGACCACCAGACCGGCGGCCGCGGCCGTCTCAGGCGCCGCTGGGAGGCGCCGCCCGGCAGCTCGCTCCTGGTCTCCGTGCTCCTCCGGCCGCCGGGCGAGCGGGACGTGCCCGAGCTCTCGCTCGTGGCCGCGGTCGCGGCGGCCGAGGCGGTCGAGCTCGCGACGGGTCTCTCCGCGCAGATCAAGTGGCCGAACGACGTCATGCTGAACCGCAGGAAGGTGGCGGGCATCCTCTCCGAGCTCGCCGACGGAACGGTCGTCGTCGGGGTCGGCGTGAATGTGAACCAGACACGGGACGAGCTTCCCGCGGAGGCGACGACGCCGGCCGGCTCGCTGCGGACGCTGACCGGGCGGGAGCACGATCGCGCGGCACTCCTGGGATCCCTGCTCGGCCGGCTCGAGCTCGCGTACGACAGCTGGCGTGATGGCGGGCTCGAGACGATCTACGGCGAGCTCGGCGCCCGTGACTTCCTGCGCGGCCGGCAGATCACCGTCGACGGCCAGCGGGCGCGCGCAGTGCACATAGAACGCGACGGGAGGCTGCGGATCGAGACCGCCGCGGGCGACGAGCGCGTGCTCGAGTCCGGCGAGGTGCTGTTCGCCGCCTGAGGGGACCGGGCGGCGGCGAGTCTCGACGGCGCGGAGCCCAGCGCTCCGTCGTCGTTCGGTCGGCGGCGCATCTCAGTCGACGGTGACCCACACGGTGCGGCTTCCCGACCGCGTTCTGTTACGCCGTCGCGTTCTCCTCGGCCACCGAAACGACCGCGGCTGGAGGCGGGGCGTCGTCACCCACGCGTCGCGAGTCAGTCTGCCGTCGGTCATGGGGCGGCGAGGACCGGTGGCCCGCGGGGCGGTAGATTGGCCCCATGCGCGTCTGGCATCTGCACGAGATCGAGACGCCGAACGGGTCGCGCTCGCCGGTCGTGCTCGACTCCGAGGACAGCAGGGCCGTCCTCATCAGCCTGCACCCCGGCCAGGAGCTCGGGGAGCACCAAGTGCGCGAGCGGGCGTGGATCGTGGTCGTCAGCGGCTCGGCCGAGGTCGTCTCGGGCGAGGAGACGATCGCTGCGCCCGAGGCCACGCTCTTCGAGTTCGATCCGGCCGAGCGCCGCACGGTGCGAAGCAGCGGCGGCTGCCGCCTGCTCTTCCTGCTCGCACCGTGGCCCGGGCCAGGGCACTACCCGGATCCTGGCTAGTGATTCGAGAAGTACGACGAGATCAGGAAGTAGAGGAGCAGCGCGACCGGGATGATCAGCCTCACCAGGCGCTGGGCCGGGCTGCGCGTTGGACGACGCCGGGGCGGTCGCGTCTCGGTCTGTGGCGGCCTGACCGGCGGCGGCTCGGCTGACACGGGGACGGCCGCGTCGGCCTCGAAGTCGCCCACGCTGTCCGCCTCGAATTCCTGAGGCTCGTCGCGCAAGGTCTCACGCGGATCTGCGGTCTCGGCGTCACCGACCGTACTGTCTTGAAGGTCGAACAGGCTCGGCCAGCGACCGCAACCGCGACACGAGGTGGCAACCGGTTCGTTCACGGTTCCGCACTGGGAGCAGCGCCACGGGGCGTTCGGCATCGCGTGAAGGGTACGGGTCGCTCCTACGGGGACAGCTCGAGCGGGATCTCCTGGACATGGATCTGCGAGCCGTTCTCGGCAGAGTCCTCGTAGAGGACGAGCCTGCCCGGCTGGGCGTGGTCGACCGTGAACGGCACGGTGAAGTCGAACGTTCCCCGCGTCCCACTCCCCGACGTCGCCATCTCGAAGTGCTTCGAGAGGATCTTCCCGACGGCGTCGCGGAGCTCGTACTGGAACGTCGCCTCGAACGTGTTCGCCGTGCCGGTGACGCGGATCGGGCTCGAGACCGTCTCGCCCGAGAGCGGCGACTCGACGAGGATCGGCGGCGTCTGCGCCTCGAAGTCGGCCCGCGTGTAGCGCTTGCCGTCGATCTCGACCGCCTTCACGGTCGGGAACTGCGTCAGCGTGTAGACGACCTGGGACAGCGGCTCGGCTGACAGAGCGGTCGAGAGCTCGAGCGTTGCGACTCCACCCGAGATCGCGAGGCTCTTCACCTGCGTTCCGTCGGGAATCGCCGTCGTCAACTTGAGGTCGGTGCGCTCCTGCTTCGTCGGCCCGGCGAGGAGCGCATCGAGCGCGCCTCTCCCGACCGCCTGCGTCTTCTCCACCTCTCGCGCCACCGGCCAGACCTGGCCCCCGCGCAGGAAGTAGACGCGGAGCGCGGTCTTCGCCGCCGGCGCAGTCGTGGTGGTGGTAACCGTCGTCGTGACGGTCGTGGTCTCGGTCGCGTTCCCGCCGCCCCCGCAGCCGGCCAGGGCGAAGAGCCCGGCGGCACAGGAGGGAACGAGCACTCGCCTCATGGTCCAAGCGTAGAGCGGCCGCGCGGGTGCGGGACGACCTCGGCAATCCGCCGGCGCAGGTCGGCGTGGTCGAGCTCGACGACGAGCCCGAGCCGCCTCGCCGTCTCCTCCTCGAGCCCCTGCCAGAGGTCGATCGTCGCCCACAGCGCACGTGCAACGTCGCGGACGTCGTACCGGGGGAACGCGGACTCGAGCGCCGCGAGCACACCCGGGTCCGCCCACCGCTCCACGAAGCGGGTCCCGTGCCACGTGTCCACCGAGGGATCGACAGCCCTCGCGTGCCAGGACAGGAGCGTCACGAGCTTCGAGAGCAGGAGACCGTCGAGACAGCCGTGGGCCGTGAGGACCTCGCCGCGGCGGAGCTTCCTTGCGGTCCAGAGCGCATGGAACCAGAAGTCGCTCGCGAGTTCCGTGAGGTCGTGCTGCGTCGGCGGCTCGGGCCGGCGCGCGGTCGCCGCGACCTCACGCAGGCGTCCCGCCAGGTCGATCTTGTCCACGAGCACGCGGTAGCCGCGCGCCAGGAGCCACGGCACGTCCTCGCTCCGGTCGATCCGCTCGAGGGCGGCGACCGGGATCAACGGCAGGTCGACGTCCTCGCCGTCCTCGTACAGGACGCGCCGCTCCTGCTGGTCGCTGACCGCCGTCGGCTCGAGGAAGGTCAGCACGGGACGCCCGAACTCGGCGACCCAGGACTCGTCGCGCGCGTACGGCTCGGGGTCGTCGACGAGGAGGATGACGTCGAGGTCGGACCAGCGATCCGCCGGCGTCTCCGAGCGCATCTGCGAGCCGACGAGGACCGCCGCCTTCACGTCCACGCGCGGCAGCGCCCAGTCCGCGACCGCGGCGGCGATCA
>DASSQE010000097.1:0-17463 GCA_035702645.1 Gaiellaceae bacterium
CTTGTGTCGAGGCACGTTGCCTTTAGTGCCTCGATGCAGGGCCCGGGCTCGCTCGCGTCGACGCAGGGCCCGGGCTCGCTCGCGTCTACGTCGATCAGCCCGGCGGGCCGAGGCGCTCCGCCCGATAGCCCGAGGCGGCGATCGCCGCGAGGAGCTCCTCGCAATGCGCCTGGTCGCGGGTCGAGACGACGAGCTCGACCTCGGTCTGGAGCACCGTCGTCGTCGTGCCCTCGCGGTGGTGGTCGACCGAGACGACATTCCCGCGCCCGCGGGCGACGAGGTCGAGGAGATTGCGGAGCTCGCCGGGCCGGTCCGGGATGAGCGACCGGAACGCAAGGTACCGCCCCGCCCTCGTGAGGCCGTGCTGGAGCACGGCGATGAGCGTGGTCGCATCGATGTTCCCACCGGAGAGGACGATCGCGGCCGCGCCCTTCCCGCCCGCGCGTCCCGCGAGAAGCGCCGCGATCCCCACCGCACCCGCCCCCTCGACGAGGAGCTTCTTGCGCTCGAGGCAGAGGAGGAGCGCGTCGGAGATCTCCTCGTCTCCGACCTCGACGACGTCGTCGAGCGTGCGGTCGAGGATCTCCGAGGCGAGCTCGCCGCGGTGCTTGACCGAGATCCCGTCTGCGATCGTCACGCCCTGCTGACACGTGACGCCGACGATGCGGATGCCGGGCCGGCGGTCCCGCAGAGCCGTCGAGATCCCGGCCGCGAGCCCGCCGCCGCCGACGGGGATCAGGACCGTCTCCGCCTCCTCTCCCTGCTCCGAGAGCTCGAGGCCGATCGTGCCCTGGCCGGCGATCACGCGAGCGTCCTCGAACGCATGGACGAGCGTCGCGCCCGAGCGCTCGACGTAGTGCTGCGCCGCAGCGGCGGCGTCCTCGAACGTCTCGCCGGAGAGCTCGACGAGCCCGTCGTAGGAGCGCGTCGCCTCGACCTTGGCCATCGGCGCGTCGCGCGGCATGAAGACCGTCGCCCGGAGCCCAGCTTCGCGCGCCGCCCAGGCCACCGCCTGCCCGTGGTTCCCCGCGCTCGCGGCGACGACGCCCGCCTCGCGCTCGGCCGGCCCGAGCTGCGCGATCGTGTTGTAGGCGCCGCGGATCTTGAACGACCCGGTGCGCTGGAGGTTCTCGGCCTTGAGCAGCACCGGCCTGCCGGACAGCCGCGTGAACGTCTCCGACGGGTAGAGCGGCGTGACGCGGGCGACTCCGTCGAGCCGCTCGCGGGCAGCCTCGACGTCAGCGATCGTCGGTGCCGTCAAGGCCGAAGACCTTCTCCATGATCTCGTCCACCGCGGTCAGCGGGTCGAGCTCGCGCTGCTCGACGGCCTCGAGCACGCCGCGGAGCGCGGGATCGTCCGCGACACGCTCCTCCATGCGGGCCCGCGCGCGGCTCGACGCAACGGCAAACACCTCGGCTGCGAGGTTCCGCCGCCGGCGCTCGTCGAGGCCCCCATCCTGCTGCAACCCCGCTCGGTGCTCGACAAGCTTCTCCCACAGCGTGGAGACGCCGTCTCCGCGAAGTGCCTCTGTGAGCACGATCGGAGGTCGCGCGTCGGCCGGCCCGAGCGCGACGATCGACCGAACCTCGTTGAGCATCGTCTTCGCGGCCGGGTGGTCGGACTTGTTGATCGCGATCACGTCCGGGATCTCCATGATCCCCGCCTTCAACGCCTGCACCGAGTCGCCGGATCCCGGCATCAGCACGAGGAGGACTGTGTCCGCGATCCCAGTGACCTCGACGTCGCTCTGACCAGCGCCGACGGTCTCCACGAAGACGACGTCCTTCCCGGCCGCGTCGAGCAGGAGCACGGCCTGGAGCGTCGCCTCGGCGAGCCCACCGTGGTGGCCGCGCGAGCCCATCGAGCGGATGAAGACGCCTGGATCGAGGAAGTGGTCGGCGAGCCGGATCCGGTCGCCGAGGAGCGCCCCCCTCGTGAAGGGACTCGACGGGTCGACCGAGACGACGCCAACGGTGAGCTCGAGCGAGCGCGCGTGCGCGACGAGCGCGCCGACGAGCGACGACTTGCCGACGCCCGGCGGCCCGGTCACGCCGATCACGGTGGCGCGTCCGGTCTCCGGGTAGAGCTCGCGGACGAGGGAGCCGGCGAGCGGGTCGCTGTTCTCCACGAGCGAGATCGCCCGAGCAAGCGCACGGCGGTCGCCCTTCCGCACACCGGCGGTCAGCTCCTCGTGCGTCCACACCTTCCGCGCCACGTTGCCACTCTAAGGATGCGCAAGCTCGGAATCCGCTCACGCGGATTCCGAGCGCGCGAAGATCCCTGAGTAGTGCGCAAGCTCGGAATCCGCTCGCGCGGATTCCGAGCGCGCGAAAATCCCTGAAGACGGCCGCTTTCGCGGCCTTGTGCGGATGGTCGACCGCCGACGATCGAGGTCGTCCGCTACGTCGCCTTGCGCGCTTCCACCTCGCGACGTTCCTCGATCTCCTCGAGCAGCGTGGCGATGCGTTCGAGTCCCGTCTTCGCCGAGCCGTCGGGCGCCGCAACGACGACCGGCGCCGAAGCCAACGCCGGCTCCGGCTCGGGGCCCGGCCGAAGATCCGGGTCGGTCGGCCCGGCGCCGTTCTCGAGCGCGGTCGCGGCGGCGTTCGCATATGCGTTCATCACCTCGTCCTGATCGCCGGTGATGACCGGGAGCCACCGCGTGAGGACGAGGGCCGTGAGCGCTCCGACGAGGTACAGGACCGCCCCACCGAGCCAGACCGCCCGCGCGCCGTAGACGTCGGTGAGGACACCCGCGCACGCCATCGCGAGGCCCAGCACGCCGTAGTTCGTGTTCATGATCGTCGCGAACGCGCGTCCGCGGAACCGGTCGGGAGCGCCGCGCTGGACGAGGAGGATGTTGCAGATGACCGCCGCACCGTTGCCGATCGCACCCCCGACCACGAACGGAACCGCGATCCAGATCGAGTGCGTGAGCGCCGCGGCGCCCCAGCCCAGCCCCATGAGCAAGATCGAGCCGACGTAGTGCCGCCTGAGCCCGACCTTTCCGAGGGACGGCGCGGCGATGTAGCTCCCGACGACGAGACCGGCCCCGCTCGCAGCGACGATCGCGCCGAATCCGACGTCGCCGGCTCCGAGCGTCTCCCGCGCGAAGAAGATCTCCGCGACGTTGATCGCGGCCGCTCCGAGGATGACGACGTTCCAGACGACGAGCACGGTCCGGAGCGGCCGGGAGGTGAAGACGAGCTTCACCCCGTCGGCGACGTCCCGCCAATAGCCATGCGTGAGTGGCTCCTCGGACCGGAGCTCACGCTCCGCAATGCCGGTGACGAGGAAGGCGGACATGAGAAACGTGACCGCGTTGATCCCGTACGGGACCGAGGGCCCCCAGGCGGCGACGAGGATGCCGCCGAGCGCCGGGCCGGCGACCTGGGCGACGTTGTCGATCGTCTGCAGCAGCGAGTTCGCGTTCGTGAGCTCCTCGTCCGGGACGAGGTTCGGAAGGCCCGCGAAGACGGCGGGACGGAAGAACCCGGTCGCGATCCCCGCGACGCCCGCGAGCGCGACGATTCCTGCCGCCGTGTTCACGAACGGCAACGCGGCGAAGACGCCGAGCCGTACGAGGTCCGACGCGATCATCAGCCGCCGCCGCGAGAGGCGGTCGACGAGCGGCCCGAGCAGGAGCCCGATGAGGACGATCGGAAGGAAGTCCGCGATGAGGAGGCCCGCGACCCAGGCTCCGGAGCCGGTCAGGTCGTAGACGTCCACCGCCAGGGCGATCGCCGCCAGATACGTGCCGAAGCTCGACCCGGCGGTCGCCAGGAACAGCAGTCGGAACGACCGGGAACGGCGCACGAGGCCGAGACGGCGGGAGCTCTGCAAGACCATCGATGAAGCTACCACCTGGTTCCGTCGGCGACTACGGCCCGTTCCGGACCGGTCCCGAAGGGCGGACTGACGCACATTCGGCCCTGTTCGCGACCGGAGCGGCCGCGCCTGCCGCCGTCGTCAGGCGCCGTGCATCGCCTTCGCCTGGCGGGCGGCGACGATGCGGGCGAGCCGGAGCTCGAGGGCGCGCGACGGAGGTGACGTCGCCGGCGTGACGATCGCGAAGCTCACGCGTCCGCGACCGCGTTGGAGCAGGATCACGTCCGCGACGAGCTTCGTCCTCGACCCACCCACGTTCGCCACGTACCGCGTCCGGAACGCCACCGTGCGGGGCGCGAGCGACGGGAAGGCCAGGCGCGAGACCGTTCCGGGAGCGCGGCCGGGTGGAGCCGCGCGACACTGGATGCCGACCCGGCTCGTCTCGAGCGCCCACGCCCTGTCGGCGTCGGAGACCGACGCGTAGACCCGTGCGACGGTGACCACGAACGACTTCGAGCTCGTCCAGCTCGGTGCGAAACGCTCGCCGGTAAGGGTGAGATCGGACTCGTCGAGGGCCGCGCACGTCTGCGGCGCCGGGATCGAGGGCCCTGGGAGCGGGGAGTACCCTGGGCCGAGATCGGCCGTGCGGAGCACCATGGCCGCGGCTCGGGCCTGGTCGGCAGGGATGAGCTTCCGCCGCGGGTCGAATCTCCCCGCAAGCGCGGTTCCGGTCGCGATCAGCGCGAGGACGAGCGTGACGACGGCGACTCGGCGCACGATGCTCATCGTAGGACCGACTCCGATCGCGGTCTACGGCTCGTACGCGAGGTTCGAGCCGAGCCAGCGCTCGACGTCCGAGACCTCCATCCCCTTCCGCGCCGCGTAGTCGGCGACCTGGTCGCGCCCGATCCGCCCGATCGCGAAGTAGCGCGCCTGCGGGTGACCGAAGTAGAGGCCGCTCACGCTCGGCGGAGGCGTCGTCGCGAACGACTCGGTCAGCGCCAGCCCTGCGCGCTCCGCCTCGAGGAGCGCGAGCAGCGGACCCTTCTCCGTGTGATCCGGGCACGCGGGATACCCGTACGCCGGGCGGATGCCGCGGTAGCGCTCGGCGATGAGCTCGTCGCCCGAGAGGCGCTCCTCCCCCGCGTACCACTCGTGCCGCGCGCGCTCGTGGAGCCACTCGGCGAACGCCTCCGCCAGCCGGTCGGCGAGCGCCCGGACCATGATCGAGCGGTAGTCGTCGCCGTCCGCAGCGAACCCGGCTGCGAGCGCCTCGCCGCCGTGAATCGCGACGGCGAATGCGCCCACGTGGTCGGCGAGACCCGCATCCAGGGGAGCGACGAAGTCGGCGAGCGAGCGGTTCGGGCGCGAGTCCGCGTGGTCCGCCTGCTGGCGGAGCATCGAGAAACGGATGCCCCCATACAAGAGGACGTCGTCCCCGTCGGCGACCGCCGGCCAGAACCCGTAGACACCGCGCGCCTCGAGGAGCCCGCCGGAGACGATCTCGTCGAGGAGGTCGTTGGCCGCTTCGAAGAGGTCGCGCGCCGCCGCACCCTTCTCGGGGTCGTCGAGGATCGCGGGATAGCGGCCCTTCAGCTCCCAGGCGTGGAAGAAGAACGACCAGTCGATGTACTGCCGCAGGTCGGCGAGGTCGGCCTCGACGAGCCGTGACCCATCGAAGGGAGGCGGGGTCAGGTCTTCCTCGTGCCACTCGATCGGCGTTCGGTTCCGGCGGGCGTCTTCGATCGAGAGCAGCGGCTTGCGGCCCTTCTCCGCGTGCAGCACGCGCAGGCGCTCCTGCTCCGCGCGGTTCTCGGCGTCGAGCCTCCTCTTCCGCTCGCCGTCGAGGAGGTCCGACATCACGCCGATCACGCGCGACGCGTCGTGGACGTGGACCGTCGGCTGCCCGTACTCCGGCGCGATCCGGACCGCCGTGTGCTGGCGAGAGGTCGTCGCCCCTCCGATCAGGAGCGGGAGCTGGAAGCCGCGCCGCTCCATCTCCTTCGCGACGTGGACCATCTCGTCCAACGATGGAGTGATGAGACCGGAGAGGCCGACGATGTCGCAGTCCTGCTCGACGGCGACGTCGAGCACCTGGTCGGCCGGAACCATGACGCCGAGGTCGATCACCTCGTAGCCGTTGCAGCCGAGGACCACGCCGACGATGTTCTTGCCGATGTCGTGCACGTCGCCCTTGACGGTCGCGAGCACGACCCGCCCGGCCGCAGGGCGCTCGGTCTTCTCCTCCTCCATGAACGGCTCCAGGTACGCGACCGCGCGCTTCATCGCCCGCGCGCTCTTCACCACCTGCGGCAGGAACATCTTCCCGGAGCCGAAGAGGTCGCCGACGATCTTCATCCCGTCCATGAGCGGCCCCTCGATCACGTCGAGCGGTCGGGCGGAGGCGACCCGCGCCTCCTCGGTGTCCTCCTCGATGAAGTCGACGACGCCGTGCACCAGTGCATGCGCGAGCCGCTCGCCGACGGGAGCGTCGCGCCAAGCGAGATCGCGCTCACGCTCCGTGGCACCGCCCGTGACCCTGCGCGCGAGCTCGACGAGGCGCTCGGTCGCATCCGGGCCCCGGTCGAAGAGAACGTCCTCGACGTGCTCGAGGAGCTCCGGCTCGATGTCCTCGTAGACCGCGAGCTGGCCTGCATTCACGATCCCCATGTCGAGACCGGTGCGGATGGCGTGGTAGAGGAAGGCCGCGTGCATCGCCTCGCGAACGGCGTCGTTGCCACGGAACGCGAAGGAGAGGTTCGAGATCCCGCCCGAGACGAGCGCGCCCGGGCAGCGCTGCTTCAAGAGCGGGATCGCCTCGATGAACGCCTTCGCGAAGCCGGCGTGCTCCTCGATCCCGGTCGCCACGGCGAGGACGTTCGGATCGAGGATCACGTCCTCTGGCGCGAAGCCGGCCTCCTCGACCAGGAGGTCGTAGGCACGGCCGAGGATCTCGACCTTGCGCTCGACCGACTCCGCCTGTCCCCGCTCGTCGAACGCCATCACGACGGCGGCGGCGCCGTAGCGACGGATCGTCCGGGCGTGCTCGAGGAAGACCTCCTCGCCCTCCTTGAGCGAGATCGAGTTCACGACGCCCTTTCCCTGCAGGCAGCGCAGCCCGGCCTCGAGAGCGGAGAAGCGCGAGCTGTCGACCATGATCGGGAGCCGCGCCACCTCGGGCTCGGTGGCGACGAGGTTCAAGAACGTCGTCATCGCCTGCTCGGCGTCGAGCAGGTCGGCGTCCATGTTGACGTCGAGCAGATTGGCTCCCCCGCGTACCTGCTCGAGCGCGACCTCGAGCGCGCCCTGGAAGTCGTCCGCCTCGATCAGACGGCGAAAGCGCGCCGAGCCGGTGACGTTCGTCCGCTCGCCGACGACCACGAAGCCGGTGTCGGGCCGGACCACGAACGGCTCGAGGCCGGAGAAGCGCGGCTCTCGGCTTGCCTCGGGGATTCTCCTCGGGCGCAGCCCCTGCACGGCGCGGGCGATCTCACGCGTGTGCTCGGGCGTCGTCCCGCAGCAGCCACCCACGATGTTGACGAGACCGTCCTCGGCGAACGCGCGCAAGAAGCGGCTCGTGTCGCCCGGCTGCTCGTCGTGGAGCCCGAGCGCGTTCGGAAGGCCTGCGTTCGGATGGCACGAGACCCAGGTCGACGCGACGTTCGAGAGGCCCTCGATGAACGGCCGCATCTCGGTCGCGCCCAGCGAGCAGTTGACTCCGACGATCAGCGGTTGCGCGTGCTCGACCGAGATCCAGAACGCCTCGACCGTCTGGCCCGAGAGGTTGCGCCCGCTGCGGTCGATCGCCGTGAACGAGATCCAGAGCGGAAGCTCCGGCGCGACGTCCTGCGCAGCGACGAGTGCGGTCTTCGCGTTGAGCGTGTCGAAGACGGTCTCGATCAGGAGGAGGTCGACGCCCCCGTCCTTCAACGCCGCGATCTGCTCCGCATAGGCGTCGTGCACCTGGGCGAACGTCGCCGCCCGGTACGCCGGTTCATCGACACGCGGCGAGAGGGATAGCGAGACATTCAGCGGACCGACCGAGCCGGCGACGAAGCGCGGCCTGTCCGGCGTGCGCTCGCTCCACTCGTCCGCCACCCGCCGAGCGAGCCGGGCACCCTCGAGGCTCATCTCCGCCGCTGCGTCCTCGAGGCCGTAGTCCGCCTGGCCGATGCGCGTCGCCGTGAACGTGTTCGTCGTCGCGATGTCCGCGTTCGCGGCGAAGTACTCGTGGTGGATTCCGGCGACGATCTCGGGATGGGTGAGGTTCAAGAGGTCGGGATCGCCGCGCAGATCCCTCGGGTGTTCGCGGAAGCGTTCCCCGCGGTATTCCTCCTCCGCCAGCTCCTTGCGGTGGATGAGGACTCCCCAGGCGCCGTCGAGCACGAGGATCCGCTCGGCGAGGAGCTCTGCCAGTCGTGTGCGGATGTCAGTCACGGTCACGGTCTCTGCTCTCGCCTAGCGGCGCGGGAGCCTCCGTGGCCACCGGGCTCTTTAGGCGTTTTTGTCCTGGTCGCCAAGCTGCCTTTCAAAGCTGTCCAGGTCGAACTCGGTCACCTTAGCTCACGATCGAGCGGCCGTCTGCATCGCGTGCGAATTGACACATCGGGCGACGAACTGAAAACGTCCGGGAATCGCCGGGCTCCCGGAGGAGGCGCAGCCGGCGTTTCGGCGAACGCCTCACCACAGTCCCCGATGCCTTTCGAGCCCCGGACCCGTCGCCTCCTCGCTCTCGCGCTCGTCCTGGTCGCGGGGCTCGTCGTCGTCGCCGCCGCGGGCGGCGGGATCACGGACGAGCGCGCGCTCGCGGAGAAGTACGCGCCCGTCGTGCGCCTCGTCGACCAGCCCGTCGAGTGCGGGCCGGGAGAGCCGTACCGGCCGCTGGACGTGAACGTCCTCTTCGGGAATCCGACAGTCGCCCTCCGCGGCCCGTGGAACCCGACAGACCTCGTGAAGATCGGTCCCTCCGCGAGCGACCTCGTCGGCCGGTACGAGTACCACCTCGACTTCCCGGGCCATGCCCTCGATCCAGGCTGCGACTACGAGAAGTGGTCGCGCCGGATCAGCGAGGGGTCGAAGCCGACGGTCTACGCTCACGTCGCCACCGATCCTGCCTACCCCGGCCAGCTCGCCCTCCAGTACTGGCTCTTCTACGCCTTCAACGACTTCAACAACCTGCACGAGGGCGACTGGGAGATGATCCAGCTCGACTTCCGCGCCCGCGACGCAGCCTCGGCGCTCGAGACGTCGCCCGTGCAGGTCGGCTACAGCTCACACGAGGGCGCCGAGAAAGCCGACTGGGGCGACGACAAGCTCGACCTCGTCGACCGGACGCACCCGGTCGTGTACCCCTCGGAGGGCTCGCACGCGAACAAGTACACGCAGGCGCTGTACGTCGGCAGCTCAGCCGACGCAGGCGTCGGCTGCGACAACACGCAGGACGCGAATCTGACGCTGCGACCAGTCGTCGAGACGATCCCGAGTGACCCGGAGGCCGCGCGCAAGGCATTTCCCTGGATCGCGTTCGAGGGACGCTGGGGCGAGCTGCAGCCTGCGTTCTTCAACGGGCCGACCGGCCCCAACCTGAAGACGCAGTGGACGCAGCCCATCACCTGGGCGCAGAGCTGGCGAACGCGGAGCTACGCGGTTCCGACCGGCGGCGTGCTCGGGACGGGCGCGACCGACTTCTTCTGCCGGGCGGTCGCGACAGTGTCGCGCGGGATCGTCTCGCTCCTCAGAAATCCGGGTTGGACGATCGTCGTCCTCGCCGCGATCGTCGCGATCTTCGTCTTCGCCGGCTCTCGTACCGCCTGGCGTCCGGTTGCGCCGCTCCGTCTCGCGCGCCGGCGAGCCTGGGGGCAGACGCTCCGCGCCGCCGGACGCATGTACCGCACCCGAGCGCGGCTCTTTCTCGGGATCGGGCTCATCCTCATCCCACTCGGTGCGGTGATCTCTGTCGCGCAGGCCCTGGTGCTGGGCGGGTTCGGGCTCCTCGGGATCGACACGACCGGCAGCGGGGCCGGCGCCCTCGTCATCCTCGTGCTCGCAGTCGGCACGACGTTCGCCCTTCTGGGATTTGCGCTCGTTCAGGCGGCGACGACGTGTGCTCTCGTCGAGCTCGACGCGAGCCGCCCGATCGGGCCATTTCAGGCGTACCGCGTGTCGCTGCGACGGGTGGGCACGCTGGTCGGCGGGCTGGCCGTGGCCGTCGTCGTGTCGACCGCGCTCTGGGTCACGTGGTTCCTCATTCCGATCGCGGTCTGGCTGGCCGTGCGCTGGGCGCTCCTCGCGCAAGTGGTCGAGCTCGAGGATCGCTCGGCCATGGGGAGCCTGCGCCGGAGCGCGCAGCTCGTGCGCCGTCGCTGGCTGCGCGTCGCCTCGCTGGTGGGCGTGGGAGGCGCGCTCGCCCTCCTCATCGGCCCGTTCGTCGGCGCACTGCTGATCCTCGTGACCGACGCGCCGCTGCCTCTCCTCAACCTCGTCTCGGGCGTCGTCTACGCCCTGGCGATGCCATTCGTGGCGCTCACGACCTCGTACGTCTACTTCGACGCGCGAACCCGCTACGAGCGTCCGGACGAGCTCGAGCCCGAGACCCTTCCCGCCGAGATCGAGCTCTCGACCTGAACCGTCAGCCCGCTGCGCGGGCGATCCGCTGCCGCTTCCACGGCCCGGGGATGAACACGATCAGCCAGTTGACGACCCAGATGATGATCGTCGCGAGGATCAGCGTCCCCACGCCGTCGATCGTGATGCCGGCCGAGAGCCAATTCGTGACGAGCAGCGTGGCCGCGTTCGCGAGCAGGAGGATCAGGCCGAGAGATGCCGATCTGCCGTTCCGAATGATCCCGAAGACGATGATCGGGACGAGCCAGTTGATGATCGAGAAGATGATGACGGCCCACACGAACTGCGTCGTGTTCAGGTCGAAGCCGTCGAGGAGAGCGGCGCAGATCGCGAACGCGATCGCCGTCGCGGCGAGGTTGAGCAGGATCCTCAGGCCGAACGCGCGCACCTGATAGGGACTCTAACGCGCGAACTCCGCGAGCGTCTCGCGCCCGTTGCCCACGAACGGCGCGCCGTGGGCGAGCAGCAGGTGCTGGAAGTCGAGCTCGGCGAGACGGCGGTAGGAGTCGCGGAGGCCGTCCCGCGTCGCCTCGGGCTCGTCCATCAGCGAGTCCGGGACGAAGACGAGCGGGCCGCCCGGCTGCCAGCGCACGGCTCCGTCAGCGACGGCGAGGGCCTCGCGCGCGGGGATGTGGAACGCCGTCTCGTCGGGGCAAATCGCGCCGACCTCGTATGCGACGATCGAGCCGGGGAGCTCGTCGCTGAAGTCGAACGGCTCCACCGGCCGGTCGGAGGAGAACTCGTGAATCCCTTCCCGGACCGCGTGCACGGTGACGCCGAACCGCTCGGCGAAGAGCCCGCTCGAACGGTAGTGATGCCGATTCGTCAGGAGTACGTCCGTCGGCGGGCCGTGCTCGGCGAACCAGTCGAGACCGTCCGGTGGCGCGATCGGATCGAGCAGAACGCCCTCGGCAGGCAGGTAGTACGAGTGGACCTCCGCGTGGATCCGCGGATGCATCCCGCTCCAGTGCCAGATCCCGGAGGCGATCTCCTCCACGGGCGCAGGCTAACGCCTGACTAACGCTCCGGCAGAGTCGACGCCGCGGTAGCGGACGCGAAGCGTCCGCCTTCAGGGATTCTGCGCGGCTGGGAATCCGCTCGGCGGATTCCCAGCCTTGCGCTAACCCGTCGTCCGGCCTGAAACCTCCAATTGGTTCTCGGCGTGCTTGATGCGCTGCTCGAGCTGCCAGCGGTCGGCATGCGACTCACCCGCGTCGAGCCGCTCGAGCTCCGCCTGCGCCGCCTCCAGCTGCGCGCGGGCGCGGTCGTCGTCGATGTCCTTCGCCCGGACGGCGTCGTCGACGAGCGCAAGCGCGCGGTCGAGCTCGACCTTGAAGAAGCCGGGCCCGGTCGCGAACTCGTAGACCTCGTTCTCCGACAAGTAGACACGCGTCGAGCCGGCGCGCAGCGTCGCGACGAGCGGCGCATGGCGCGCAAGCACACCGATGTCACCCGCCGCTCCGGGGACGACGACCATCTCGGCCTGGCCGTCGAACGCCGCCCCCTCGGGCGTGACGAGCGCGACGTCGAACTTCGGGTGCGCGTCGGCCACGGACGCTACGCCGCGGTGGCCGCTTCGGACTGCCGCGCCTTCTCGACCGCGTCGTCGATCGTCCCGACCATGTAGAACGCCGACTCCGGCAGCTCGTCGTGGTTCCCGTCGATGATCTCGCGGAAGCCGCGGATCGTGTCCTCGACCTTGACGTACTTGCCCGGTGTCCCGGTGAACTGCTCGGCGACGAAGTTCGGCTGCGAGAGGAAGCGCTCGATCCGGCGCGCCCGCGCGACGACGACCTTGTCCTCGTCCGTGAGCTCGTCCATGCCGAGGATGGCGATGATGTCCTGCAGGTCCTTGTAGCGCTGGAGAAGCTGCTGGACCGCGGTCGCCGTCTCGTAGTGCTCGTCGGACACGATGCCCTTCTGGAGGGCCCGTGAGAACGAGTCGAGCGGGTCGACGGCGGGGTAGATGCCCTTCTCCACGATCGAGCGCGAGAGGGTGATGAACGCGTCCAGGTGCGCGAACGTGTTCGCCGGCGCCGGGTCGGTGAGGTCGTCGGCAGGCACGTAGATGGCCTGCACCGACGTGACCGAGCCGGTGCGCGTCGAGGTGATCCGCTCCTGGAGCTGGCCCATCTCGCTCGCGAGCGTGGGCTGGTAGCCGACGGCGCTCGGCATGCGCCCGAGGAGCGCGGACACCTCGGAGCCCGCCTGCACGAAACGGAAGATGTTGTCGATGAAGAGGAGCACGTCCTGGCCCTCGTCGCGGAAGTACTCGGCCATCGTCAGACCCGAGAGGCCGACGCGCAGGCGCGCTCCCGGCGGCTCGTTCATCTGGCCGAACACGAGCGCCACCTTGTCCATGACGCCCGACTCCTTCATCTCGCGGATGAGGTCGTTCCCCTCGCGCGAGCGCTCGCCGACACCGGCGAAGACGGACACGCCGCCGTGCTGCATCGCGACGTTGTGGATGAGCTCCTGGATGAGCACGGTCTTGCCGAGCCCTGCCCCGCCGAAGAAACCGACCTTCCCGCCCTTCACGAACGGTGCGATCAGGTCGATGACCTTGAGCCCCGTCTCGAAGATCTCGATCTGCGGGGAGAGGTCCCGGAAGATCGGCGGATCGCGGTGGATCGGCCAGCGCTCGGCGCCCTCGGCGACCGGGCCGGCCTGGTCGATCGGCTCGCCCGTCACGTTCCAGACGCGACCGAGCGTCGGCGCGCCCACCGGAACCGAGATCGGCGCCTCCGTGTCGACACAGACGGCGCCGCGGGCGAGGCCGTCGGTCGAGTCCATCGCGACCGCGCGCACGCGATCGTCGCCGAGGTGCTGCTGCACCTCCGCGACGAGCGGCTCGGTCGTGCCGTCCGGGCGCTGGATCTCGATCGAGAGGGCCGTATAGATCTCGGGCAGCCGCTCCGAAAAGACGGCGTCGAGGACGACGCCCTTGATCTCGATGACGCGGCCGGTGTTCGTGCCTTGCGTTCCGTTGTCGGACATGGGTCTCCTGATACGAAGGTGCGAGGCTGCGCGCGCGGCACACGCCAGGGCTCGGGAGTCTATCGAAGCGCGGTCGCTGCACCCCGGGGAGGTCTTAACCGGAGCTTCAGCCAGGAGCGCCGGAATCCGCGCAGGTGCTGGCTATTCTGACGCCCTGATGCGTTCGAGGTGGCCATTGATCGCAGGCATCGTCGCGGCGGGAGTCCTGGCTGCCGTCGTGGTCGCAGTCGTCGGCGTCGCGCTCGGCGGCAGCTCGAGCGATTCCGCGACGAAAGCCGACTACCAAGCGACCGTCGTCAACGCCCGCGATCGCGTCGACTTCGCGCTCGCGCGGATCGGCAACTCCCAGTCCGAGGCAGAGCTGGTCCAACGCATCAACGACGCTTCGGGCACCGTCGGCGGCGCGGCCAGCGAGCTCGCGCAGGCGAAGGTGGCAAAGGGCTTCGAGGACGACAACAAGCAGCTCGTGCTCACCCTGCAGTCCTTCTCGACCGAGCTCTCTAACACGGCGGCGACGTTCTCGGATCCCAGCTTCGGCGGGGCGCTCGCGAACATGTCGAGCCTCTCCTTCCCGCAGTGGGACAAGGTGAACCAGATCCTCGCGAACTTGCACAGCCGCGGGATCGAGGTCCAGCCGCTCGCGCGTCACTGACCCGCTCGACGCGCGACGGCGACGCACCTAACCCGGGCCGCGGAAGGCCGTCTAACTCGATGGTGGCTCGCGGCGTCCTCCTCGCCGGGCTTGTTCTCGCGTGTGCGTGCGCGTTCTTCGTCTCCCAGGCGGGCGCGAGCACCCCGCTCTCCACTCCGGACACGCCCATCCCGGGCAAGACGGACAACGGCTTCCTCGCCCGCTGCGCCGCGCTGCCGGAGGGCGACCAGGTCGACTGCTACGTCCGGCAGTTCCTCCAGCTCATCGATCGCTCCGGTAACCCGGCGACCGAGCTCCCACGGATCGACGCGCTCGTCCACGCGCAGGGCGGATACATCCAGGCAGCATGCCATCCGCTCATGCACATCGTCGGGCGCGACTGGGCAAAGCAGCACCACCTCACGCTGGCGAACCTCTACCGGTACGTGCCCCGCTCGAACGACCCCGGCTGCTCCGCCGGGTTCGGCATGGGGATGACCATGTACCTAGGCCCGACGCTCATCGTCAACCCGCGCTCGGTGTTGAAGACGTGCGACCGCTTGCCCACGCGGTTCCGCCGCTACACCTGCGTCCACGGCTCGGGCCACGCGTTCATGCGCGGCTTCCACAGCCAGCTCTCGGACGCCGTACACGCGTGCAGGACGCTCGGGCCGACGAACGCCCCCGACTGCGCCCAGGGTGCCTACCACGACTACTGGATCTCGCTCGGCGGCGGCGACGACACCACCCGTCCGAAGGATGCGGCCACGTCGCCGCGAGCCGTCTGCGGGGGCGTCGAGTTCGTACGGCCCTGCTGGTACCGGTTCTTCTGGGAGCGGGACTCCGGCACCCACGTGCGCCACGCGTCGGACATGCTCCGGCTCTGCAAGGGCGTCTCCGGCTTCCAGCGCGCCGGCTGTATGTCGGGCGCGTCGCTGATGATGTCCCGCGAGCTCGAGCCGGTCGATCATGCCCGTGAGTGCGGGAAGCTCGCAGGCACCGACACGCTCAACTGCCTCCGCGGCGTCGACGTGCCGCTCCTCGTCAGCAACCGCTTCGAGGAGCTCAGGCTCATTCGCACCTGCGCCGACCTGCCTCTGACCACGCGCTGGGGTTGCTTCTCCTGGTTCGGGCGCACGCTGACGGTCGTCACCGACGGGAAGTTCCGGCGCGCCGGATGCTCGGCGCTCGGCACGATCCACGAGCGTGTGACCTGCGTTGCCGGAGCGAAGCGGATGAACGAGCCGCTCCGCACGTTCTCCTGAGCCTCTTGCGAGCGGCGGCCTGCGAGCCGCCGCCCACCGGCTACATCGCGATGACCGGACCGCCCTGCTTGTGCTGGTCGAACGTGCGACCGTCGGCGATGATCTGCTTGATCTCGCGATCGACCTGGCGCGACGTCGGGAACTTGTCCGGCGTGCGGAACGCCTGGCTCGAAGCCGAGGAGCCGGGCAGCGCGATCTGCAGGACCGAGCCGATCACCGCGATCGCGACCACGGCCGCGATCCCGACCTGCGCGCGAGCGAGTGCGGTGCGCCGGGTGCGGCGGACCTCGATCGGGAAGCCGAGCGGTTCGAGCGGCGCCTCGCGGAGGTCGCGCGTGAACGTCGTCACCTGAGCGTCGAAGGTGCGGCAGTCGGCGCAGCGCGCGAGGTGCGCCTCGAGCATGCGCTCCTCGAGCTGCGAGATCTCGCCGTCGAGCCGGCGCGAGATCTGCGCCCGCGCGCCATCGCACGTTTCGGACAGGCGAACCACGCTCATGTCAGGTTTGACGGCAGCGAGCGCGGAGAGTTAGAGGCTTGATGCGGAATTGGCGCGCCGTCGGGCGCGGTCACGACCACGCCGGGCGCCGACGGCGGACTCGTGCAGGCTGGAGGCCTGTGCGAGGAGCGCCGGTGGCGATCCGGCGCCGTGTCGTGGCCGTCATCCGGCCCGTGCGAATTTCGCATCAAGCCTCTAGGTCGCATTGCCCGCCGCGGCTGCCTGGCCGACGACGTCCAGCGGCTTTGCGATCTCGGCGAAGTGACAGGCGACCGGATGGCTGCCTCCCGCGCGGGGCACGAGCGCCGGCTCTTCCTCGGCGCAGATCTCCTGGGCCTTCCAGCACCGCGTCCGGAAGCGACAGCCCGAGGGCGGATTCGCCGGGCTCGGGACGTCGCCCTCGAGCACGATGCGCTTCCGCTTCCCGCGGAGATTCGGCGACTCGATCGGGACCGCCGAGAGCAGCGCCTGCGTGTACGGATGCATCGGCGCGTCGTAGAGCTCCCTGCGGCTGGCGATCTCGACAACCTTCCCGAGGTACATAACCGCGACACGATCGGAGACGTGGCGAACCACGGACAGGTCGTGCGCGATGAAGATGTACGTGAGCCCGAAGTCGTTCTGGAGCTGGGCCACGAGGTTCACGACTTGCGCCTGGATCGAGACGTCGAGCGCGGACACCGGCTCGTCGAGGACGATGAGCTTCGGGTTCAGCGCAAGTGCACGCGCCACGCCGATCCGCTGTCGCTGCCCGCCCGAGAACTCGTGCGGGAAGCGGTTGCCGTGCTCGGGGCTCAGTCCGACCGTGCGCAGGAGCTCCTCCACCCTCCGGCGGCCCTCCGCACCGGAGTAAAGGCCGTGGATCCGGAGAGGCTCGGCGACGATCTCGCGCACCGTCATGCGCGGGTTCAGCGATGCGTACGGGTCCTGGAAGATGATCTGGACGTCACGCCGGATCGGACGCATCTGCTTCCGGTTGAAGTGCGTGATGTCCTCGCCTTCGAAGTAGATCCGACCGTCGGTCGACTCGAGCAGCTTGATGATCGTGCGACCGAGGGTCGTCTTCCCGCAGCCCGACTCGCCGACGATGCCGAGGGTCTCGCCGCGGCGGACGGTGAGATCGATGCCGTCGACCGCCCGCACCTGGCCGACGGTGTGCTTGAAGACGCCGGCCCTGATGGGGAAGTGCTTGACGAGACCGTCGATCCGGAGGAGGTCTTCGCCCATGTCGACCGGCTCGGGCTCCGGCACCCGCTCGAGCGTCAGCGCGTACGGGAGGAGCCCGAAGGGCAGGAGGAACACCGAGAGGAAGAGGAGCGGCGCCCACCAGCGCGTCCGCCCGTGCTTCTGCGGCACCGTCAGCCCGAAGAGGACCGCCCAGACGACGTTCACGACCGGGACGACGATGAGCATCGACGCCGTGCCCGAGGAGTCGATCGTGCGCAGGATCGCGATCAGCGGCCCGAAGACCGGGACGAACGCGACACCGCCGCCCTGCGCGCGGCGCCTCCTGGCGATCAGGTACGCCCAGACGCCCTCGGTGATCGCGAGCACGACCGTTACGAGGAGAACTGCCCCGATGAACTGCCAGAACGACAGTCCGAAGAGCGCGAGCACGAGC
>DASSQE010000098.1:0-40365 GCA_035702645.1 Gaiellaceae bacterium
GGGCACGATCCGCCACACCCGGACCGGCTGGTGGCTCGAGGAGGCCGGCCCGGTCAAGCCGACACGGCCACTCGAGGGCGACGCGCTCACGGACGTGGTCGTCGTCGGCGGCGGTTACCTCGGCATGTGGACGGCCTGGCAGCTTCTCGAGCTCGAGCCGAATCTCGACATCCTTCTCCTCGAGACCGCGGTCTGCGGACACGGCCCGAGTGGGCGGAACGGCGGCTTCTGCGAGACCCTCTGGGGAGACGCGGAGACGATGCGCGAGCGCTCCGGCGACGCGGCCGCGCTCGCGGTCTGCCGCGCGTCGGAAGACGCCGTCCGCGGCGTCGGCGCCTGGTGCGAGGCGAACGAGGTCGACGCCTGGTTCCGGCCGGCGCCGATGCTCCGGGTCGCGACCACCGAGTCCCAGGTGGGCGCGTGGGAGGAGGAAGTCCAGGCGGCCGCAGCGCTCGGGGAGCCGGACGAGATCACCGTCGCGGACGCCGCCGAGATCCGCGCGCGCTGCGACTCGCCGCTCTTCCTCGGGGGCGCCGTCTACCGCCTGAACGCGACCGTCCAGCCGGCGCGCCTCGCCCTCGGCCTGCGCGAACGGCTGCTCGCCCGCGGCGTGCGCATCCACGAGCGGACACACGTCACGCGGCTCCATCGGGACGGAAGCGTCGAGACGCGCAGCGGCCGGATCAAAGCCCGTTCGGCGGTGCTCGCTGTCAACTCCGCGGCCGCGGGCTTCGCCGGCTACCGGCTCTCGCTCGCGCTCGCGTCGAGCCACATCGTCCTCACGGAGCCCGTCCCCGCCGTGCTCGCGGAGCTCGGTTGGACGAACGGCGAGGCGATCGTCGACAGCCGCCGACTGATCCACTACATGCGGACGACGCGCGACGACCGCATCGCGTTCGGCTGGGGCGGCGGCGTCATGGGGTTCGGGGACCGCGTCACTCCGCGGCTCGAGCGCGATCCCCGCGTGATCGCCCGGACGCACGACAGTCTTCTCCGCTTCTTCCCGCAGCTCCGTGGCAAGCGCATGACTCACGCCTGGGGCGGGCCGATCGACGTCTCCCCCACGCACCTGCCGATCTTCGGGAGCCGCGGCCGCGTGCACCACGGCTTCGGCTTCACAGGCAACGGCGTCGGGCCGACCTATCTCGGCGGCGAGATCCTCGCCCGCCTCGCGCTCGACCGGCGCGACGAGCGCACACGGCTCGAGATCGTCGAGCCGCCGCGGAAGCTCTTCCCGCCCGAGCCGTTCCGCTACGTCGGAGGATCGACCATCCGCCGCGCGCTCCTGGCGAAGGACGCCGCCGAGGACGCCGGTCGCGCGCCGGGCCCGGTGACCGCGTTCGTCGCCTCGCTCCCGCGCCTGCTCGGGCTGCACCTTCCTCGCTAGCAAGTGGCACGCGAATGCGCGCCCGTCCCGGTCCCCGGGGGCGAGCGCGCCGGGAGAGGTTTTCTCCGCGCGACGCCCGTTCCAAACGCGCGGTCGGTCTCGTTCTCGGCACGAGCCCCTCTCTACGGCGGGAGATCGGAGTCGTCGGGCCGCGACCCCGGGTCCTCCTCCCGACCGACCCCTCTCGTGCGGATGTAGAGGAATAGGAGGCACCCCGTCACGAGCGCCACGACCAGCGCCGTCGCCGCCGACACGCCGAGGACGACCATCCCCAGCCAGAGGTAGAAGAAGAAGACGACCGCCCAGACGAAGCTCGAGATGCCCGGGTCGACGATCGGCGCAAACTGCCACTCGAACTCGGGGGCTGACCACTCGGGCATGTCGTCGAAGCCGGCGCCCTCGCCTCCCGGCCAAACCGCGTCGACCGTGATCTCGACCTCGTCGGCGACCTTCAGCGCTCCGAAGAGCGCCGAGTACGGCTCCATGCCCCAGTCCGACTGGCGGAGAACGAAGCGGGACGCGAGCCGCAGTTCGTCGTCCACCGAAAGATCGAACGCGAGCGGGTGGGCGTTCCCGACGAGCGTCAAGTCACCGCGGACGCCGATCCGGCCCTCCGCGAGCTCGAGCTCACTCGAGCGAAACTCGATCGGCACGCCCTTCAGGACCTCGTCTTCGATCGTCTGCCGGATCGACTCCATGTCCTCCTCGGCGAGCGGCTGCATCCCGCCCGCCCCGTCCTGCACACGGAGCGATGTCGGATCCACGTCGATCGCGAGGCTGCTCGCCGCAGGGTCGGTGCCCACCTCGAGCGTGGCCCGCCAGCCCGTGACCCGGATGAGCAGGTCGTGCCCGGCCATTGCCGCCGCGCCGACCCGTCCCGTCTTGACCCAGAGGGTGCCGTTCTCGGGCCCGAACGTGTGCGTGCCTCGAGGGATCTCCACGCGGAGCTAGCCGGCCGTCGGTCGCACTCGCCGAGGACTCTAGGCGCCTGTCCGGAGCTGATCCACCTTCGGGACAGGCGCCCTCGGGCGCTCGGGTAGGTTCTGGGCCATGGCCGTCGAGCTCGATCATCGGTTCTCGACCACCAAGCCGATCGACGAGAGCTTCGCCGCGATCCTCGATCTCGAGCGCCTCGTGCCGTGCGTCCAGGGCGGCAGCGTGGTCGAGAGGACCGGGCCCGAATCGGTCAAGGCGCAGATCGACGTGAAGATGGGCGCGATGTCGATGACCTTCACAGGCACGCTCGAGGTCGTCGAGCGGGACGACGCGGCGCATCGAGCCGTCATGCAGATCAGGTCGCGCGAGGCCGGCGGTGTGGGCCATGCGGACGGCGACATCACATTCCAACTCGACGACGGCGGAGGCACGATCCACACGAGCGCGCGGGTCACGGGCAAGGCGGCGTCGATGGGCGAGGGTGTCGTCGCGGGCGTGCTCGACGCACTCGTCAAGGACTTCGCGAGCAAGCTCGGGGAACTCTGAGCCGCTCCACGCCGGGCGCGCGGAGCAGGTCGGGGGGAGATGACGTCGAGGCACTAAAGGCAACGCGCCTCGACGTCATCCCCCCGCCCTGCTCGTGGTTCCGCGCACGTCGAGCAACGGCTTGTCTGTGGTGGACATCTTGCGAAGCCGATGCCATATTGTAAATCTATGAGGCGCAAGATGTGGCGCCACCAGATCACGCGTGCGGGTCAGGTCTCGATTCCGGCAGAGGTGCGCAAGCGCTGGGGAACGTCGACAGTCGCCATCGAGGACGAGGGCGACCGGATCGTGCTCCGCCCGGTCCCCGACGACCCGATCGCCCGACTGCGCGGTTCGCTCGCGCATCTCCGCACCGACGTCCCGGCGGCCGAGGCCGTTCGCGCCGCACGCGATGAAGACGTCGAGATCAGCGAGCGCAAGTGGCCGACGCCCGATCGGTAGTACTCGACTCGAGCGCGGTCATCGCACTCTTTCTCGACCAGCCGGGTGCTGGAACGGTCGGCGCCCTGCTCCGCAGTGACAACGTACGAATGTCGAGCGTGAACGCCGCCGAGGTCGTCGACGTGCTGATTCGCGTCTATGGAGCTGATCCTGACGACGTGGTCGCGCGTGTCGACGAGCTGCTCTCGCTCACCGTCCGGTCGATCGAGACCTCGCGTGAACTCTCGATCCAGGCCGGCGAGCTGCGCGCCAGTCTCTCCCGGCGACGGACGAAACGTCTGTCGATGGCGGATTGTTACGTCCTCGCCACGGCCGGCCCGGGTGATCGCATAGCTACGACCGACGCGACGCTCGCTGCGGTCGCAAGCGACGAAGGGATCGAGGTCGTCGCGCTCGATTCCTGAGCGACCGATTGGCCCGCGCCAACCGTCAGGCCGCGGTTGCGAGAAACTCGTCGATCGACGTGCGGATTCCGGCCGCGTCGAGGCCGTGCGCGGCGCGGTGCTCCTCGCCGCGCCCGTAGCGCCGGAGCTCCGTGTTCCGGAGGCCTAGGCTCGCGAGACGGTGCGGCCGGTCGCGGAGCGCGTCCGCGACCTCTCCGGCCGACGTGCCCGCGAGGTACGGCTCGACGAGGACGACGTCCGTGCCGGTCGTGGCCGCCCGAAGTCCAACTGCGTCGAATGGGCGCACGGTCGCGAGGTAGGTGAGCGTCACGTCGAGATCGGCGGTCGCCGCGCTCGCCTGGTCGAGGGTCGGCCCGACCGCGATGACGACCGGCGCACCGCCGCTTCCGCGGCGGAGCACCGTGAGCCCGTCGGCGCTCACCGCGTCCGCGTTCGTCTCCTCGGAGAGCCGAACGTACACGCGGTCGTCGCCTGCGATGGCGCGCTCGAGCAGCGACTCCGCCTCGTCCGCGTGCCCGGGGACATGGATCGTCCAGCCCGGCAGAGTCGCGATGAGGGCGACGTCCTCGGGCGCCTGGTGCGTCCGGCCGGATCCGGCGTAGTCGTACGACGCCCCGACGCTGACGAGCACGGCCCCGACGTCCTGGTGGCCGAGGTCGAGCTTGATCTGCTCGTACGGGCGCTCGACGACGAACGGGGAGAACGACTCGACGACGGGATGCAGGCCGCCGAGCGCGAGCCCGCCCGCGACCGAGATCATGAGCTGCTCCCGGATCCCGACGTTGATCACGCGACGCGAGTGGCGCCGTGCCGCCTCGCGCTGAGAGAGCCGCGCGACGTCGATCTCGGCGAGCACGACCGCGACGCGCGGGTCGCGGTCGAGCGCGTCGGCGGCGACGTCGAGAAAGCGTTCACGCATCGACGCGGTCATGCGCCCTCCCCCGGGATGTCGGCGACGACGACTTGCGGCAGGTCGCCCGGAGCCGCACGGAACGCGGCCTCGATCGCGTCGTGGTCGCGGCCCGACACCGTCACGGCACTCCAGCCCTCGAGCTCGAACCGCTTCTCGATCCCTCCCGGCCAACCGCGCGTGGACGAGTGGTTGTCGACGACGACCACGGTGAGACGGCCGAGCGCGAGTCTCCCCGCGAGCTGGATCGCCTCGAAGTTGCTCCCCTCCTCGAGCTCCGCATCTCCGACGAGGCAGACGACGCGCGGCTCGGCCCGCTCCTGCAGGTCGAGCGCGAGCGTCAGCCCGACGGCCAACCCGAGCCCGTGCCCGAGCGAGCCGGACGAGATCTCGACACCCGGCACGCGCACCCGGTCCGGGTGGTGGCCGAGCGGCGAGTCGAAGTCGCCGAAGCCGGCAAGCGTCTCGACCGGGAAGAACCCCTTGGCCGCGAGGACCGCGTAGAACGCGGCCGGGCCGTGTCCCTTCGACAGCAGGAAGCGGTCGCGATCCGGATCGTCCGGCCGCGCCGGATCGACCCGCAGGATCCGGTCGTACAGCACCCAGAGCACGTCGAGCGTCGAGTACGAGCTCGGATCGTGCTTCTCGTCGCCGCTCACGAGCCCCAGCAGCTCGGGCAGATCCTCGTAGCTGTACGCGGACGCTACGGCCATTGCAGACACCCTAGAACCTGAACTAAGGTTCATGTCAAGTGCCACGAGAGCTGACGATCGGCGAGCTGTCCGCACGGAGCGGCGTCTCCGACTCCGCGCTCCGCTTCTACGAGCGGAAGGGCCTGATCCGCGCCCGCCGCACGGATGGGAACCAGCGCCGCTACCCGAGCGTGACGCTCCGGCTGGTCGCGGTCGTCCAGGCGGGGAAGGCGGCCGGGATCCCGCTGGAGGAGATCCGCGCGGCGCTCGACACGCTCCCGCGCGAGAAGGCGCCCACGAAGCGCGACTGGGAGCGGTTCTCGAGCCGCTGGCGCGACGACCTCGTCGAGCGCATCACCACCCTCCAGGCGCTGCACACGCGGCTGACGACGTGCATCGGCTGCGGCTGCCTCTCGCTCAAGACGTGCGGCCTGCTCAACCCCGGGGACGAAGCCGCGGCACGCGGCCCGGGCGCGCACACCCTGCGCCGAGCCGCCGGCTGAGGGCGTTACACGACGAGCAGGGAGCCGGGCAGCACGTCCGCGAGCCGGCGGTCGGCGGCACGAGCGGCACCTCGAGCTCGTTCGCCAGGGCGGCGTAGAACGAGTCGTATCCGGAGATTCCTCGCGCAACCGCTTCTTCGAGGGCAGCTCCCGCGAGGGGTGCGCAGCTCTGGACCGCGAGCGGCCAGTTGAGAAACGCGTCCAGACGCTCGCGGGCAGCGGCGACCGGCCACCGCCACCTTCACGCTGGACGCACGACCTCCAAGCCGTACCCCACACCCTGCAGCGCCTCGGCGATCTCCTCGAGGATCGCCGGGTCGTCGATCGTCGCCGGAACCGAGTACTCCTCGCCGTCGGCGATGCGACGCATCGTCCCGCGCAGGATCTTGCCCGACCGCGTCTTCGGGAGCCGCGCGACGACGACGGCAGTCTTGAACGAGGCCACGGGGCCGATCCGGTCGCGGACGAGCTGCACCGCCTCGCCCACGACCTCCTCGTCCGGTCGATCGACTCCCGCCTTGAGGACCAGGAGCCCCAACGGCAGCTGACCTTTCAGCTCGTCGACGACTCCGATCACCGCGCACTCGGCGACGTCCGGATGGGCAGCGAGGACCTCCTCGATGGCTCCGGTCGAGAGGCGGTGCCCGGCGATGTTGATGATGTCGTCCGTGCGGGCCATGACGAAGACGTAGCCCTGCTCGTCGACGAACCCGGCGTCGGCCGTGTGGTAGTAGCCGGGGAACGGATCGAGGTACGCCTCGCGGAAGCGCTCGGGCGCATTCCAGAGCGTCGGGCTCGAGCCTGGCGGCATCGGGAGCTTCACGCAGAGCGCGCCAGTCTCGCCCGCGGACACTTCGACGCCGTCCTGACCGAGCACACGCAGGTCCCAGCCCGGCACCGCCTTCGTCGGCGACCCGTGCACCACTGGAAGATGCTCGATGCCCAGACAGTTTGCGGCGATCGCCCAGCCCGTCTCCGTCTGCCACCAGTGGTCGATCACGGGCACGCCGAGCTTCTGCTCCGCCCACCCGAGCGTCTCGGGATCGGAGCGCTCCCCCGCGAGGAAGAGCGCGCGGAACACCTCGAGGTCATACCGGTCGATGTGCTCTCCCTCCGGATCCTGCTGCCGGATCGCGCGAAAGGCGGTCGGCGCCGTGAAGAGCGTGGAGACGCCGTGCTCGGCGATCACCCGCCAGAACGCGCCTGCGTCGGGCGTGCCGACCGGTTTGCCCTCGTACGCCACCGTGGTGCAGCCGTGGAAGAGCGGGCCGTAGACCATGTAGGAGTGGCCGACGGCCCAGCCGATGTCGGACGCGGCCCAGTAGACCTCGCCCGGCTCGACGTCGTAGACGTGCTTCATCGACCACTCGAGCGCCACGGCGTGCCCGCCGTTGTCCCGCACGATCCCCTTCGGCTGACCGGTGGTGCCCGAGGTGTAGAGGATGTACAGCGGGTCGGTCGCCTCCACCGGGACGCACGGCGCCGGATCTGCGCCGGCCATCGCCTCCTCCCAGTCGAGATCGCGACCGGGCACGAGCTCGGCTTCGAGCGCGTCCCGCTGCAGAACGATGCAGCGTTTGGGCTTCGACTCGACCATGTCGATCGCGGCGTCGAGCAGCGGCTTGTAGGCGACGACGCGAGTCACCTCGATCCCGCAGGACGCCGACACGACGACCTTCGGCTTCGCGTCTTCGATGCGGCTCGCCAGCTCGTGCGCGGCGAACCCGCCGAAGACGACCGAGTGGACCGCGCCGATGCGGGCGCATGCGAGCATCGCGGCGAGCGCTTCGGGAACGACGGGCATGTAGACGATCACCCGATCTCCTCGCTCCACACCCTGCGCACGCAACGCACCCGCGAACCTGGCGACGAGGTCGCGCAGCTCGCGATACGTGAAGGACGTCGTCGTCTCGGTGACGGGTGAGTCGTGGACGAGCGCGAGCTGGTCACCGCGGCGCTCGACGTGGCGATCGAGCGCGTTGAAGCACGTGTTCAGGCGCCCGCCGGTGAACCAGCGATAGAATGGCGCCTGCGAGTCGTCGAGGACGCGCTTCCACGGCTCGTCCCAATCGATCGCCGCGGCGGCCTCTGCCCAGAACGCCTCGGGCTGCTCAAGCGAGCGGCGATACACGTCGTCGAACCGGGACATCACCCTCCTACCTCTGCGTTAGACGCTACGCCTCCCCGCACGAAGCGTCAAAGCTCCGGGGCGGACGCGGGTGACGCGCCGCTGGTCGACGGCAGCGGCTCGGGCTCGAAGAGTCCCGTCTGGTAGGCGAGCACGACGGCCTGCACCCGGTCGCGAAGCCCGAGCTTGCGCAGGACGTGCGTGACGTGCGTCTTTACGGTCGTCTCGCTGATGAAGAGCTCCTCCGCGATCTCCGCGTTCGAGAGGCCGCGGGCGATCAGCCGGAAGACGTCGCGCTCGCGTTCGCTGAGCTCCTCGAGCGCGCTCGGCAGCGCAGGGCGCGGGATGCGCGTGAACTGGTCGATGACGCGCTTCGTGATCGACGGCGAGAGGAGTGCGTCGCCGGCAGCGACCGTGCGAATGGCCGCGATCAGCTGCTCGGGGGGGTCGTCCTTCAAGACGAAGCCGCTCGCACCGGCGCGCAACGCTTCGTACACGTACTCGTCGAGGTCGAAGGTCGTGAGGACGAGAATGCGCGCGTTCTCGTCCGCCGCCAGGATCCGCCGCGTCGCCTCCAGCCCGTCGAGCTCCGGCATGCGGATGTCCATGAGGACGACGGTCGGGTCGAATCGAGCCGCCTTCTCGACCGCCTCGAGCCCGTTCGCCGCCTCGGCCACGACCTCGATGTCGTGCTCGCCCGAGAGCAGCATCCGGAATCCCGCCCGGACGAGCGACTGGTCGTCGGCCACGAGCACGCGGATCGTCACGACCCGTTCCCCGAGATCGGCAGCCGTGTGCTCAGCACGAAGCCGCCCTCGGGCCCGCCTCCGGCGCTCATCTCGCCCCCGTAGATCTTCACCCGCTCGTGGACGCCGACCAAGCCCTTGCCGCGGCCATCGCTGGACGCGGTGCCGACGCCGTCGTCGCGCACTTCGATCCGCAGCTCGTCTGGCGCGTAGGTGAGTGTGACGTCCGCGTGGCTCGCGTGTGCGTGCTTGAGGGCGTTCGTCAGCCCCTCCTGGACAATCCGGTAAGCGGAGAGGTCGATCGCGCGCGGAAGTGGCAGCGGCTCGCCGTCGACGTGCAGGCGGACGGGCAGCCCGGCGCGCCCGACCTCGTCGATCAGCCCGTCGAGCGAGTCGACGCCCGGCTGCGGCGCGAGCGCCGGGCTATCTCCGTCGTCGCGCATCGCGCCGAGGAGGCGACGCATCTCCGCGAGCGCGGTGCGGCCCGTCAGTTCGACATGCCTGAGCGCATCCTTGTCCTCTTCGAGCTCGGCCGGGAGCTTGTGCCGAACCGCTCCGGCCTGGAGCACCATCACGCTGACCGAATGCGCGACGACGTCGTGGAGCTCGCGCGCGATCCTCGCGCGCTCCTCGGCGACCGCGACGCGGGCTGCGGCCTCGCGCTCGCGCTCTGCTTCCGCCGCGCGTCGCTCGGCCGCGTTGGCCTGCTCGGAGCGACCGTGGAGCGCGAACCCCGCGACCCAGCAGATGCCGAACAGGAGCGGGATGAAGACGTGCTCGCCCGGCGTCGAGGCGGGGGCATTGACGTCGATGAACGCCGCGCTGCCGACGACGACGGCCAGGCCGATCCGCTGCTTCAGCGCCTCGTTCAGGTTCCCCAGCAGGAATGCGGCCGACATCCCGAGCACGAACACGGAGGTCTCGAAGGTGACCAGACGCCCGTCGACGAACGAGAGCGCCGCGCCGTAGAGCCAGAACGCCGCCGGCCCGCCGAACGGGAAGCGCCGCCGTGCGATGAAGGGCAGCGGCATGAGCGCAAGAGCCGGGAGGACGAACCAGAGTGTTGTCGTCGGCGCGTTCTCGGAGCCGTCCCGCACGATCGCCTCGGCCATCGCCTCGATCGTGAGCAGCACGACGACGGCGTCGAACCAGTACGCGCGCGCGAGGGATCCGAGCCGGCTCATGCGCTGAACGTACTCCAGCCTCTTCTCGAATGCCTCCTACCTGGGTAGGAGGCGGAATCGTCCCGCGGAGTGAGCGCGAATCCAGCCTCGCGACGACGTCTCCGAGCGGCAGCCCTCCTAGCGTCGAGGCATGGCAATCGACGAAGGAGGAGTCATGTCCGGCGGCACCAACAACCCTGATTTGTCGCGCAACCTCGCCGCCCGCATGGGCCGCTGGAGCGCCGACCACTGGAAGACCGCGTTCTTCGGCTGGCTCGCGTTCGTCCTCGTCGCCTTCGGGCTCGGTGGCATGGTCGGGACGAGGAACATCACGAACGCCGCCGGACCGGGCGAGTCCGGGCGCATGGACCGGATCCTCGAGGCCGGCTTCAAGCCGACCGCCGCCGAGCACGTCCTGATTCAGAGCCGCTCGGGTCACTTCGGCACACTCGCTTTCGACTCCGCGGTCACGGACGTCGTCGCGCGGGTCTCGAAGATCGCCGTTGTCCGCGACATCCGCTCGCCACTCGACCCGGCGAACACGGGCCAGATCTCGGAGGACCGCCGTTCCGCACTCGTCGAGTTCGAGATCCGCGGAGACAAGGACAAGGCAGTCGACAAGATCGGTCCCGTCCTCGACGCAGTCGCCGCCGTACAAGACTCCCATTCGGGCTTCACGATCGGCGAGTTCGGCGACGCCAGCGCGGCGAAGGGCGTCGAGACGGCCTACGACAACGACCTCGGCAAGGCAGGGACGCTCTCGCTCCCGATCACGCTGATCGTCCTCCTGCTCACCTTCGGATCGCTCGTGGCGGCAGGGATCCCGCTGCTGCTCGCGCTGACCGCCGTCTTCGCGACGTTCGGTCTGGTCGCGATCTCGAGCCTCATGCTCCCGGTCGCGATGCAGGCCCCGGCGATGGTGCTCCTGATCGGGCTCGCCGTCGGCGTCGACTACTCGCTGTTCTACTTGAAGCGCGAGCGGCAGGAACGCGCCGCCGGGCGCAGCGAGCGGACCGCGCTGGACGTCGCGGCCGCGACGTCGGGGCGCTCGGTGCTCATTTCCGGCCTGACCGTGATGGTGGCAATGTCGGGCATGTTCCTGACGGGCGACAAGACCTTCGCCTCCCTCGCGCTGGCGACGATCCTCGTCGTCGCCGTGGCGGTGCTGGGGTCGCTGACCGTGCTTCCCGCTCTGCTCTCGCGGCTCGGGGACGAGGTCGACCGCGGACGCGTCCCGCTCGTCGGGCGGCTCCGGCGCGACGACGGGGAAGGACGGATCTGGGGCACGATCGTCGACCGCGTGCTGCGTCGGCCGGTCGTCTCGGCGACCCTCGCCGCAGCCGCGCTCCTGGCACTCGCATATCCCGCGCTCCAGCTGCACCTCACACCCGAGGGGCCGGAGTCGTTCCCGCGGGGGCTCGCCGTGATCAAGACCTATGACCGCATGCAGCAGGCATTCCCGGGCTCGGCGCTGCCGGCGACCGTCGTCGTCCAGGCCCCGAGCGTGCGGACGCCGGCGATGCGGAGGGCGATCTCACGGCTCGAGCAGCGGGCGCTCGCGAGCGGCCGGGCGTTCGAGCCGATCACGGTCAACGTGAACAGGGCGGGCACGGTGGCGAACATCACGGTCCCGATCGCGGGTAACGGCACCGACGCCGCGTCGAACGCCTCCTTCCGCATGCTGCGCAACGAGGTCGTCCCCGAGACGGTCGGCACACTTCCGGGCACGCAGGCCGGCGTCACCGGACAGACGGCCGAGTGGCGGGACCAGGCCGACGCACTGAAGTCGAACCTGCCGCCCGTCGGCGGCTTCGTCCTCCTCTTCGCGTTCAGCCTGATGCTGGTCGCGTTCCGGTCGATCGTGATCGCGGCCAAGGCGATCCTGCTCAACCTGCTGTCGGTCGCCGCCGCCTACGGCGTGCTCGTGCTCGTCTTCCAGCACGGCGTGGGCAAGGGTCTGCTCGGCGACGGCTCAGCGGCCGGGATCGACGCGGTCGTGCCGCTGCTCCTGTTCGTGATCCTGTTCGGCCTCTCTATGGACTACCACGTCTTCATCCTGAGCCGGATCCGGGAGACGTTCGACCGCGGCAAGAGCATGGACGAGGCCGTCTCGCACGGGATCAAGTCCACCGCCGGAGTGGTCACGAGCGCCGCGATCGTAATGGTCGCCGTGTTCGCAGTCTTCGCGACGCTCTCGTGGCCCTTCTTCAAGCAGTTCGGGGTCGGGCTCGCGGCGGCGATCCTGATCGACGCCACGATCGTCCGCGCGGTGCTCCTGCCCGCGACGATGAAGCTCCTCGGCGACTGGAACTGGTACCTGCCGCGGTGGCTCGAGTGGCTGCCGAGGCTCGAGGGCGGGAGTCCTTCTCCGAGCGAGGCCGAGGTCGCCGACGGCGAGCCCGCTCCCTCGGCGTAGGCACCAAGCGAGATCCCGGCTCCGTAGTGGAGCCGGGATCTCCGTTCTCTCGATCGATGACAAGTCCGATGGCCGAGATCGGGCGGGCCAGGCCGTGTCAACGTCCGCTCGATCCTGCGCTAGCTTGAGAAGGACGACGATAAGTGGGAAGAGGGAAGAAGAGAAAGAGCCTCCTGACGCCTGAGGAGCAGCGCAGGAAACGCGCACGCGACAGCTGATGGACCTCATTCGACGCGCCGAGATCGAGCTCGCAACCGGCAAGCGCCCGCCGCCGAGCGCGGATCTACAGCCGTCGACCTGACCGGCTCAACAGCTGGTCGCTACGTCTCGGTGGCGCCGTGCGGCACGCCGCGAAGCTCCAGCGCAGGCGCCGTGCGCAGCAGCCAGACCGCGAAGGCAAGGCAGACGAGGGAGAACACGAGCAGTCCGACGAAGCCGTAGGTGTACGTTCCCTCGGCATCCTTCACGAGCCCGACGAACACCGGCGGGAAGAAGCCGCCGAGACCGCCCGCCGCGCCGACGATGCCCGCTGCGGCGCCCGCGTCCTTCGGGAACTCGAGCGGGACGAGCTTGAACACCGCCCCGCTCCCCGCGCCGAGCGCGACGCCGAGCGTGAGGAACGCGATCGTGATCGGGACGATGCGCGGCGTCGGCGCGATCGTCGCGAGCACCGCAGCGTCGATCGCCACGGCGGCGAAGACGAGCACGAGCACGGGGTAGGCGCCGTAGCGGTCGGAGATCCAGCCGCCTGCGGGCCGCGCGAGCGTTGCTGCGATCACGAAGCCCGCCGCGCGGGCGCTCGCTTCGCCCTTCGAGAAGTCGAACCAGTCCTGCAGCACGGTCGGCAGGAGCAGGAACGCCGCGACGAAGCCGCCGAAGGTGATGAAGTAGAAGAAGGCGAGCCGGTAGAGCCGCCAGCCCGAGCGCAGGACCGTGAGGTAGCGGGCACGGGCGCCGCGTGACGGCGCGTCACGAGCGGAGGTGGCGAAGAGGATCGAGCTTCCGACGAGAACGCCACCGGTGATCCAGCCGAGCGCCGGACGCCCCCAGGCGTCGACGATCGCCGGCGCGGTGAAGAACGTCAGGGCCGTGCCGACGTTTCCCATGCCGTAGATGCCGACGGCGAAGCCCTGCCGCTCGGCGGGGTACCAGTTCGCGACGAAGGGCACGCCGATCGCGAAGGAGGCGCCCGCGACTCCGAGCAGGAAGCCGACGCCGATGAGGGCCCAGTAGCCCCCCGCGTAGCCGAAGAGCACCGCCGGCACGGCCGAGAAGGCGAGCAGGAGCGAGAACATCAGGCGCCCGCCGTAGCGGTCGGTGAGCGCACCCATCGGGATCCGGAGCAGCGAGCCCAGCAGCACCGGAACCGCCGTGAGGAGCAGCGCCTCCGTGTACGAGAGGCCGAGGTCCGCCTTGAACGACTTCGCGAACGGGGAGATCAGGCTCCACGCCGCGAAGCACACGGTGAAGGCGAGTGTCGCGAGAGTGAGGTTCCAGAGAGCACTCCGGTCCTGTGGTTCTCTCATCGATGACTCCCTTCGGCCGTGACCATTCCGATCAGGGTTCCAGCAGCTCCCGTGACCGTCGTCCGGGAAAGCCCTGATCGCGGTCGCGGCCACTCCCGCAGGCCCCGCTCACCGTATCGCGCCGACACCCGATCGAGCAGGACCCCCGAGCCGTCTCGAGCATGGCGCTAGCTGTGCCCGAAGCGAATGTCGGGCAGGAGGCGATCGAGCCAGCTCGGGAGCGCCCACGCGTGATGTCCGAAGACCCGTAGCAGCGTCGGGACGAGGACGAGCCGGACGAGCATGGCATCGAGGAGAACCGCGATGCCGAGGATGACGCCCATCTCCTTCGGCGGCAGCGGGCCGGAGAGCGCGAAGGTGAAGAAGACGGCCACCATCACCGCCGCGGCGGCGAAGATGACGCGGCCCGAGTGGGCGAGCCCCCCGATCATCGCTTCGCGGGGATCTCCGGAGCGGTCGTAGTGCTCCTTCGCCGAGGACAGGAGGAAGACCGTGTAGTCCATCGAGATCGCGAAGATCATCGCGAAGAAGAAGACCGGTCCCCAGGCGTCGAGGAACCCTTGCGACTCGAAGCCGAGGAAGCCCGAGCCGTGCCCGTTCTGGAAGATCAAGCGCGCGACGCCGAAGGCCGCTCCAGTCGCGAGCAGGTTGGTGGCGACTCCCAGCGCCGCGATCACCGGCGCCTGGAGCGCGACGAGCAGGAGGAGGAACCCGAGCACGAGGACGACGGCGATCACGAGCGGCGTCTTCGCGGCGAGTGCCCGCTCGAGGTCGTGATTCTCGGCGGCGGCGCCTCCGACCAGCGCCGTTGCCGGAAGAGCCTCGCGGAGTCGATCGATCGTCTGCCGAGTCGCGTTGCTCGACGGGTCCGTCGTGGGGACGGCCTCGACGAGGACGAGGCCGCTGCCCCCGGGTTGCGGGGGAGAGACGCGGGCGATCCCGGGATCCCGGCGGGCGACCGCCGCGACCGCAGCTGCCTCACGCTCCGGCGCGACGAGCTGCAGCGTCCCCGGCGCGCCGACGCCGAACGCCTGCTGCACCTGCGCGTAGCCGACACGCGACCCGTCGTGAGCGGGGACGACCTTGATCGACGGCATCCCAGTCTTCAGCCCGATGACGGGGAGCGCGAGCAGGAGCAGCACGAGCGTCGCGGCGGGCCCGAAGACGTGCGGGTGACGCCACAGCCGCTCGCCCCAGCGGGCGAAGCGGGCCGAGCGGTGCTCTCCGGAATGCACCCAGCGGAGCGCGAGCGCATCGACCCTGGGGCCGAGCTTCGCCAGTACCGCGGGCAGCAGCGTCAGCGTGGCGGCGAGGACGAAGACGACGCTGAGCATGATCCCGAGCGCCATCGAGCGGAACGCCGGGCTCGGCACGAGCATGACCGCCGAGAGCGAGACGAGCACGGTCAGGCCTGAGAACAGGACGGCCTTCCCGGCCGTGTCCATGGTCACCGCCACCGCCTCGCGGGTGTCGAGCCTCGAACCGAAGAGCGCCCCGCGGAAGCGATGGACGACGAAGAGCGCGTAGTCGATGCCGAGCGCGAGGGCGAACATGAGGGCGAAGTTCATCGCCCAGATCGAGATCTCGAACCCGTTCGTCAGCAGCGCGAGGAGCCCCGCGGAGGCGACGAGCCCGAGAATCGTCAGGAGCAGCGGAAGACCCGCTGCAGCGAGTGAGCCGAACGCGAGCACGAGGATCGCGAGCGTCACCGGCCAGGAGACGAGCTCGGACCGCATCATCGCCGTGCGATTGGCGGTGTTGAAGTCGCTCCACATTCCGGAGGCACCGGTGAGCGCCACGGTCACCCCGGGAGCCGCCGCCGCTCTCAGCTTCGACTTCAGGGCGTCAGCCGCAGCGACCATCGCGGTCGGGTCGCGCTTCGCACCCACGATCACGAGCGCGGTGTGGCCGTCGGCCGAGATCGAGGAACCACGCCGAGGCGGCTGCACCGACGCGACGCGCGCGTCCGCTCGAAGCACCCGCTCCACCCGGCTGACCGCCTGCCGGAACGCGGGATCGTCCGCAGTCAGGGTGCGCGAGTGGAGGACGACCATCAGCGCCGAGCTCGAGAGACCGGCGAAGTTGCGCTGGACGAGCGACCGCGCCTGCACCGACTCGGATCCGTTCGCCTGCCAGCCTGCCCCCGAGAGCGCGCTCTCCACTCTGGGTGCGAAGACACCCAACCCGACAGCGATCACGGCCCACGTGAGCGCGACGAGCCGTACGTGGTCGGCGGTCCAGCGCCCCAGGCGCCCGATCGGCCCGACCACCGAGGGCGGCTCCGGTGGCACTGCGGGCACGGAAGAGCGAGTGGCCGTCGAGTGCACGAGTCCATGCTCTGCACGTTCGAGCTCCAGGTCATCGGGGGCGACGCCGCCGGCCATGCGGCTAACTACTCACGCCGGGCCTCGATCTCGCCCCGACAGCTAGACGAGGTCGTGGCGGACGTTTTGCCACCAGGAGTACAGGTGGCGGTGTTGCAGGCCGTTGAGCTGGGCGACCACGAGGAGCTTCCTGCCCGCGTCGGAGGTCCACGTCACGTAGGCGCGCTGGCCGGCCTCGTCGAGATGGCAGAAGGCTCGCCCGCCCGGCTCTCCGACGCCGTGGAACCACTCGACCTCGCCGCTCCAGGAGTCGCGCCGGCAACTCCCCGTGTTCGGCGTGATGGTCGACTGCTGCAGCGCGTCGTCGTAGGCGCGACGCATCGTCTTCTCGCTCCGGAAGATCGTCATCTCGAAGACGACGGGAAACGCCTGACCGGTCGTGTGGCACGCGAGCGCTGCCTGGGCACCGGGTTCGACGGCGGCGAGGTCGGAACACGACCAGTGATGTGCCGTCGCATACGCCATGAGTTGCTGCGCAGGCGGCAAGTGGCCCGACGCGCCCGTCCCCATCGTCATCCCCGCGCCCTGGGTCGTCTTGCCCGATGTCGTCGTCGTCATCTCGCCGGCTGCGCCCTTCGACGCCTCGGGGCCGCGAGCCGTGAAGTAGACGACAATGCCGGCCGTGACCGCAGCGACGAGGACGACGCCGAGCCCCAGCCGCCACCCGAACGATCGACCCGGTTTCCCGAAGAACATCAGGATCCAGCGGTTGGAGGGAGGCGGCGACGCGTGCTCACGGTGCACCTCGAGCGTGTGAACCGGTTCGGAGACGTTCTTGAGGTGCGCGCGGCCGCGGTCCGAGAAGACGATTCCGGGCAGGCGCCCGGCCAGTCGGGAGGTCGCTTCACTCACGAGCACCTGTCCGCCGTGCGCTCGCCCGCACAGCCTCGCGGCAATGTTCAGCGCGGCGCCTCGATAGCTGCCGTCCTCGAGCAGGACGGCCTCCCCCGCGTCGATGCCGATGCCGACCAGCAACGGGAGCTCGGAATCCGCCTCCATCTCGCCGAACCGTTCCTGTAGATCGACCGCTGCCCGGATCGCTTGTCGGGCGGACGTGAACACGGCGAGGATCTCATCTCCTCGGATCTCGACGACGGTGCCCCCGCGTCCCTCGACTTCGTCCTCGACGACTTCGACGAACCGCGCCGTCAGTCGGGCTGCCGCCTCGTCTCCGTACTCCTCCGTGAAACGTGTGTACCCGCGGATGTCCGCGATGAGGAATGTCCGGACCTCGGCGGGAGCCTCGCTCATCCGAGGAGTATCCCGCCTTTGCGGCCGATTGCCCAGACCGCGGAGTGCACGCATCAGCGCTTCTTCCACGACGGGCGGCGCGGGATCGAATCGGTAGTTCAGCTGCTCGAGCACCGCGTCCGCGAGCGGCAGCGACGCGGTCAGCCCGGGCGACTCGATGCCGAAGAGATCGACCAGGTCCGGCACGCTGCGATCGCGCGGGCCGGAAGGTTCGTCGGTTCTTGATCTTTCCCTAAGCAGTCACCTGCAGCATGGAGCGACTGATGCGGCGACTGACGTGCGGACTCCTGCTCTCGCTGACAGTGGCGACGATGGTCGGCCCTGCGAGTACACCTGCCGCCGTGCGCCACACCGCAGCCGGACAGGGAGTGGTCGCATCACTCCAGCCGGAAGCGACGATGAAGCTCTGGCGCCAGCTGGTCGCGACGCGCGCGTCTAGTACCACGCGGGTCCAGGCCGACTGTCGTCCCCTCCGGGCGGTCTTCTACGCGGCCACCGACTACCTTCGCCTCACGACGAAGCTCGCCGCGAACGCGTCACCCTGCGCCGACTACTACGTCTCCGTCCCGCCGCTCGTCGCGGACAAGACGATACCGCGGCCGAATGCCGCGCCGCGCATCCGCGCCCTCGGCCCCACCTTCCACGCCATGGCCGAGTTCAGCTTCGCCGCCTGGACGAAGTGGGTCGCGACCACGGGCTCGAGCTGGTTCACGGCCGGCGTCACGGCGCGCGCGCGAATGGCTGCGGCGGGGTACGACTTCTCGAAGGGCGACACGTGGGTCGTGAACGAGGCGTCGTCGGCCGTCAGGACGAACACGGGCCAGGCGCGAGCGAATCTGCGAGAGCTCCTCCGGGGGCTCTACGAGGGCGATGGCACGCGGCCGTCCCGCGGCGCCGTCTTCGTCACGGGCATTGGTCAGCAGACGAACAACCTCGGCCTCTACCAGACGAACCTCCAGAACTGGCTCTCCGACTCGGCGTTCTGGACCGACATGTCGACGTACGTCAGCGACTGGTCGCAGGAGGTGTACGGCGACGTCCGGAACTGGGCCGTCCCCGGGGCGGACACCGCGACGCGTCGCGACTACCTGAACGACTACCTAGAGCACGTCGCCGTGCTGGCCGCTGCCGGGCCGCCGACGATCGATGCCGCTCGGTCGTTCCTGCAGACGGCGTTCAGCCCGCTCGCGAACGCCGCCTGGGAGCGCGACACGGCGTACGGCTGGACGGCGGTTCCCGTCGCACAGATGGCGAGTTACGTCTCGGCCGAGGTCTACGCGCTCCGCTATTTCAGCTCGGTGAATGCACAGGCGACAGACCACTGGGGGTTCGCATGGGCCCCCCGCAATGGCTCCGGGCTCTCCGCGAGCGAATTCGCAGCACAGACGAATCAGATCCTCGACCGGCTCGCCGCGGCGATCCACGACTCCGACCAGGTCGTCGATCCGGAGGATCCTGGTAGCGCCGCCTGCGGCGCGCCGAGCGAGAACCTGTGCGTCGGTGACGTCGACGGCAGCCGACTGAACGCGGCGTGGCAGACCTTCCGGGTCTGGACACAGCCGGTCTTGACGTTCACGACGCCGCCCCAGACGATCCCCGCCGGCACGCCCTCCGCTCCGATGCTCGTGTCGCTCCTGTCGAGCTCGGGCCGGCCGCAGACGACCGGCGTCCCGATCACGGTGACGCTCAGCTCCAGCTCAGCGAAGGGCACCTTCTCGACGACCCCGAGCGGCCCGTGGTCACCGACACTCACGCTCACGATCCCGGCCGGGACCGGCACGACGACGCCGGCCTTCTACTACCTCGACACGACCGCCGGCAGCCCGATCGTCACCGCATCCGCGACCGGCGCGACGAGTGGGACGCAGACCGAGACCGTCACTCCCGGCCCGCTCGCCTCGGTCGTGATCAGCCCGAAGTCCGTGACCATGCGAACGCGGGCGTCCATTCCACTGACCGCCGTCGGCATGGACACGTATGGGAACAGGGTGCCCGCGTCGGCGTCGTGGTCGCTCGCGCCGTCGACGATAGGGAAGCTCGCGCCGAAGACAGGGCCGAAGACCACGCTCACGACGTTGCGTGCGACCGGCCCGGCCTCCGTCACCGCGACCGCCGGCACGTTCTCCGCCACCGCCGCCGTGCGCGTCAACCCGGGCCTGCTGCGAATCGGTTCGGTCGCGTATCGGTCACGCCCGAGCTCCGTACTCGTCACCCCGAGCGCCGTCGACACCGCTGGTCGGCCGATCTCGCGAGCCTCGATCTCCATCCTCGTCCGGCGGGGCGGTCGCCGCATCTTCACCGGCCGCGCGACGACCGGCGCCGCAGGGAAGGCGACGTTCGCCGTGGGAGCGCGCGCGTTGGGTTGTTACACGACGACCATTCGCGTGGTCTCGGCCCGGGGCTTCACCTGGTCGGGGCGGACGCCCCGGAACCGCTACTGCCGCCGATAGACGCGTTTCGCGACGAAACCGGGCCGTGTCTGCGGCGCTTCCATGCGCCCCGAGTCGAAGCCCGACCCGCGGATAAAGGACGGAGGGACAATCCGTAGTTCCTCGTAGGCCGAATGAGAACGATTGCGGAGGCCGCCGGCTCTGGATCCCTGTCTGATGCGTTCTGTCATCGACGCACAGGAGGTAGGTGGCTATGCGGAAGATCATCCTCATCTCGATCGCGGTTCTCGCCCTCGCGGGCTCGGCCGCAGTGACGAGCTCGGCGTTGGCTGCACCGAGCAAGGCGCCGCTCGTCGTCGCCATGCACGATCCCGGTTGCCACTGGTTCTACACCGGCGGGGGACCGAGCAATCGTCACTACTCGAAGGCGGTCACGCAACACGGGCCGGTGACGATCCTCAACCTCGACGAGGCGGCCCTCATCGTCAAGGGCCCGGGCGGCACCAAGACCGCGAAGGTCGGCGCGAAGCTGACGCTCACGGTGAAGGGCACCTATCGCATCACGATGGTGAAGCAGGCTCCAGACGACAACCATCTGATCCTGAAGGTGACCTAGGAACACACGCGCATAGCCAGCCGTGTGTCGATGGAGAAGGCCCGCCTCGAGCGGGCCTTCTCGATTGCGCGATGTCCGGGCGATCCGGAAAGCAGAAGGCCCGCCGGAGCGGGCCTTCTGCTTCGTTTTCGCCCCCTGCTCGATTCAACCGGTGGCCTGTGTGCTCAGTGCCCAGACGCTGTCCGAGACCAGAGAGCAGTGGAACGTCAGGCCCGGAAGTGGAATCTCGATCGCGTTGCCCGCCGTCACCGCGTCCTCGATCTGGGTGTCGGTGAGCAGCCGAGTGTTCGCAGCGGCCGAGCTCGTGAACAACACGATGATCGGCTCCCAGGCGACGTTCCAGTCCGCTCCACCGTGGAAGTCCATGACGTGGTCGTGCCCGAGAACGCCATGTGCGGAATAGAGGTCGCGAATCGCCTGGGTACAACCGGTAAACGCCGGAGGGCACCCCATCGCGAGACCCGCGATCGCGTTGCCGTGGCTGGGACAGTTCTCCGCCGGCGTGTGCCAACAGCTGAGCGGCCCCGTAGCACCCGTGCCGCCCGTGCTGATCGTCGATCCGTTCGGGTAGACCGGAAGGTAGATCGGCGACCACGCCTTCGGATTCACGGGCACCGGATGCTGCGTTCCGTTGGGTGTGCTGATGTAGCCGACCTCTCCGGAGTTCTCGGCGTTGAAGACCGGTTCCAACGCGCTCTGCGCATGTACGCGTTCGCCGGTCGGGGGCGGCATCGGTTTGTTGCCCGCACTGGCCCCGGCTACGACGATGCCGACCGCGAGTGCGAGCGCAGCCCCAACTGCAACAGGCAGGAGTCGTTTCATCCCCATCCCCTCTCCCTCTGGTAGCGGGCGCGCTCGGGGCGCGTGCCCTGTACCGGGCGCAAGAGCCCGCCGGAGAGGATTCTCCCCCTCAGAGGGCGATTGCTGCCCGTTGGCACGGACCCTAGGAGCGAGTCAGGGGGTTGTCAACGGATGACGCCCGTTCGGGGGTACGGCTTGGCCGACTGCCGTGACGATGCGCCGGGCTCGAGTCGCTCGGCGACTGAACTACGATCCTCCGCTGGAAATGTCGGGCATCCGTATCGGGCTTTTCGGCGGCTTCCGGGTCGAGGTGGACGGCAGGCCGATCCCCGAGCAGGCATGGCGGCAACGGAAACCAGCCGCGTTGGTGAAGTTGCTCGCGTTGGCGCCGAGACACAAGCTCCATCGCGAGCAGGTGATGGATGCGCTCTGGCCCGAGCTTGCGCCGGCGCCGGCAGCCGCGAACCTGCGGAAGGCGCTCCACTATGCCCGCCGATTGGCGGAATCGAGGACGGGCGAGCCGCTCATCGAATCTGCCGGCGAGCTCGTCGCGCTCCCGACGGACCGTCTCGGGGTCGACGTCGACGAGTTCCGGTCGACCGCCGATCGCGCGCGCCGCAGCGGCAGCGTCGATGCCTATGCCGAAGCGATCGCGCTCCATCGGGACGGTCTCCTACCCGACGACCGCTACGAGGAATGGGCGATCGGCCCTCGCGAGGAGCTGCAGCTCGAGTACCTCTCGCTCCTCGAGGAGCAGGCTGCGCTGCTCGAGAGCCGCGGCGACCTCCCGGGCGCGACCCGAGCTCTGAGCCTGCTGATCGTCGCCGATCCTCTGCGTGAAGACGCCCACGTAGGCCTGATGCGCCTCTATGCGCTCGCGGGCCGCAGAGCAGACGCCATGCGCCAGTTCGAGCACCTGCGAGAGGAGCTCGGAACCGAGCCGGGCCTGGCTGCGCAGCGCCTCTACGAGGAGGTGCGCGCGAGGCAGACGGGCGAGCCCGAGCTGACGTCCGAGCTCTGGGAGCGAGTCGGCGACCTGCGGGTCGGTTCGGGCGACGTCGCCGGCGCTGCTGCGGCGTTCCAGTTGGCGATCGAGTCGGCGGGCTCGAGCGACGCGAGCGCCCGGCTACACCGGAAGACCGCGGGTGCGTGGCTCGTACACCATGACGCGGCCCGCGCCGAAGAGGGCCTCGAGGCCGCCGAGAGACTGGCGACCGACCCGACCGAGCGGGCGCGGCTCGTGTCGCTTCGGGCGAACCAGGCCTGGGCCCGGGGCGACCTCGACCGCGCCGAGGAGCTGGCCAACGAAGCACGCCCGCTCGCCGAGGCCCACGGAGAGCCCGAGGACGTCGCCGCGGTGGACGAGACGTTCGCGATCATCTCCCACATGCGCGGCGACTGGCGCCGCGGTCTCCAGCTCGAGATCCGGCGCACACCGGCGGGCGCGCCGGCGCTCGCCCGCGTCTTCGACATCCACCACTGCATCGGCCAGTACCACCTGTACGGCGACGCGCTCGCAGGAGACGTCGAGGACTACGCGCGCGAGACGCTGGCGCTCGCGGAGCAAAACGACGCGGCCCGCGCACAGGCGTTCGCGTGGTGCCTGCTCGGCGAGTCGCTGCTCCTGCATGCGCACTGGGAAGAAGCGGCCGGCTGCCTCGAGCGGAGCTGCGAGCTGCACGAGTCGTTCGACGGCTCACGGTCGGGGGCGCTTCCGTGGCAGCGGCTCGCCGAGCTCTCGGTGAGCCGTGGCCAACCGGGCGAGGCCGACGCCCTGCTCCGGCGGGCTTCGGCGATTGCGACCGTGTCGCCGATGGCGATGCACATGTGGGGGCGCATCTACGCAACGGCCGCGTTCGCTCAGCTCGAGCAGGGCGATCCCGAGGGAGCAGCCCGCTCGGTCCGCGCCGGTGCCGCCGCCGCAGTTCGATACGGCGACTGCCCGAGCTGCAGCGCCTTGCTCAATCCGCTCGCCGCCGAGGCGTTCGGGGCTCTCGGCGACATCGACGCCGCGCGGACCTACGCCGAAGCCGCGACGCGCGTCGCCGAGATGTTCGAGAGCTCGGCCTGGTCGGCCATGGCGGAGTCCGCTGCCGGCAGTGTCGCCGCGGCGGAAGGCGCCCAGACGAGGGGGCGCGCCCACTTCGAGAAGGCCGCCTCGCTCTACGACCGGATCGGCCACTCGTACTGGGCAGAACGGTCGCAGACGCAGGCTTCGGCAGCGTAATCCCAGGGAACGAACAGGGAACGGCGGCCTCCTACCGTCCTCCTCGTCCATCCAGAGAGGAGGTTCGGATGTCCATTCAACTCGGCGCCACGGCGCCCGACTTCGAGGCGGACACGACCGACGGGCTGATCGCATTCCACGACTGGATCGGCGACTCCTGGGCCGTCCTGTTCTCTCACCCGAAAGACTTCACCCCGGTCTGCACGACCGAGCTCGGGTACATGGCGAAGGTCAAGCCCGAGTTCGATCGCCGCGGCGTGAAGATCATGGGGCTCTCCGTCGACCCGATCGACGAGCACGAGAAGTGGGCCGACGACATCGAGGAGACGCAGGGCTCGCGGCCGAACTACCCGATCATCGGCGACGCCGACTACGTCGTCTCGAAGCTGTACGGGATGCTCGGCGCCGATGTCTCCGGAGACCCGGCCGAACGCACGGCCGCCGACAACCAGACCGTCCGCAACGTGTTCGTGATCGGCCCGGACAAGAAGGTGAAGCTGATCCTCGTCTACCCGATGACCACCGGGCGCAACTTCGACGAGGTCATCCGCGTGATCGACTCGCTGCAGCTGACCGCGAGCCACAAGGTCTCCACCCCGGTCAACTGGCAGCAGGGCGAGGACGTCATCATCGCCGGCTCCGTCTCGAACGACGAGGCCAGGGACCTCTTCGGAAGCTGGGAAGAGCCGAAGCCGTACATCCGCATCGTTCCGCAGCCGAACGGAAAGGAGGCCTGAGGTGGCCACGATCTACACATCGGGAACCTGGAAGCCGAGCCCCGGCCGCGAGAAGGCGTTCGTCGAGGCGTGGGAGCAGTTCGCCGCCTGGGCATCGCAGATGCCCGGCGCCGGCCGGCTGCGCCTGACGCTGGACCTCCACGAAGAGGCGCGATACGTCAGCTTCGGCGACTGGTCGAGCGAGGAGGCGGTTCGGAGTTGGAAGGGCTCGCCGGAGTTCAAGGAACGGATGGCGCAGGTCCTCCAGCACGTCGGCGAGTTCCAGTCAGCCGAGCTCGGTCTTCTCGTAACGGTCGAGGACGGCGCGACGGCAGCGGCGACCCCTCCGACGATTCGGTACGAGAAGGACGGCATCGCGACGTTCGACGCACCTGTCGAGCGGGTCTTTGCGTACATGAGCGCCGGCGACCACCCGCATCAGGCGTTCAAGAGCCACCGCCTCGTCGGGGTCGCCGGGAACGTCGTGACGGTCGCAGTCGAGGCCTACAACCCCGACGGCTCGACGACGGAGATGACCGTCGAGCACAGGCTCGATCCGCCGAACGGGATCCTGACGACCATGGCCGGAGGCCATTTCGACGGCGCCCGGTTCACGCACTCGTACACCCCGCTCGGCGATCGCACGAAGGTCGACCTGGCCGGGGACTTCCCAGCGCTCCCTTCGATGTCCGAGGCAGACGAGCTCGCCATGATCGAAGGGTTCTTCACGACGGTCTTCAGCGAGGACGCGGAGACGCTCCGCGCCTGGTCTCCGAACGGTCACGCGTGAGCTCGTATCGTGCGCGGCGCCGCGGGCGATCTCGCGGCGCCGCTGATGCTCGCTTACGAACGGCCACGGATCTCGAGCCGGGGACTCCAGCGTCAGTGTCAGCGCGGGTTCGGTTCCGACGGGAGCAACGCCGCTACCAGGAGGTCGCCGACGAAACGTTCGAAGCGCCGAAGTGACCATCCGCGACGCTGGACGAGGAGCTCGAAGAACTCGGCGGAGGTGCACATCCAGAGAAAGTCCGCGGCCTCGGCCGCTGTGACGCCGGCACGCAAATAGCCTCGTTTGGCCAAGAAGCGGGAGTTGTGCTGCATTCGCTGCAGGCGCTCCCTATCGCTCGTGTCCAGCACCTTGGCGAGGTCGGGATCGGCTTCGGCGGCTGATCGCATCACCAGTCGGATCGGGCTTACGTCGGGTCCGAGCTCCGCTATGAACGCAGCCCAGGAACGGAGGATCTTCTCCGGATCCTGCTCGTGCTCACGCATCGCGTCCGAGCGCTCGTACACGCTGGATTGCTGACGGCCAATGAGTCCGCGGTCGTAGATCGCCCCGACGAGCTCGGCCTTGCCGCCGAAAGCCTTGTAGACCGTCTCCACTGACACGCCGGCCTCCTGTGCGATCGAGGAGACGGTGGTTGCTGCGTGGCCGCCTTCGAGGAACTGCCGTTCTGCCGCGTCGAGGATGGCGTTCCGATTTCGGAGCGCCTGCGCGGCGCGGCGGCTCGAGTCGTAGCGACGTGCCTTCTTGACAGGATCCATTTTTAGTTACATACTCCTGTATCTATTACACTCCACTGTACCCGATATCACGGAGAGCGGACGGAGAGGAGTCAGTCGTGACGCAGCAGACCGAAACCGAGCTGAACAAGGCAGTCATTCGTCGCTTCGTCGAAGAGGTGCAGAACGAGAAGAATTGGGACGTATTCGACGAGTTGAACGCCGATGACTTCGTCAACCTAAGCGCTCCTCCAGGCGTCCCGAGCGACAAGGAAGGCGGAAAGATGTTCCTCGGCGCCTTCATCGGCGCCTTCCCCGACTCCTACGTCACGATCGAAGACATGATCGCCGAGGGTGATCGAGTCGTTACGAAGAAGACTTTCAACGGAACGCACACGGGCGAGCTCAACGGGATCGCGCCGACGGGCAACCGCGTCTCGATCCAGTACGTCGACATCATGCGTCTCCGTGACGGCCAGATCGTCGAGCACTGGCTGAGCATGGATCAGCTGAGCTTCATGCAGCAGCTCGGCGTCATCAGCCAGTAACGCAGGGATGCGCCCGGGAGGATTCGAACCTCCGACCCGCGGATTAGAAGTCCGCCGCTCTGTCCACTGAGCTACGGGCGCCTGCCGGGAGGGTAGTCGGCACGGAGGCGGAGAGCCGTCAGCCCACGACCTCGGGCGGGCGGTCGACGTCGGCGAGCCGCTCCTGCTCCGCGAAGAAGCGGAGGAGCCAGTACAGGAACACGGCGAAGAAGACCGCAGCCTGCTCGACCGCCATCAGCATCCCCGCGATCTGCTGGTCCTCGAGTGCGGTCAGCCCCCAGAGACGCTCAGGCGCGTCGACGTAGAAGGAGTAGATCGCACTCGGCACGAGGGCCATCACCAGTCCGATCGGGCTCGCGAGCACGAACGCGGCGAAGACGAGCCCGGCTCGGAAGCCGGCGCCGAGGCGGTGGGGCTCGTCTTGCACGATGCTCCACCACATGGCGATGCCGGTCACGAAGTAGCAGGCGTGCTCGAGGTGGAGCGCCGAATCGGGGTGCCGAAGCGCCGTGTCGTAGACCCACGGCAGGTGCCAGATCATGTAGTTCGCGAGCCAGAGCGGAAGGGCGATCGCGGGATGCGTCAGCGTGCGGACGAGCGACGAGCGGGCGATCACGGCCGCCAGCGCCGGAGGAAGCGCGAGGACGACGAGCAGCGGCGCCCACTCGGCAAGGACGACGTTCTGGAAGAGGTGGACCGTGAGCAGGAACTCCATCGCGAGCATGTGGAGCGGCGAGACGCTGACCGCCAACAGCAGCGCCATCGCGACCAGGAAGCAGGCGATCCGCCACCACGGCGCGGGATAGCGGCGCAGCGCGGCCAGGTAGCCGGCGGTCATGAGGACGACGACGAGGCCTTCGGGATTCCATGACCACGCGTACGGATCCACGGCGCTACGCTAGCGCGACGCGGGCGTAGCTCAGTTGGTAGAGCGCCAGCCTTCCAAGCTGGATGTCGCCGGTTCGACCCCGGTCGCCCGCTTACACGACCATACGACGCGGGTTCGCAGAACCGGGCCGCTGTGTCGTCCGACTGCTCCTTTACCGTTTTCAAATATGAAAACGAACGAGAGGGCTCGGGCGAGAATCCTGCGCGAGCGCGACGGCCGCTCGGTCAAAGAGATCGCAGCGATGCTCGGCATCTCGCAGTCGTCTGCGAGCACTTGGGTACGAGGTATCCCGCTCACTGCATCACAGCGCCGGTCGCTGGAGAGCAGAGCCCAGCGATCGCGGGACGAGGCGCGACGCGAACACTTCCGAGCGCGTCGACTGGCATACCAGTGCGAAGGCCGGGCACGCGCACGCGAGGAAAGCACCCAGTTCGCGGCTGGCTGCCTTCTGTACTGGGCGGAAGGCGCCAAGGCGCGCAACGCCGTGCAGTTTGCGAACTCCGATCCTGCGATGATTCGGTACTTCGTCGCCTTTCTCCGCTCTTGTTACGGCGTGCCCGACGAAGCCTTTCGGATCGACTGCAACCTCTTCGCCGACCACGCCGAGCGACAACGCGAGATCGAGCAGTTCTGGCTCGACACGCTCGGGTTGCCGAGCTCATGCTTGCGGAAGTCGACGGTCAACGTCTACTCGAAGTACAGCCAGAAGAAGCGGAAGAACCGGTTGCCGTACGGGACGGTCCGCGTCTGTGTGCATTCGACGCGGATCGTCCAATCGATCTACGGCGCGATCCAGGAGTACGGCGGATTCGACCACCCTGAGTGGCTCGGATGAGGCGCTCAGCCCTCTTTGACGACCGTGTACCAGACGCGCTCGGCCACGTCGACGACGTGCTCGCCGATGCGCGCGACGCGCCGATAGAGCTCGCGCCGCGACATGAGCTCCCGCAGGTCGTCGACCGCGACGAGTGCGGCCATCGCGTCCCGATACGCCTTCTCGATCTGGCGCTGCGCATGCAGCGCGGCGCTCGCCTTCGCCGTCGCGGTGGCGCCATCTCCGTGAAGCGCGCCCACCGCCTCCGCGAGCAGGTGCACGGATTCCGCAAGACGTGCGCACATCTCCGCCGTCGCCGCGTCCGGCGGACATTCCATCACCTCGCTCTCGCGGACCAGGTCCTTCGACAGGTTGAGGATCCAGTCGATCCCGCGCGAGAGCGCGTACAGGTCCTCGGGCTCGCGCGGCGTCGTGAAGGCGGTCGTGAGCGCGATCTCGAGCGCGCGCTTGAGCTCGTCGCCCCGGTGCTCCAGGGCACGGATCTCGTCGGCCTTCTCAAGATCCCCTTTTGCCCATTCGGCAAGCGCGTCCACGCCCTCGAGCGTCGCCTCGAACTGGCTGCAGAGCATGCCGATCACGTCAGGCGTCTCGGGGAGAAACCAGCGCTGGAGCTTCAGGTCAACCACCTCCAGAAGCCGAGCGCGACTGCGGCGAGGAGCGCAGTCGCGGGAATCGTCGTGAGCCAGGCTATCCCCATCTCGCGAACGACGGTCCAGCGGATGCGACCCCACCGCCGCCGGCCTCCGCCGACTCCGACCACGGACGAGGCGACGACGTGCGTGCCCGACACGGGAGCGCCCGCGAACGACGCGCCGAGAATCACCGCGGCCGACGCGGACGCGCTCGCGAGCCCGTCCAGGGGGCGGAGGTCGAAGATGCGGCGCCCGACGGTCCTCACGATCCGCCAACCCCCGAACGCGGTCCCGACGGCGATCGAGCCCGCGGCACCGAGCGTCACCCATGTCGGCGCGACGAGCGAGGAGCTCGAGCCGTTCGCGAGGAGCACCGCGGCGACGAGCCCGACCGCCTTCTGACCGTCGTTCGCGCCCCGGCTCGTCGCGAGGAGCGCGGACGCCACCCATTGCGCACGGAGCAGGGGGGTCGCGAACCGCTGCGTTCCGCGCCGAAGCGCCCTACAGAGGAAGCGCAGGACGACGAGCGCGCCGACGGCGCCGAGCACCGGCGAGATCGCGAGCCCCACGAGCACGCCGATCACGCCGGTCGGGCGCCATCCGTCGAACCCGCCCCAGTTGACGGCGTCGAGCCCGGCCTCGGCGATCCCCGCACCGACGAGGCCGCCGACGAGCGCGTGGCCCGAGCTCGACGGCAGCCCCAAGTACCAGGTCGCGAGATTCCAGACGAGAGCTGCGACGAGGGCGGCCGTCACGACGGCGGTCATCTCGCTCGGGCTGACGTCGACGAGCCCGGCGATCGTCGTCGCGACCGCGGAGCCGAGCACGAGCGGCCCGATGAACACGAAGACGACGGCGAGCGCGAGCGCCGGCCCCGGTCGCGCGGCCCGCGTCGCGACGAGCGTCGCGATCGAGTTCGACTCGTCGTGGAAGCCGTTCGTGAACGCGAAGACGAAGGCGAGCACCACCGCGATCGCGAGGCCCGGTTCCACGGGCGGAGCCTAGGAAACCTCACACCCACGCCGAAACGGTGACGACAAGCGATTTCGGAGGTCGGTCATGGAGCAGCCACTCGGCGTGCGTCTCGGCGCGGAGGTCGTAGGAACGTTCCTCTTCTTCTTCCTCGGGTTCAGCGGCATCGCCGTGGCCGTGGACTTCGGCCTCGCATCGATCGGCCCGATCGGCATCGCCGCAGGCTTCGGCTTCGGGCTCGCCCTTGCGATCACCGCGTTCGGCCACCTCTCCGGTGGACATTTCAATCCGGCGGTGACGCTCGGGTTGATGATCGGCGGGAGATTCCCGGGGCGCGACGTCATCCCGTACTGGATCGCCCAGCTCGTCGGCGGGTTCGGCGCCGTGCTCGCCATGGCGATCGCCTACTCGAGCAACGTGACGAACGCGCTCGACACGAACCCCGGCGCGGGGATCAGCGACTGGTCGGCGCTCTTCCTCGAGCTGGTCGGCACTGCGCTCTTCGTCATGGTGATCCTCACGGTGGTGACCGACGAGCGCGCCGCATGGAAGGGCGTCATGGCTCCGTTCCTGATCGGCCTCTTCATCTTCACGGCGGCGGCAGCGGTCGGCCCGGCGTCGGGCGGGAGCTTCAACCCCGCTCGCTCGCTCGACCCCGTGCTCTACAACCAGGACTGGTCGAACGTCTGGATCTACATCGTCGGCCCGCTCGCCGGCGGGATCATCGGCGGCGCGGTCTGGTCCGTACTCGTTGCGCGCCGCCCGATGACGGCCTGACCGGTCTCGTTGTCCTTGCCGACCGAAGCCCGCCGCGGGGGCTTCCGTCTGCACGGAGTCGGGGCGGCGGGATTTGAACCCGCGACCTCTGCGTCCCAAACGCAGCGCTCTACCAGACTGAGCTACGCCCCGCTGCGCACAGTCTAGGTTCCGCCCGAGACGCCTGTCTGCACGGCCGCGCAATCCGCACGGATAGCCTCGCGCCGTGGTCGACGCGCCCTTCCTGCCCTCGGAGGAGGGGCAGTACGACGAGCGTTCCGGTCTCGGCTATCTCATGGTCGCCGTGGCCGCGTGCCTGTTCGCGGTCAACGGCACCGTCTCGAAGGTGATCCTCGGCTCCGGGCTCTCGTCGCTCGAGCTGACGCAGATTCGCTCGACCGGCGCAGCCGTGGGGCTCCTCGCGTTCCTACTCGCGTTCGCACGCCACAGGCTCCGCGTCGACCGGCGTGAGCTCGGCTTCCTCGTCGTCTTCGGCGTCACGGGAGTCGCGTTCGTGCAGTGGCTCTACTTCGTCGCGCTCGAACATCTGCCCGTCGGAGTGGCCCTCCTCATCCAGTTCACCGGTCCGCTCTGGGTCGCGCTCTTCGCGCGCTTCGTCTACCACGAGACGATTCGCCGGCGCGTGTGGGTCGCGCTCGCACTCTGCCTCGTCGGCCTGTCGCTGGTCGTCGAGCTCTGGACCGGCGTTGCGTTCAGCAGGATCGGGATCACGGCCGCGCTCGGCGCCTCCTTCGCGCTCGCCGCATACATCCTCATGGCAGAGCGGGAGCGGAAACACCGGGATCCCGTATCGCTCTCTTTTTACGGCTTCCTCTTCGCGGCGATCTTCTGGGCGATCGTCCAGCCGCTGTGGGAGTTTCCGTGGAGCGTCCTCGACGACACGGTCTCGCTCCAGGGGAACCTCTCCGACCACACAGCGCCCGTCTGGCTCCTCGTCGGCTTCGTCATCGTCGTCGGGACGATGGTCACGTTCAGCCTGCTCACGGGCGCGCTGAAGCACATCCCCGCGACGCGGGCGGCGATCGTGTCGACGCTCGAACCGGTCGTCGCCACCGTCATCGCGTGGGCATGGCTCGGAGAGAGCTTCGGCCCGTCGCAGCTCGTCGGCGGGGCGATCGTGATCGCCGGGATCTTCCTGGCGCAGACTGCCCGCTAGTACCCTTGCTCCGATGGTGAAACGCGTCCTCCTGGCTTCTCCGCGCGGCTACTGCGCGGGCGTCGAGCGCGCGGTCGAGACGGTCGAGCAGGCGCTCGACCACTACGGCGCTCCCGTGTACGTCCGCAAGCAGATCGTCCACAACATCCACGTCGTCAGGGACCTCGAGGCACGCGGTGCGATCTTCGTCGAGGAGGAGACCGAGGTCCCGGAGGGCGCCACCGTCGTGTATTCGGCGCACGGCGTCGCGCCGACGGTGCACGAGAACTCGAGGGCGCTGCGGCACAACGTCATCGACGCGACGTGCCCGCTCGTCACCAAGGTGCATGTCCAGGCGCGCCGCTACGCGGAGGAGGGGTTCACCATCGTCCTCATCGGCCACGCGGGGCACGAGGAGGTCGTCGGCACGACCGGCGAGGCGCCCGATGCAACGATCCTCGTCCAGACGGTCGCGGAGGCTGAGGCACTCGACCTGCCGCCTGAGACGAAGCTCGCCTACGTCACGCAGACTACGCTCTCGGTCGACGAGACGGGCGAGATCATCAAGACCCTCCGCCGCCGCTTCCCCGACATCCGCGCGCCCCGCAAGGAGGACATCTGCTACGCGACCTCCAACCGCCAGTGGGCGGTGAAGGAGATGCTCCCCGAGATCGACCTGCTCTTCGTCATCGGTTCGAGGAACTCCTCGAACTCGAACCGGCTCGTCGAGACGGCCCGGGCGGCCGGCGTTCCCGCCTATCTCATCGACGACGAGTCCGAGATCGATCCCGACTGGCTCGGTGAGGCGGAGACGGTCGGAATCACCTCCGGCGCGTCGGCTCCCGAGAAGCTCGTCACGCGCGTCTGCGATTGGTTCCGCGAGCGCGGCAACGACCGGATCGAGGCGTTCCGCATGGTGGACGAGGACGTCACGTTCAGGCTCCCGGTGGAGCTCCGCCGAGAGCTCGAGTTGGCCGCGGGCGGCTGAACGCCTACCTGCGGACGAGCGAGCGGAGGTCATCCAGGAGGCTCGCCCTCGGAGCCGGCGTCGGCGGCGGCGCCAGGTAGGCCGCGAGCCTCGCTGCCTCCTCGTCGTCGAGCGAGATCGCGGCGCGCGCCGTCCCGGTGTCGTCCCAGACGCTCACGCGGACGCGGTGTTCGGGGAGGTAGCGAGACACGCGAAGCGCACGACCGATGTCCTCGTCGACCCCGCGGAAGAACTCGACCAGCTTGCGCCGCTGCGGTGCCGCACACCAGGGGCAGTAGCGGAACCGATCCGCGATCTCCTCACCGCACCCGTGACATGCGGCCATGCTCGGAGGATACGACTCCGGACGCGAAACGCGGAGCGCGTCCTAGGCTTTCTCGATCGCGATCTCGTCTCCGCCGGCGTCCACCGACACGGCGAGCGTCTCGCGAGCGATCCAGTCGCTGTGCTCGAGGAGATCCTCGTTCGCCTTTCCGAGGTCGAGGCGGATCCGATCGGTCAGCTCGAGCCCCGCCTCCTTGCGCATCGAGTTGACCGCGTGGATGAGGTCGTACACGCGGCCCTCGCGCTTCAGCTCGTCGTCGAGATGGGCGTCGAGCGCGACCGTGACCCCGTCGGACGCTGCGACGGCCCAGCCCTCCTTGCCGTGACGCTCGACGAGCACCTCGTCCGCGCCGAGATCGTGCCCGGCGGCACGGAACCCGCCGCCCGGGAGCTCCTCGAAATCACCGCTCTCGAGCGCGGCACGCACGACGCCGAGCTCGCGCCCGAGCTTCGGCCCCAGGACCGGCAGGTTGGGCTTCACGCGCAGCTCGCTCGCCTCGACGACGCCGAACGAGACGTCCTTCACGCGGAGCTCGTCCGCGATCTCGCCCGCGTGCCCCTGAGCCAGCCGTGCGCCCTCGACCACGAGCGCGCGCAGCGGCTGACGGAGCTTCACGCCTGCCTGCGAGCGAGCCTGGCGGCCGAGCTCGACGACGCGTCTCACGTCGCCCACCTCCGCGAGCAGCGCATCGTCGCGCGGCACGATCTCGGGCCAGCCAGCGAGATGGATCGAGGCCGGCGCCTCCTCGCACGGCGCGGTCAACCGCCGCCAGAGGTGCTCCGTCAAGAACGGCATGAGCGGAGCGACCACACGGAGACCCTGGACGAGCGCGTACCACAGCGACGTGAGCGCAGCCGCCTCGCCGTCCCAGAAGCGGCGCCGCGAGCGGCGGATATACCAGTTGGAGAGATCCTCGACGAACGCCTCGAACGCCCGCACGACGTCGACGGTGAGCCAGCGCTCGTAGGCCTCGGTCGCGTCGGACACGAGCGCGTGCGTCCGCGCGACGAGCCAACGGTCGAGCGGCGCCAGATCGCCGTCGGGGCCGCTCCTGAGGTCCGACCACTCCGGCTCCCAGCCCTCGATGTTCGCGTAGTCGACGAGGAACTTCGTCGAGTTCCAGAGCGTCAGGAGCCTGCGTTGGATCTCGTGCGCGGGGCCGAACCCGAAGAGGAGGTTCTGGCTCGGCGGTTGCGAGCAGAACTGCCAGCGCATGACGTCGGCGCCCATGCGCGAGAACGCGTCCGGCGCGTCGATCGTGTTCCCCCACGAGGCGTGCATCTCCCGGCCCGACTCGTCGAGCATCTTCTCGTAGCCGAGCACTTTCCGGAACGGCGCTCGGCCGGTCAGCGCCACCGACATGAAGAGCTGGGAGTAGAACCAGAGGCGGATCTGCTCGCGCATCTCCGAGACCCAGTCGGCCGGGAACCACTGCTCCCAGTAGGCGTGGTCGGGTAGATCGGCGGTCGTCAGGCCCTTCGCGGCGCCCGTCGCGTACCCCTCGGGGAGGTACTCCTGGCTCTCCCAGCCGAGGGTCGAGAACGGGACGATGCCTGCGTCGAGCCAGACGTCGCCGACTTCCGGGATCCGTCGCACCGGCTCTCCACACGCTTCGCAACAGATGACGACCTCGTCGATCCAGGGCCGGCGCAGCTCCTCGAGCTGGTCGAGGCCCGCGAGTGCGCGCTCCTCCAGCTCGCTCCGCGAGCCGACCACGGTGACGTGCCCGCACTCGCACACGTAGATCGGGAGCGGCAGGCCGTAGTAGCGGCGACGGGAGATGTTCCAATCGCCCATGTTCCGGAGCCAGTCGTCCATGCGCTTGCCCATGTAGGCAGGCGTCCACTCGACCGTCGCGTTCGCGTCGAGCAGCGGCTGGCGCAGCTCGTCGACGGCGATCAGCCAATCGTCCGTCACGCGCCAGATGAGCGGCGTGTCACAGCGCCAGCAGTGCGGATAGCGGTGGAGGTAGGTGCCCGCCTCGAGGAGGATGCCCTTCTCCCCGAGGCGGCCGACGATCTGGTCCGCGGCCTCGACCGTCGAGAGGCCGTGCAGCCAGCCGTAGCTGTCGTAGAACTTCCCGGCCTCGTCGACCGGAGAGAGGACGGGCAGCCCGTGGATCCGGCCGAGCTCGAAGTCCTCCTGGCCGGCCCCCGGCGCGATGTGGACGATGCCCGTGCCCTCGTCGAGCGAGACCTCGTCCCACGGGATGACCAGGTGCTCGACCTCGCTGCCCGGGCCGAGGTCGTCGAACGGGCCGTCGTAGCGCAGCCCGACGAGCTCGACACCCGGGACGACCCGCGTGAACGTCTCCTCGGGATAGCGCGCGACGGCGACCCACTCGCCGTTCTCGCGCAGTCCGTACTCGGCGTCCGGCTTCACCGCCGCGGCGACGTTGGCGGGCAGCGTCCACGGGGTCGTCGTCCAGACGACGATCGACTCCCCCGGGTGGTCGCGGAGCGGGAAGCGAACGAAGAGCGAGGGGTCACTCCGATCCTGGTAGACGCCGCCCTGCGTCAGCTCGTGCTGCGAGAGCGAGGTCCCGCATCGCGGGCACCACTCGGTCGAGCGATGTCCGAGGTAGAGCCATCCTCGCTCGTGCATGAGCTTCAGGAAGCCCCAGATGTACTCGATGTTCGTGTCGCTGAACGTGAAGTAGTCGTTCCCCCAGTCCATCCACTGGCCGAGGCGAACCGAGCCCTCGGTCAACGCCTGGGAGGACCGCACCACCACCTCTCGACAGCGTCTCGCGAACTCCGCCAGGCCGTACTCCTCGATCTCGCGCTTGGAGTTGAGCCCGAGCGAGCGCTCGACGCCGACCTCGATCCACAGCCCCTGGCAGTCGAAGCCGTTCTGGTAGCGCTGGTCGTAGCCGCGGAGCGCCTTGTAGCGCTGGAACACGTCCTTGAGCGTCCGTCCCCAGGCGGTATGGACGCCGAGCACCATCCTGTTCGCGGTGACCGGGCCGTCGACGAAGCTGAAGCGCGGCCCGCCGCGGTTCTGCGCGCGGAGCTGCTCGAACGTCTGCTCGCGCTCCCAGAGCTCGAGGATCTCGAGCTCGAGGCGATTGTGATCCGGCTTGTCCGGGAAAGATGCGAAGATCGGCGCCACCGAGTCAGTCTACGAGCGGGAAGGGTTTGGTGTCCCGGGCCGTTTGCCCCTAAGGATTCCTCATACCAGGCAGAAAGGATCGAAGGATTCAGATGGCAATCGACGTGACAGAGGCGACGTTCGAGCAGGAGGTCCTGAAGAGCGACACGCCGGTGCTCGTGGACTTCTGGGCGGAGTGGTGTGGCCCGTGCCACGCGGTCTCCCCGGTGCTCGAGAAGATCGCCGAGGAGCGGAAGGACGAGCTCAAGCTCGTCAAGGTGAACATCGACGAGGAGCAGGGGCTCTCCGTCAAGTACGGGGTCATGTCGATCCCGACGATGATCCTCTTCCGCGACGGTGAGCCGTCCGCGGCGGCGATCGGCGCTCAGCCGAAATCGGCGCTCGAGCGCACGCTGGGCCTCGCAGCATAGCCGGCCTCCGGGACCTCGAGCGAAAGGCGTATGCTGGAACAGGCAGCCTTTGCAGGTAGTTTTACCCGAGGCTTCCCCCTCCCCCTCCCCTGACCGAAGGGCCGCTCCGCGGCCCTTCGGCATTTCATGAGCCGGACGGCGACGCCCAGTCGCGAAGCGCCGGCCCGATCCAGGTGAACGCGAGCTCGTCGTCGGACGGCAGGTCGTCGAGCGGAAACCAGCGAAGCTCGGAGACGTCATCGGCGGCGGCGAGCTCGCCGGCGGCGATCGCGGCAGTCCACACGAGATTGAGCACCGCGCTCGCGTCTGCCGCGTCGCCGTATGTGTCCATGAAGACGCCGACGAACTCCCCAGGCTCCGCCCTCAGGCCCGTTTCTTCCTCGAGCTCTCGGCGCAGCCCGTCCAGCGGGTGCTCGCCCTCCTCGAGGAAGCCGCCAGGGACGTCCCACAGCCCCGCGTCCGGCTCGAACGCCCCGGCGCGCGAGCAGGATGCGACCGTCGTCGTCGCTCACCAGAGCCGAGACCGCCGGCGCCGACTCCGCGTAGTACACGGAGCCACAGCGCGTGCACGTGACACGTCCTTCTCCCCGCCCGAGCTCCCCTCCGCAGCGCGGGCACGTCGTCCAGCCGAAGAGCGAACCCACGCGGGTACCGTATCCACCGGTGTCTCCGCGACATGTCCCCGCCGGCGTGACCGAGCTCTCGCGCGTGGGGCTGTTCGCATCACTCCCCGGGGAGACGCTCGGCAAGCTCGCCGAGCGAATGCGCCGGGACGAGATCCAGGCGGGGACAGTCCTGATCAACGAGGGCGAGCCAGGCGACCGCTTCTTCGTCCTCCTCTCCGGGCTCGCGGGGGTGTCACAGTCGGACCTCGGCGAGCGGCGCGTCATCCGCGCCGGCGAGTTCTTCGGGGAGGTTGCGCTCGCGATGGGCGTTCCGCGGACGGCGACGGTGACGGCGATGACGCCCTGCGTCGTCGCGAGCTGCGACCAGCCGACCTTCGACGAGCTCGTGCGCCCGCTCTTCGCCGACGACGGCGGCTGATGTTTTGCGCAAGATCGAGATCCGCTGAGGCGCGGATCTCGATCGCGCGAAATCCCTGAAGACGGCCGCCTTCGCGGCCTCGTCGCTGTCACTGACCTCAGCCGGCGAGAAGCTCGTCGACGACCGCGTCCGAGAGCCGCGGCCAGGCGTCCTTCGCCCAGTCGCCGAACTCGCGCGTGGTGAGAACGGCGCACGCCGCGCCAAGATCGGGATCGACCCACAGGAACGTCCCGCTCCCGCCGAAGTGGCCAAAGGTGCGTCGCGAAACCCTCGTCCCCATCCACGACGGCCCGCTCGAGTTGAGCTGGACGCCGAGGCCCCAGTCGAGCGGCTCGAACCGGCCGAAGTCGGGCAGCACCCCCGAGAGCCCCGGGAACTGGACGCTCGTCAACTCAGCGAGCGTTTCCGGTGCGACCAGCCTCGGGGCGAGGAGCTCACGGCCGAGGGCGAGCACGTCCGAGAGCGACGCCTGCATGCCCGATCCCGGATCCCCGCTCGGGTCTAGCCCGAGGCCGAGCGGTCCGCAGATCGCGGCGCGGAGGTAGTCGGCGAACGGCATCTCGGCGCGATCGGCGAGGTGAGCGCCCAGCACGCGGAAGCCCTCGTTCGAGTAGATCCGGCGGGTACCGGGTCGAGCGATCGGCGCCGTCCCCTCGAACGGGAGACCGGACGCGTGCGCGAGCAGGTGCCGCACCGACGAGCCCGGAGGGCCGCCGGGCTCGTCGAGGTCGACGACGCCCTCCTCGGCGGCGACGAGGAATGCGAGCGCGACGACCGGCTTCGAGACCGAGGCGAGGCGAACGGCCGCGGCGGCGTCGCCGTGAGTCTCCATGCGGCCGTCGGTGCCGACGATCCCGGCCGCGGCGAACGGCACCGGCCAGTCGTCGATCTGGCGAAGCTCCTGCACGCCGAGCGATCCTAGGGACGATCGGCGCTCGGTGGTGTCTCCGCGAAGTCGGTGAGGGCCGCCTGCGCGTCGCGGACGAGGTCCCGGACGATCTCGCCTGCCGGCTTGATGTCGTGGATCACGCTGCACGACTCGCCCATCCAGAGCGGCGCGTAGGCCAGGTCGCCCTCGAAGTCGGGAGTCGCGACCCCGACGCCGTACCGCGGCCAGTCGGCGACTCGGCCCGAGGAGAGCTCGTGCCGTCCGATCGACGTGCCCTCGCCGGGGCGCTCTCCAGGCGGTGGTTGCCCGCCGCCGATCCACTCGTCGTACGTGCGGTTGCGGAGCGTCCGGTGCGGCGCGTTGGGCCAGCCCACGTCGTAGAGGTCGGCGGTCAGAACCGTGTCCTCAGCCTTGCTCGAGACGACAAGGCGCTTGTACTCGGGGTGAGCGTTCGCCTCGTCGCTCGCGACGAACCGCGTGCCGAGAGAAATGCCTTGCCCGCCGAGACGGAGAGCGCGAGCGAGGCCGCTCCCGTCGCCGATCGCGCCCGATGCGATGACGGGCGTCGGTTTCACCGCCTCGACGGTCGCCGGCAACAGGCCCCAGGTCGACGTCGTGCCGCGCACGTGACCCCCGGCCTCGACGCCCTGCGCGATGACGGCGTCGACGCCCGCCTCCACCGCAGACTCCGCCTCGTCGACGGAGCCGACCTGGATCAGCACCGAGAGGCCCGCGTCGTGGGCTCCCGCGACATACGGCGACGGGTCTCCCCAGAAAAGGACGACGACGGCCGCGCCCGCCTCCGCCGCCGTCGCGATCTGCGAACGGAAGAACGCGCGATCGTCCTCGGGATCCTCGTTCGGATCCTCGTCGATGATGATGTTGATCCCGAAAGGGCGATCGGTCAGCGCGCGGGTTCGCTCGACCTCGACCCGGAGTCGGTCCGGGGGCATCGCGCTCGCGCCAAGCACACCGAGCCCGCCGGCGCTCGAGACAGCTGCCGCGAGCTCGGCTCGTGCTCCACCCCCGATACCCGCCGAGAGCACCGGGTAGTCGATGCCGAGTGCGCCGCAGAGCGGCGTACGAACCCCAGGTGCCACATCGGGAGTATCCCGCGTCTGTATCGCCTACCGAGAGCGGTTGCCAGCGGCCGCCCCGCGCGACCGTCCCGTTTTGGTCGCGTCGCTGCCATGATGTCCACCCCCATCGTCCCCTGGCGGACAGCCCAACCTGGATAGGCAAAGCATTGGAGAAGCGTCTGATCTCCGGGCACTCGCCCTTCGAGCCCGTCATGGGCTACTCGCGCGCGGTCGTCGCGGGCGGGCACGTGTACGTCGCCGGCACGGCGCCGATCCCGCCCGACGGCTCGCCGCCGCCCGAGGACGCCTACGAGCAGACGCGCCTGTGCCTCGAGATCATCGGCGAGGCACTCGAGCGCGCGGGCTCGAGCCTCGAGGACGTCGTGCGCACGCGCGTCTTCGTCACCGACCCGGCGCACTTCGACGGTGTGTCCCAGGCGCACGGCGAGGCCTTCCGCGAGATTCGGCCCGCGAACACGACCGTCGTCACCGCTCTGCTCGACTCGGCTTGGAAGGTCGAGATCGAGGTTGAGGCCGTGCTCAGCTCGACATGAGCGACTCGACGCAGGCGTTTCCCCCCTCGATCACCGGCAAGGGCGCCGTCCACGGAGGCAGTGTCCTCGACCACGCCTTCGGGCAGGGCGACCCGTACACGCTCGGCGTCGAGGAGGAGTACCAGCTCCTCGACGGCGAAAGCTTCGACCTCGTCCAGCACATCGACACGATGCTCGCCGCGGTCAGCGGCCACGAGCTCGAGGAGCGGATCAACCCCGAGCTGATGCAGTCGGTGGTCGAGATCGCGACTCCGGTCTGCCGCACGGCGGGCGAAGTGCTGCAGCAGCTCGTCAAGCTCCGGGGCTACATCGCCGAGGTCGCGCACGCGAAGGGCTTCCGCGTCGGCTCGGCAGGCACGCACCCGTTCAGCCTCTTCGAGCGCCAGCGGATCACGGCGAAGGACCGCTACCACGCACTCATCGACCAGATGCAGTACGTCGCGCGGCGCGAGCTCATCTTCGGGATGCACGTGCACGTCGGGGTCGACGAC
>DASSQE010000099.1:0-21583 GCA_035702645.1 Gaiellaceae bacterium
CCAGGTCGTCGTCGGCCGGGTCGGGGTCCGAGCGACGCTCACCAGCGGTCTGCTCGCCTCGGCCCTGTCCGTTGCGGTCCTGACCCGCCTGCCCGTCGACGGCAGTTACTTCTGGGATCTCTTCCCGGCGTTCGTCCTCGGCGGCGCAGGCATGGGCTTCTCCTTCGTGCCGGTCACCATTGCGAGTCTCTCCGGCGTCGAGCGGTCCGACGCAGGCGTTGCGTCTGGACTCATGAACACGAGTCGGCAGATCGGCGGTGCGATCGGACTCGCCGCGGTCAGCGCCATCGCCGCCGCGGCGACGAGCGGGTACGCGGACGCGCATCCGGGCGCATCGGCAGCGAGCGCGCTCGACCACGGGTTCAAGATCGGCCTCGTCGTCCTCACCGGGCTCCTCGCGATCGGGGCGGTCATTGCCGTGGCCCTCGTCAAGCCGGCACAGTCGCGCCCGGTCGACGTGCCGACGATCGAGCCCGAGCTCGAGGCGATGCGGGAGGCCGCGTGAAGCCGGCCAGCGTGGAGATCCTGCGCGGGGCGCGGGCGTACCGGGCAGCGTCCGGCGTCGGACCGAAGGTCACTTGCCCAAGCGAGAAGGCGTGAACAGTTTCCAGTGCCCCTCGGAGACGACATCGACGGTGCCGTCGACCACGCTGATGGCGGTCTCGTCGTCGATCGCGTACGCCGGACCCGGGATATCCGCCGCCCATCTCTCTGCGTTCGCCATGGTGTTGTCCGGCAGATCCTCGTTGTCCACGTGCGGGAAGATCGAGAAGTCGACGATCCCGAGCGTGCTGTCGTTCCCGGTGGGCGGCTTCCACCCGACGAAGTCCTCCCCGATCCGGGGGGTCATCACCATGCTCCCGGCGCTCAGCCCCACCCAGACCGTCTCGCGTAGCGACGGCAGGAGATCCGCAAGCCCGGACTGCCGCATCCAGTGGCACAGGTACAAGGGGTCGCCCCCGTTTACGAGCAGGACGTCGGTCTCTCGGACCCATGTAACCCAGCGCTCCTCGTCGATGCTGTTCAGCGCGGTGAGCTCGAGCACTCCCAGGGACTTCCAACCCAGCTCGCACATGGGGCACTCGGGCTCTCCTCCGCTGATGAACCGCCATGCCGCGGCGGGACCGGCCATGGGGTGCGCGTAGCTCGCCGTGGGGATACAGAGGGCGCTGGACTCGCTGATCGGTTTGCCCAGGAGATCCACCAGCGCGTCGTGGATGCTCGGGTTCTTGATGCCAGCGGATGTGAGAAGAAGCTTCATCCTGCCTCCCGGGTCGTCGGTGGGGTTGTTCTCGAATAGACCGCTCGGCGACCCCTCGCTCATCGGAGACCGGTCGCTAGTAGCCGAGGGCGTCGAACGCAGCCGGGTAGACGATCCGACCGGCGACGTCCGGGGTGTATCCGGGAAGCCGCTTGACCATGAACGCCTCGTCGGGGATCTTCGGATGCGGTGTGATGAAGCCGAGCGCACTCGCCCGCTCGAAGCCGAAGCGAGGGTAGTACGCGGCGATGCCCTCGACCATGACGGCGGGCTCACCCGCTTCTTCGGCGCGGCCGAGCGCATCGCGGATCAGCCGCGCCCCCACGCCGATACGCTGGCGGTCGGGCCGAACGGACATCGGGGTGAGATTGAGGATCCTCGTCCGGGATCCGCCTTCGACGCCGACCCAGCTCAGCATCACGTGAGCAATCACACCGGAGGAGTCCTCGGCAACCAACGCCAGCTCGGGAATGAACTCTTCCGACGCCCGAATGCGCTCGACGAACGACGCGACGTCGTCGGAGTGTCCGACGAATGCCGCCCGGACCACCTCCGAGATCACGGGATGATCCGCTGCGCGCTCGGGACGGATGACGACGCCCTCGGCCACGCGTGGCGATGGTAGTCGGGGCACGCCGTTTGCGCCTCCGGCTACGCGTGGCACGGCCGCCACGGACGGTCCTGCACGGTGATGCGGCCAGCGCGAGATTCCGCAGCGGCCGTCAGACGGTCGGGAAGCCGACGTGGTGTGAGCGCCGGGGGAGCGCCGCAGCAGCCATGCGCGCTTCCGCCAGGTGGGCCGGCTAAACTTCGAAAGTGGGAACGACGAGCAAGGAGCGAGCCGCTGAGGCGCGCGAGGCGAAGCTCGAGAACGTCCGCGAGCAGGTTGCCTCGGGCAGCCTCGTGATTCGCCAGATGACGCACGAGGAGCGGCGGAAGTGGGCCGAGCGCGATGCTCGCTCGACGCCCGAGGAGCGCACCCGACGCGAAGCCGCCCTCGAGGGGCGGCGTCAACGAACCGAACGCCTCCGTGCGCGCGAGACCTAGCGACAGGCCGAGAAACCGCAACCCGGATGCAAGCGGACCGGCGCCCGTCTATGGTGGCGACATCGCTGACTCGAGCACTCAGCCCGTTCTCGAGAAGCCACTCCTGCGTGGCGTCCTCCACCAGGTGGCCTTCACCGTCTCGCTCGTTCTCGGAACGCTCCTGATCGTGGGTTCCGAGGGCGGGAGCGGCCGCGCTGCAGCCGGGGTTTTCGCGGGCTCCGTGGCCGTTTGCTTCGGCGTCAGTGCCCTCTACCACCGGGTGAGCTGGACCCCGCCGGTGCGGCTCTGGATGCGCCGGCTCGATCACGCGGGGATCTACCTCTTGATCGCCGGGACGTACACGCCCGTGTGCCTCCTCGCACTCGAGGGAGCCTGGCGCTACGTCGCTCTCGGGCTCGTTTCGGTGGCTGCGGCAGCGGCGGTGATTCTCAAGTTCGCGTGGGTCGCTGCACCGAAGTGGCTTTCAGCGGGATTGGGGATCGGGCTTGGATGGGTCGGCGTTGCGCTCCTGCCGCAGCTCGCAGAGCGTCTCAACCCGGCGGCCATCGCGCTCCTCGCTCTTGGCGGAATCGCGTACACGGTGGGGGCGGTCATCTATGCTCGGCGTCGACCGGATCCCGCGCCCAGGGTCTTCGGCTACCACGAGCTCTTCCATGCGTTCACGATCGTGGGCGTCGCGTGTCAGTACGTTGCAATCGCATTCTTCGTGATCCACGCGGGGTAACCGCTTCGACCGGCGTCGCAGGCCGAGTGCTGCTCGGAGGCGCTCGGGTCGGCGAGCAGTTCGTCGCGGAGCCGCGCTGACGCCGGTCAGATAGCCGTCGTCGGCGAGACGGCGATCTTCAGCGTGGTCATCGTCCGGGCGGGGGCCCTGGAGGGCCGAGGATCTCGATGCCGTTCCGCGCGCCGATCGGGATGAGCCGCGTCATGTCAGGTGGCGTCTCCAGCCGAGGCGGGAGGACGCGTTCCGGCGCCGGCTCGCCGACCTCGCGCAGAAAGCCCTCGAACTGGAAGGGCTGGAAGCCAACCAGCGCCTTGCCGCCGTCGGCGCCGGCGATGAACGTATGCGGGACTCCCTTGGGGCCGAAGGCGAATCCGCCCGTCGGCAAGGTCAACTCGGCATCGCCGACGTGGAAGGTGAAGTCCCCCTCGAGGACGTAGAACCACTCGTCCTCCTCGGGATGAACGTGCCAGGGGGAGCCTTCGCCGGCGCGGACCTCGATCTCGACCAGGCCGTACTCGCCGCGCGTGTCGGCGCCGCCGATCTTGATCGTCTCGAGCATGCCGAGGAGCCAGAACGCCTCTCCCGCATCGACGCCGAGTCCGTAGCCCAGCTTCGCTCGTTCGTCAGTCGCCGTGGTCATCGCTGCTCCTTTCCTTTCGCCTGGTATGATGAGCAACCGTCTTTAGGAGAACAGTTGTCAAGCGGACAATCTCACAGCCAACTAGCTCTGTCAAGTCCGACCGCGGAGGAACTACGGTCCTGGCGGCTCTTCTTCGAAAGCGCGCTCGCTCTCGTCGATGTGCTCAACGCTGAAATGGAGCACGAGCTGGGGATCCCACTGCGCTGGTACGACATCCTCGTCCAACTCGAGGAGACCCCCGAGGGCATACCGATGAATGCGCTCGCCGACCGGATTCTCTACAGCAAGAGCGGCTTTACCCGAGTGGTCGACCGCATGGAGGAAGCTGAGCTCGTCCGCCGTGTCCGCCCCGAGCACGACCGGCGCTCGATCCTCGTCGTGCTGACAGCGAAGGGCGAGGAGATGAAGGAACGCGCTCGTCGGCACCACCGCGATGGGATCGCACGCCACTTCTCGGATCACCTTTCCGAGTCCGATGTGAGGGCTCTCATCCGCGCCCTGCACAAGGTCAGCGAACACGTGCGCCCGCTTCGTCCGGGCCGCATCCGCGCCTAGCTCCTGCGAAGACCTGGTGGACGTCTGGCAAGGGCAGCTCGACGGACGCCCGCGCGCTGGGCACTCCATGCGCGAGGCGCAGATCAGCCTTTCTCGAGCAGCTGCCCAAGAAGTTGCGCGGGCGAGCTATGAGATGGGGCGCGCCGCGCGATCGCAGCGCGCCCCCATTGCTCAGACTGATGCGACGACGCTGAGGCTCTTCGCCTGCGGGCCCTTCGGGCCCTGCTCGACCTCGTACTCCACCTTCGCGCCCTCGGCAAGGGTCTTGAACCCCTCACCGTTGATCGCGCTGTGATGGACAAAGACGTCCTTGCTCCCATCGTCCGCCGTGACGAAGCCGTAGCCCTTGTCGTCACTGAACCACTTCACTGTTCCGGTTGGCATGTCTCCACCTCCCCTCACTGCTTCATGAACGTGCAGCGGAAGGCGTGCAAAAGCCAAAACCGGTACTCGCTCTAACTCCTATCGAAGACTCGACACTACCAGACGCGAGTCTGCTCCACTCGGCGTCCCCCGGCTGGTTGTGCTCCGGCTAGTGGAGGCGGGAGTCGCGCCGGCGTACCCAGTACCGAACGAAGTACACGGGCACCGCGATCCCGGCTGCGAGGAAAGCGGCGACACCCCAGGCGGTCGCGTGACGGCTGCCGTGCCTGCTCGCGTGTGCAAAAACGCCGGTCGAGATCGCCGCGGTGATTGCGACTACGACGAAGAACGAGACCGGATCGAGCGCTTGCACGTAAGGCACGGTACGCGATGCATGGACCTCGGCGTGCTTCGAGAAGCCGGCGTCGAGCTCCGCGCCGAGCGAGTCAGCCCCGATCGGTCCGCCTATCCTGCTTCACGCATCGCTTCACTCGCCTTCTCGGCCGCCCAGGAGTCGCCGACTCGGGTCGCCTCCCTGAGCGATGCCTCGAGGTGTTTCCGCCCAGTCACCGCGTCGTCGGCGAGTAAGAGCCGACCGAGCGTGAGCTCGACGGCCGCCGCGTAGGAGGCGGGCACGCCCCCGTCTTCGGCTACCGCCATCGCTTCCTCGAGTTCCTTCTTGGCCGTGGCCTCTGCTCCCTCTGCCCACAGGACACGAGCGAGGACCTCCTTGGCACAGACGACGAGGAGTGCTCCGCCCGCCTGCAAACCCACCTCGAGCGACTCCTCCGCGGCAGAGCGGGCTGCGTCCAGATCATCGCGGTCAAGAGCGACACTGGCGCGAATCCACTGGAAGTACGACGTGAACCACGGGTCTCCGATCCTCTGCGAGATCTCGAGTCCCTCGTCCGCGAACTGAGCTGCGTGCTCGAGGTTGCCGCGCCGCACGGCCGACAGTGCGAGCCCGAACAGGCACATTCGGATTCCCTGCTGATCACCGGCCTGCCTCGCGATCGAGAGACCTTCGAGCCCGGAGGCATCCGCACCGTCCAGATCGCCTTGCAACGGGAGAACCGATCCCAGCGTTCCGAGCGAGTCTGCGAGGCACCACATGTCACCGGCTGCGCGTGCAGCCTCCACGCTTTCCTCGAACAGCGTTCTCGCTTCCGCAGGTTCGTTGCGAAAGAACGCCAGGAGCCCGAGCACGGCCAAGCATCGTCCGACAGTCGATGGATCGTCGACCCGACGTGCCATGGCCAGGCCTCGTTCGAGCCGGTCCAGCGCGGGCTCGAGGTTCCCGATCAGCACCCCGAAGAAGCCGGCTCCCCAGAGCGCCTTTGCGAGTGCCGGTGACTCGCGTGTCGACGAGTGGTCGAAACTTTGCTCGAGCCAGGCGAGACCCTCCCCGTAATGGCCGCGCACGAACCAGTACACGACGAGAGACGAGGCGAGCGCGAGCGCCGTCTCCCCATCACCGGTCTCGCTGAATCGGTCGAGCGCCGACCGCAGGTTCTCGTGCTCGGCGGCGAGACGCTCGAGCCAAACCTGCTGTTCGGCGCCGGTGACATGCATCTCCGACGATCGCGCGAACGCGAGAAAGAAGGCGGCGTGCCGTTCTCGGAGGGCCTCGGCGTCCGCTGACTCCTCGAGGCGGTTGAGCGCGAACTCCCGAATCGTCTCGAGCATCCAGTAGCGGTCTGCTCCGTAGCGGACGAGGCTCTTCTCGACGAGGGATTGCAGCGTGTCGAGCTCGGCGCCCGTGACGTCCTCCGCTGCAACGAGCGTCGAGCCGCCGGAGAAGACGGCCAGACGCGCGAAGAGATCCTTCTCGGCGGGGTTGAGAAGGTCGTAGCTCCACTCGATCGTCGCGCGCAGGGTTCGCTGGCGCTCGGGAAGGTCACGAGCGCCCCCGGTCAGGAGTGGCAGGCGCTCGTCGATCCGGGCGAGAAGCTGTTCAGAAGAGAGAATCTTGACGCGGGCAGCCGCAAGCTCCAGCCCCAGCGGCAGGTCATCCAGTCGGCGGCAGATCTCCGAGACGGCATCGTCGGCTTCGAACGTCGGGTCGACCGATCGGGCGCGATTAACGAAGAAGCGCACTCCTTCCTCGTGCTCGAGAGGAGGCACCGGATACTCGTGCTCGCTCGTGAGGTGCAACGGCTCACGGCTCGTCACCAGCAGGTTGAGCGCCTCGCATGCGGCGAGCAGCTCGGCGAGCCGTGGCGCCGCGTCCACGACCTGCTCGAAATTGTCGAAGAGGAGCAAGAGTGATCGACCGGCGATGTGCTCGGCGAGGTCGACCTTCGCGTCGAGTGCGAGGGCTGCCGTGTCGAGGACCAGCTCGGGGTCGCGAAGAGGCGCGAGCGGTATCCACCACACGCCATCCGGGTAGCGGTCGCTCAGCGCTCCAGCGGCCTGCATCGCGAGTCTCGTCTTGCCGGTGCCTCCCGGCCCGGTGAGAGTGAGGAGGCGCGTTCCGTCTCTCGAGAGGAGTTCGCGCACGTCCTCGAGCTCTCGCTCGCGACCGAGGAACGGTGTTGCGGGAACCGGGAGGTTGGAGCGGTAGAGAGTCCTCAGCCTCGGAAACTCGTTCCCGCCGAGCTGGTACACGCGCTCGGGGGCCGATAGGTCCTTGAAGCGGTGCTCGCCCAGGTCGCGGAGCTCGGTCCCGAGGAGGGGGGCGGTCGAGGCCGAGACGAGCACTTGACCGCCGTGACCCGCCGCGGCGATGCGGGCGGCACGATGAACGTCCGCGCCGACGTAGCCCTCCTCGGTAACGAGCGGCGTCCCCGTGTGCAGGCCGACGCGGACGTGGATGGGACTCCCGACGCCGAGGCGCTCGGTGAACTCCCTCGCCGCCTCGAGCGCCTCCGGTGCCGTCGGGAAGGCGAAGAAGAAGGCGTCGCCCTGGGCGTCCACCTCGATGCCGCCGCGCTTCGCGCAGGCTTCCCGGATCACCTCGCGGTGCCGATCGAGTGCCTGTGCATAGAGCTCTGCGCCGAGCTCGTCGAGCAGGCGGGTCGAGCCTTCGACGTCCGTGAAGACGAACGTGACGGTGCCTGTCGGGAGATCCGATCTCATGCGGCGTGATCATCCGCCGACGGGAATCTGCCGTCCAGTCACCGACACGATCCGCACGTCTCCACGCTGACCGTGATCCCGAGCTGTCTACGGCTGCTGGTTGTAGACCTCGAAGGCGCTCTCTTCCGGCGGTGTGGGGAACCCGCCCTCGATGCCCGCCTGCATCTGCGGCATCAGGGTGTTGTCGCGGAACTGTTCCCAGCTCTCCTTCGAGTCGTGGATCGCCACGATCGTCCAGCCGCCTGCAGACGGTCCGGCCGCGTGGAAGATCTGGCCCTCCGGGAGCGTGTCTCGCGAAGGATGCACTGCCGCGATCGACGCCTCGTACTGCTCCTCCGTACCACCTGGGAAGTGATGCACGATCCCGTACGCCATCTCGCTCTCCTCTCAGTTGCCGAGCGGACACTGTTCCTGGGGCGCGAGTCTATGAGGAGTCAGGCGGCGTCGGCGATGTACCCGTGCATGCGCTCGGTCGGCGTCGCCTCGTCGCGATCCTGATGCCAGTACGAGCGCGGTGAGATGATCGCCCCGGAGTGCGCATCCTTCCGGCGAGACCAGGGGTGAGGTTGGTGCCATGACGAGGCGTCGGTCTCCCCTTCTCCACGTCGTCCTGGTCGTCGCGCGAAACCCCCAGCTGCGGCGGGTCGAGCTGGCTTTCGCAACCTTCAACTGCGGCGAGTACGCGACCTGGATCGCAATGCTCGTCTACGCGTACGCGCGGGGCGGAGTCGTCGAGGCCGGGATCGTCGCGACGGTCGTCCTGATTCCCGCAGCAGTGTTTCCGCCGTTCGCCGCCCGCATGGGCGAACGGTATGCGCAGGGCAAGGTGCTTCTCGCAGGCTACGTCGCGCAGGCGCTCACGTGCGTCGCGGTCGCTGTTGCGATGTTCGCCGACGCCGATCGGCTGGTCGTGTACGCGCTGCTCGTCGGCCCGGCGGTCGCGTTCACGATGACACGGCCGACGCAGTCGGCCTTTGCTCCTGCTCTGGCGCGAGCCCCGGAGGAGCTGACCGCCACGAATGTCGTGTCGTCCTGGATCGAGAGCATCAGCACGCTCGTCGCCCCGGCGTTGGCTGGCGTCGTGCTCGCCCTGGACTCCACCGCAACGGTGTTCGCGCTCGCGGGCGTCGGATGCTTGGTCGGAGCCGTGCTGGTGCTGCCGCTCGCGAATCTCGGCGTCGTGACCGTGGCGTCCACGGACCCCGCCGACGACGATGCTCGCGTCGGAGGCGCTCTCTCGCTCTTTCGGCGCGATCGGTATGCGCGAATGCTGCTGCTGCTGTTCGCGGCCCAGATGGTCGCGATCGGCGCGCTCGACGTGCTCATCGTCGAGCTCGCCGAGGGCGTCCTCCACCTCGGTGGAGACTGGGCGGGATACCTCACTGCCGCCTTCGGGGCAGGGGGCGTGATCGCCATCACAATCAACGCCCGCCTGTTGGGGCTGACGAAGCTGGTCCTCCCGCTCGTGATCGCTCTCGTCGTCTGGACCGTGGCCTTCATGGGGCTCGGAACGGTCCCAACCGCTGTCGGAGCACTCGTGCTGCTCGGGGTCGCCGGGAGCGCTCGCACGACGTTCGACGTCGCAGGCCGAACCCTGCTCCAACGCGTCGCGCGGTCCGACCTTCTTGCACGCGTGTTCGGCCTGCTCGAGGGCCTCGAGATGGGGGCACTTGCAGTCGGGACGCTCCTCGCACCACTCCTGGTCACGCTCGGTGGCGTGTCGGCCGCCTTCATCTCTATCGGCGCGATCCTTCCGCTCGTCGCAGTCGCGACCGGCCGGGCTCTGCTCGACATCGACCGCCACGCGACCGTGCCGGTGGTTCAGATCGCGCTGCTCCGCTCGCTGCCTCTCTTCGCCGGTCTACCGCCACCCACGCTCGAGTCGCTCGCACGCGCGCTCGAGCCTGTATCGGTGCCCCGTGGATCCGTCGTCATCGAACAGGGAGCCGAGGGTGATCGCTTCTTCGTCGTCGCGGACGGCGAGGTCGAGATCGTTCGAGACGGGCAGGTGGTCGCACGAAGAGGACGCGGCGTCGGATTCGGCGAGATCGCTCTCCTCTACGACGTGGCTCGCACCGCCACGGTCCGCGCGCGGGCCGACGCCCAGCTCTACGCTCTCGACCGGGCGCCGTTTCTCCTTGCCCTCACGGGGCGAACGACGGTCGACCGCGCGCCGGAACTCGCGGCAGTGCATCTCGAGGAGTTGAGGGCCCTCGACGAGGAGACGCCGATTTCGGTCGACGAGCCGGCGACGAGCCAGGGGTGAACCCGCACCACATGGACTCTCGAAGTGCTCACTCTCAGGCGGCGCTCGAGCGGACTCGAGCGGAAGATCGCTGCGCCGTGACTGAGATCGCCCCTCCCTGCCGCTGGTCGGCGAAGGAGATTAGGCCGATGCGACGACCTCTCGGACCTCGACGCCATCGAGCGTGACGTTCTCGCTTCCGACGCTAGCCGCGAGCGCGCTCACGCGATCGCCCACCGCACGTGCGTTCTCCTCCGAGTCGAAGACGGCCATCGAGAGCCCGTTCAGCCCCCCACCGCCGGTTGACCACGTCCAGTACCCGGTCTTGAAACCGGGTGCGCCCGAGACCTGCGGCACAACCTGGCTCTTGAGCTCTTCCCGAGTGCGGTCGGCATTGTGGATGGTCACGCGCGCGATTACCGCATACATCTGGGTCTCCTTTCGGGCGACGTGGTGGTTCTTCGGCGGCGCTGTTGTCCGCCGCGCCGGACCGTAGCGCACCCTGCCGCCCGCGTCGATGCCGGTGGTGACCGCGGCAAGCGGGCGCGCGCCGCCTAACTCAGTTCGCTCGGATCTGCCTCGACGTCAGGGATGCCGAGTTCCTGCATCGCTTCGGAGAGGTCGTCGTCCTCCAATTCCTCGGGCGGGACGCCCGTGTGGTCCTCGATCTGCTTGGCCTGTGCTTCCGACATCTTCTTGGCACCGATGGCAACCATGCCACCGACCAGCACGATGCGGCGCCGCGCCATCCGGCGTCTCCGCCGACGTGCTCGTCTGAGTCCCGGCATCACGACCTCCTTTTACGTGCTCTCGCGGCACAGGATATGCGGTGGCCTGCCTTTGCCCCCGTGAGCGTGCATCTGGGATGAGCGCTCCGCGCCGAGCTGTTGTCGCTTGGGCGACGAACCTCGAAGCGTCTCGACGTGTGCGAGGACGTCATGAAGTGACCGAGATCTTCCGGTTGTAGTAACGCGTTCCCTCCGCGTTGAGCTGCCATCGTGACCAGTGCTTCCTCGAGAGGTCGAATGGAAGTCTCGAACCAAGGCGCTCGATGTACGAGCTGAGAGTCGGCGTGACCTCCGGGAATGACAGGGAGAGGAAGAGCGCGCAGGTCGACGTGGTCGAGAGTCGGAGATAGATCGACGACTGACCCAGCAGGCGCCCGCCTCCCGCGTCTTGATGGCCGTAAAGCTCTGGGTCTTGACCTGGGAAGGCCTGCCCCGTAGCGGGGTCGCACAGGCAAAAGGTGGCACCGACGGCAAGGCACAGCGGCGCGCCGCGCCAATGCTCCGGAAAGGGCTCGAGCGTCTCCATGAGATCGAGCGCGTCCGATATGTCCTCCGACTTCAGCGTCCAGGTGTGCTCGTGCTCCGTGACCGCTCCCGCGACCGCAAGTCGGCGGTTCCCCGGCCCGAAACGGGCCGTGACGACATCGTTCGTCTGCGAGGAGAACGCAGGGTCCGTGCGTGAGCCCTCGGCGAGATGCAAGCGAACGTCGCGCGGTTCCCGGAGGGTCGTGAACGATTCGAAGAACCGGACGAACCGCTCCCATGTCGCTTGGCGGTCCTTCCCGCGAAGCCGGTGGGCGCCTCCGGCCGATATCGGAAGTCCGTCGTACGTGATGAGGGCGTGCGGACGGTCAGCAGCCAGGAGTGCAGCCTACGCGGCGAGTAGCAAGCCGCGGGCGCGACTCGTCAGGCTCGGCGATCTTCCGGGCGCTTCTTCAACGGCCCGAACTCACGAAGCGCGCAACGCGGGCAGAAGAACAGGATCTCTGCCGTGAGTCGGTATGCCCGCCAGCGCCGCGCCCTCCCGGGGGCCGGGACATCGCACTCGATGCACCGAAGCACACGAGCACCGTACTCCGCGTGACCGACAGTACGACGTTTGGGTTTCCGAGTTCGGCCCAGCACAGGAGAAGGAGGTGGGCTGCCACGCAGGAACTAGCACTCATGCGATCCGAAGACACTCGGGCTGCGGCTCTTCAGCGCCGACGACTCCAGCTCTTGAGGTGGCGGCGGAAGCGCGAGTCTGAACCGGCACTCGCTCCCGAGCGTCTCGCGCAGGTCTCGGCGGACTACGGGTGGGTGAAGGCGGGAAGCAGCGCCCGGCGGTTTGGCCCTCGCGACGTCGACACGAGCACGTAAGTCAAACGCTCTGGTCGAGGGAGCAACGGCGAAGTCCGGTCTACCCGATCACTCGCCGGCGAGAGGCACAGCGTCCTCGCCCAACGTCGATACTGCCCCGAGCGCGTTAGAGACAAGTCCGCGCCCGACGCCGCCCGCGTTCGAATCGTCCATAAGCTGAGAGCGGTGCCCAAGGAAGGCTGGATCGCCATCGCTGTGCTCGCCATCGGAGCGGCGCTCGAGATCGCGCTGTACGTCGGCCTGATCGCCGCCGGGCGCGCTTGGCTCCGTGCTCGGAGACAACGCAAGCTCGAGGGCGGGCAGTAGGGTCGCCACCCGAGCTCGAGCGTCAGGCGAGAGCACGCTCGTGCAGGCATCGGTCCCGACGTTCGGGGTGATTACGTGCGTTCTTGCGGGTAGACGGTCTCGCCCCGGGAGAGCATCTCGACGAACGCCGTGATGCGCCGCTCTCGCGTCTCCGCCCGCTTGGCGGTGGCAATCCGATAGAGGACGGCGTAGCGGTTTCGACGGCTTAGCTTCTCGAACATCGCGTGTGCCTTTGGATCGGCGACCAGCGCAGCTTCGAGATCGGGAGGCACCTCGATGCTTGCAGAGCCGGCGTAGGCGGCTTCGGATCGGCCATCGGCTTTCGCGCTTTCCAGCTCGGCGACCCCGGCGGGATGCATGCGACCCTCGGCGAATAAGCGCTCGGCCAGGTCGATATTCCGCCTCGACCAGGCGCTGCGCGGCCGACGGCGACTGAACCGCTGGCAGTAGGTGCCGGAGTCGCGACCGCGGAGCTGGCCGTCGATCCAGCCGTGGCAGAGTGCTTCCTCGAGGGCCTGATCGTGATTGAGGCTGGTCGGTTCGACCGTCTCCTTCTTGGCGAGCACGAGCCACACGCCGGCCGAAGAGTCATGGTGCTTCGCTAGCCAAGCCCGCCAACTCACGGCATCGGGCACCAACAACTCCGCCGTATCCGCCACGATCTCACTCTGTCAGGACCGACTCATGGCGCGGGTCGTCAGGCGTCATTCCCGCACGCTGGCGCATCCAGGCGAGCTTCCGCGGATTCTTGCTCACCGACGCGGCATCCACGGCACTCGGCATCGCGGACACGGGCGCGGTCGGGCTCGTCGAGTCGTACGACGATCACTCCGTGAACGCGTACGTGTTTGTGCTGCGGGACGACTGAGCCCGCGATCTACGAGATCCGTGGCATCTCGACCAGCTCAAAAATGCCGCCGAGGGGCCGCGCGTGAGTCTCGGAGTCACCCCCGTCCCGGTCCACCAAACGGCCGCCCGAGCTCGCGGTCGAGCGATGCGCAGGCGCGCGCGCTCCTGCCCTCTCGAGCCGAGGTGACCCCGCACGGGCAGGCGGGGCGGGGTCGCCTCGACATTCGGATGGACGAGCGTCGTGACCACGCTCTTCATGGTTCTAGACAGCGACGGGCGAAGGCATCTTCCGGCATCTTCCCGTGCCCGGCTCGGTAGCCGCCGAGCGGTCTCGAGCGGACTTTGAGCGGACGATCAGACTGAAGCAGTCACCGCTGAGGTCTGATTCGCAGCACGCGGCCTCTGTCGTCGCGAAGCCAGACCGAGCCGAAGCCGGTCGCGATCCCAACCGGATATCCCCCGACCCGCAGCCGACCGATGACGCGTGCGGTGCGCGGGTTGACGCGGTCGATCGCCTTGGCCTCGAGATCCGCCACCCAGAGCGAGCCGAAGCCAAGCGCGAGACCAACCGGGGAGGTTTCGCCCGATACACGTCCGCTCGGTTTGTTCGTGCGCGGGTCGATCCGTGTGACGAAGCTGAGGCCGCAATTGCCGCCCGCGGCCCAGACCGCGCGCGCGTCGGCCGCGAGGAAGCCGCAAAGCTGTCCGAACGACGCGGACAGGTGGATCCTCTTGGCGACGGTGTTCGTGGCCGGGTCGACCCGGACGATGGTGTGGAGGTTTGGGAGGGCTACCCAAACGGCGCCGCCACCCGCGGTCACCTCCATGTGTGCCAGTCCTTCGGTGCTCGCGGGCGTGGAGCCGACCCGGATTGTCGCCACGACCGTGTTCGTCGCCGGGTCGATGCGAGAGAGGCTGGGGTCGCCGGCGTTCGCGACCCAGATCGCGCCCTGCGAGACGGCGATCCCGTCGGGCTGTGGCCCAACCGGAATGGTCGCCGTCACGCTGTTCGTCTGCGGGTCGATGCGCGCGACGGTGTCGTCGGGGAGGAGGGAGACCCAGACGGCGCCGTCGGCGGCAGCGGCCCCGCCGCAAAAGTACGGCGGGCATGGCTTGCTCCGTTTGACCTCGATCCGCGCGACGACGGTCTTCCCCGCTGGATCGATTCGGGTCAGCGTCGAGGCCGCGTCACTCATCGCCCAGACCGCTCCCTCTCCGACGGCGAGCCCTCCAGATCCCTGTGGGATCGGGATTCTCGCGACCACCTTGCCGGCGTGCGGTAGCCCGTCGCCGCGGGCGAACACACTCTCCGATGACACCGCGCCGATTCCAATTGCGCAAACGATTGAGGCGCTCACGAGGACTGCCCGCCGCCCCCGGGTCATGACGCCTTCCTTCCGGTGCGGCGGGCTGCTCTGTTCTTGATTCGGAGCTCCGTGCACGTCGACGGATCGTTGAGCGCAGGAACGCTTCTGCCAATACGTCAGGTGACGTATTAGGCGGGAACCGTGGCGTCGCTGTATCAGCCCGTTTCGAGCACGCGTGCGACTGCTTCGCTTCGAGTCCGCGCGCCGAGCTTCTCCAAGATGTGCTCGACGTGCTTTCGAACCGTGTGCGGTGACAGGAAAAGCACCTCCGCGATCTCCCTTGTCGTCTTCCCGCGCCCAATCAAGCGAAGGATCTGGAGCTCTCGTGGGCTCAGGAGGCCTCGGGCATCTCCTTGTCGGCGTTGATCTGCACGCCGGACGATCTTGATCAATGATGGTCGCAAGAGCTCGAGCAACGAGCGATCGCGCTCGCCGAAGTCGCGCCGCCCACGCTCCAGGTAGAGCGTACGGGCGCGCCCGGGCGGGGCGGGAAACCACACGCGGAGGCTGTCTTCGATCCCGAGTGGCTTCCACACGTGGTGGTAGAAGTCGAGCTTCTGCCTCCCTCGCCGCGTGAGGCAGTCGGAGATCTTCAACACGCGGCGCTCTTCGCGATGCGCTCCGTTCTGCAGCGGATCCTGTGGGCAGAACGGTGTCGCCGCAGCTTGGATATCGACGGGTACTCCCTCGGCCGGAATCTCGACGCGCTCTACGACGCGCCATGGGTGCTTCGCCTCGACTTCGTGGTAACCGACGATCACGTCCGTCGGAATCAACCTGGCAAGGTGCCCCAGAAACTCAGGTGGGAAGGGATCGACGCTTGTGTAGTCCGACGCCTGCCAGACGAGATCGAGCGCCGATCGAAGGTCGCGATCCGCGAGCCTGATCACACCGCCACGATACGACAGCTGGGCCGCGGTCGCGCTTGCCCGCTCCGCCAACTCTCTGGCTTAGCCGCGGCGGGTAGACGGGCCCGAGGGCCACGCTTGACAAGAGCGGCGCACTCACGTTCCGCTCTGAACGTCGATGGCCTTTTCAGCCCGTCGGAGTCGCGCCGAAGAGCCAAGTCCTCCAGGCGGTCGACGACGTCGATCCGTTGGCGAGGTTGTACTGGTTGCCGAGCCAGACCTTGCCCGCGGCTCCCGTTGCAGCCGGGTCGGGGCTCGCTCCTGAGTAGTCGCCCCAGCGGCAGGTGCCGGTGTCAGCGCAACTGAAGTCGACGCCTGGGCCTGTGGCCTGGACGAGGTTTGTCAGCGCCGACTGAGTAGCGCCCGCCTTCTTCCACACGAGCTGAATGGCTGGGTACGTCGTCGTCGACGACGTGCTCACGCTCATCGCCATGCTGTCCCCAAACGATGCGCTGGTCCCGTTGTTCGCGCGGTCGGGGGAGAGGGCGCCATTCCAGATGAAGAGCGGTGATGCCGAGACGCTCCCCGCCTGGAGGGGGGTCGTGGCATTTGGGTCGAGCTCGTACCAGCGCTCCTCGACGGCGCTTCCGTCGATGGTCGCCACGGCATGCGCGGTCCAGATCGCGAGCTTGTTTCCTTTCGAGGGGTCAACGGCGGCGACGGCCGCCTCGAAGCGGCCGTCGAGCGTGTCGAGGAGGTAGAGACTCCCCTTTTGCGGCGCGCTCGCGGGCATGGAATACGAGTCCACGGTGACCGTTGTTGGCCCACTGAAGGCCGGGACGGGCCTCCCGCTCGAGTCGACCCCGTTCGTCGTGACCTGGTACACGGACACGAAGTTGGCCGAGGAGACGGTCGAGAGGTCAGCGTTGGCGACGACGTAGCCGGTGCCATTCGCGTCGTCGACGAGGTTGGCCGGTACCGGCGTCGCCGCGAGGCTCGAGTTCGCATTGTGGAGGGCGCTCGTCGTGTGGGCGAGGAACGCGCTCGAGGACGGGCACGTGGAGCCTGCAGGTGGCTTGTTCAGGGCTGTGATCTCTGAGCCCGCGTAGGTGCTTGCGGCGTCCGAGAAGAGGTTGTAGCCGTAGAGGAGGAAGTCCGCCGAGTCGCCGAGCTTCGGGTAGTCGGGCAGGTCGCTTCCGAATCCGATCACGTACTGGCAGAAATCGCTTGAGCTCCTCGGGGTCGCCGTCTTGCTCCAGCCGACCGCGAGGCCATTGTCCGAGAGGAATGCGTCGTAGTAGACGGCGCTGTAGTAAAACCGCTGCGTCTTAGCGTCCCACATCATCTGCGGGTCGCTCAGGCTGTATCCGAAGAGGCCACCGGGCACGCCGGTCAGCGAGGAGAGCGAGGCCGAGGTGATCTGCGTACCCGTTCGTGCATAGATCGCGTATTGCGTGTTCACCGTCTCGATGTAGCGGTCTGGCCCTATCGCCCCGGTTGTGTCGGGTGGTGTGAGACTCGATTGGTACGTCCCCTGAAAGCTCGGGGACACGTTCGCGTAGCTCGAGACGGTCGCTCCGGAGCCTCCGCCACCTCCCCTCGGCTTGCCGCGGTTGCTACCTAGACCAGCCCGTGTGTTTGCGGCGGCCTTTGCGCGCGCGAAATCGAGGGCGTGCAGCGGCATCCATCCGAGCGCGTCCTTGGCCGAGCCGCCATGTGAGCGGGGAAGGTCGCTTGCCGGGATAAGCGTCATGGGGCTCGGAGCGGTAGGCCGCCCCCCCGCAAGCGACGCCGAAGCGGTAACCGCGAGCGTGAGTACGGGCGCGAGGAAGACGAGAACGGCGAACCGGCGCACGGCGGGACCCCTTTCGAAGCAGGAGAGCTACTCCACCGCACTCTTTAGCTCGACCCGCCAGTGTCAACTCCTGACATGAGTGAAGTGGCAGCGGGGATGCATCCCACCGGGCATCTTCCGCCCATTGCCGAGTCGTCTCACCCACAGGGCGACGGGTGGCGGACGCGGCTGCAGGCGCAAGCAGGCGTCTTGGACGCACCACCGCGACCTCTACTTCCCGCACTGGCGCAAAGCCTTCACCAACGTCGTGTCGGGTTCCCACTCGCGTGTGTTGATTGGGGTAGGCGGACCCCATCACGTCCAGCCTCAAGCGACAGCGCCCAAGCCTCAGGGCGGGAGAGGATCGACGCTCCTGTCCTCGGCGCAGCTCATCACCCATTCGCCGCATACCGCCTCTACCCAGGAGGCGGGGGAGGTCGCCGACTGTGGAAGCGAGACCTGTACCTGGTGCAAGACGGTCTCCGCCCGCCGACCGTAGTCCTGCCTACGGGCCGCTGTGATCGTCATCTCAGTGCCCGCTCCACCCTGTCGAAGGGCAAGGGCTAGCCGATCCAACTCGGCCTGTGTGGCCTCGCGCCCGGTCAGCAGTCCGAAGTTGACAACGACACTGCCGTCGTCCGTCGCGAACGCGACCGGGAACCCATCTCGATCGGTCGTCATTTGGCTTCTCTTTCCCCGTCAAGCGCGCCTCCGTAACCCCCAAACACGAACACGCAGCCGGAGGTGGCGACATGGAGACCTGCCTCACGGGCGGTGGGTAGCGCTCAACGAAAGCACTCGAGGGAATCGCGCCGGTTCTGCAGCGGACGGTGAGCCTAGTGCTCAGTTGCGAGCTTCTCGATGACGCCGGCGGCGAGCCGAACGCCGTCAGTCCGCTCGCGCGCAGGGACCCGGCTCGATCGACCCAGGCGCTCGGAGGCCCCCTACGCGACAGGCGGCCTTCTCAAGAGAGTTGGCCGATTCCCTCGGTGGGGCGATTCCATCGGGCGGTGGCGACGATCGATACTTCGCACCCCGTGTCGCCCCTCCTTTGGACGCAGAAGCAGGACGTCGGGCCGCAGCCGCGGGCCGGGGCTGCGGCTGCGTACGACGGCGCTCGCGGTCGAGTTGTGCTCTTCGGCGGCTCGACCCTTGCGGGCGTCGCGTTTGGCGACACCTGGGAGTGGGACGGGACCAACTGGATGCAGGTCGAGGACACGGGCCCGGCCGCACGATCGGGTCACGGCCTTGCATACGACTCGAACAGGTCGAGGGTCGTGCTCTTCGGCGGCGCCGCCGCGGACGGCACGCCGAGGAGCGATACCTGGGAGTGGGACGGAACGAGCTGGACGCAGGTCGAGGACACCGGCCCTGATGCACGGACGGACGTGCAGCTCGCGTTCGACGCGAATGCGACGAAGTGCGTTCTCTACGGTGGCCTCGCCGCGGCGAACGCGCTTCGGGGTGACACCTGGCTCTGGGACGGTGTGAAGTGGACGCAGGCGCAGGACACCGGCCCGGCCGCGCGTCGTGCGCACGTTCAGGCCTACGACTCGGTGCGCGGCGAGGTCGTCCTCTTCGGCGGCGATACCGCGTCCGGCACCGTTGGCGACACCTGGGTGTGGGACGGGACGATGTGGACGCAGAGGGCGCACTTCGGCCCGGCTCCCGCGGCGTCGGCAGCCCTCGTCTTCGATGGAACCGTCGCGCTCCTCTACGGAGGAGTCGCCTCGCTCACTGACCCGAACGCCAGTGTCTTTGCGGGAACATGGCAGTGGGACGGCACGCACTGGACACAGCGCCAGGACATCGGCCCGGGTTCGCGGTCGTCGATCGCAATGGCCTTCGACGCGACAAGAGGGTGCGCGGTTCTCTTCGGCGGCGTGGCGGTCCCGCCTGCGGACACGACGGCGTCGAGCCACGTCCTGCGCGACACCTGGGAGGAGCAAGGTTCAGGGCCGCCCGTCCAGCTGACCGCGCTCACGGTCAATCCTGCGAACGTGGCGGCGGGCGACTCGACGACGTTCGAGGCCGATCTCTCGCAGCGCGCGCCCGCGGGCGGAGCCGTCGTCGTCGTGACCGCTGCGGGCGCCGCCGGGGTACCGAACGTCAACATTCCCGGCGGCGCGACGGCGGCAACCGTGACGTACACGGTTCCGGCCGACACTCCGCCGGGCGACGTGACGCTCACCGGTCAGCTCGCCGGCAGCTCGCAGACGGCGGTGCTGCACGTCACCGGTGCGGGCGGCGGCGCGACGATGGCAGCGTTCACGATCACCCCGTCGACGATGCAGAGCTCGCAGGGAGCAAACCTCGTCTTCCAGGTCGACCTAACGGCGCCCGCACCGCAGGGCGGCGTAGCGGTGGCTGTCACCTATCAGGGAAGCAGCATGGGCACGATCTCGATCGCTGCTGGCTCGACGTCCGGGTCGATGACACTTTCGTTCGGAGGCGGACAGGTGCCTGCCGGGCAGTACCAGATCGACGCGACGCTCGGCGGCCAAACGCTCTCGGCGACGCTCATTTCAGCCTAGTCGCCACCCGAATCTCGGCCGCTACTACTTGCGGCGGCGCGCGTCGGTGCGTTTCTGGTCGCGACCATCCTCACGCGCGGCCCACAAGAACATCCAGAGGACGATCACGATCGTGACCACGGAAACGACAGAGAGGATGATCCCGGCAGCTGTCATGTCTGACATTCTGCTTGTGAGGGATCTCGAGGCTTACTCGAGTGAAGATCCGCCTGCGCGGATCGAGCTCCGGACACGGGCCATGATCCGCGTGGCCAAGCCAGTTTTAGAACCCGCTCGTGCAGCGGAGTGCACGCCGAGATTCAGGTGAGCTCGTCGAGGGCTTGCACAATCCAAGCCTTCAGGTCATCGGAACCGGCGAAGAGCGCACCGTCAGCGTCCGCCCGCGCCAGCACTTCGTCCGCGGTGGCGCCGGCCCTAAGCCCCGCGTAGAGATAGATCACCGCCGACGAGCGCCCTCCAGTGCGACACGTGACGAGGGTTGGCCGAGGCAGCCGGTCGAGAGCGGACACGTGCTGTCGAGCAAGGTCCATGTCGAGCACCCGAGGCGGATCGGACACGACGTTCACCGATTCGTCCACCGCCGCCTGGACGCTCGCGTACGACATGCCTCCCTCCATCGCCGCGAACTCCTCACCGCAGAGGAAGAGCCACGAAGCGGCTTTCGCCTCGCGAGCGAAGGTCGCCGGATCGGCGATGAGCCCGCGGTTGTGCTCGAGATCGGTGGGAGGTTTGAAGCCAGCCATCACGGGGACCGTACATCCCACTACCACACGCTCGCGCACGAGGACGCGACCGCAAGGCACGACCCTCCGTGGTGTCGCTTCACCGAGGGGCGTACGATCGATGAACCCAACAGGAGGAGGAAGCGATGGCTGTCGCTTATGTCCAGGAGTTCCCGATCGAGAAGCGCTCGACTGCGAACTACGACTGGGTGAAGGATCAGATCGGCGACGGGCCTTTCGACGGGCTGATCTGCCACACGGCGGGGTTCGACGACGACGGCAAGGTGTTCCGCATCTTCGACGTGTGGGAGACACGCGAGGACGCAGAGCGGTTCCTCGCCGAGCACGTGCAGCCGTTGATGGAAAAGGGTCCCTCCGCGTTCCCAGATCCCGACAACTTCACGGAGCCGACCCGCGACGGGTTTTACGAGCTGCACGACGTGATCGCATCGGCGAGCGTCGGCGCGGCCACTCACTGACCCGGCACCTAGTCGCCAGGGGCCTCTGGGAGACCAGCAGGCCCCTGGCATTCGGCGAAGTCGGAGCGGGCCCGGCGGAGCCCCCCGAGACTGTTTCGACCCCAGAGGACGTTACGCATATTCCTCCGATGCTGCCCGTGGCCGTTCGTCTGCTGCCGCCCGCTGACGTCAAGTTGCTCTTGGAGCGCGTGTCGCAGCTTGCAGTGATGCCTCTGAACGAAGCACGCGCCGTGAGGGTATGAGGCGGCGGAACTGCTGGACGATTACTTGATGCGTGTTGTCACCTGAGCCTCAGGTTCGGTGGCCCGGCCGACTAAACAAATGCGGCCCCTTGCCGGATCATGCTCAGAAGATGGCCCAGCACGCCTTGTGGCCGCAGATAGAGGCGGTGTACCGCTCCGAGTTCGCGCGCTTCAATCGGGTTGCTCGCGCAGTGACGGGCGACCGGGAGACTGCGCTCGAGGCGGTCCAGGATGGGTTCGCAGACGCCCTTCGAAACGCTGACCAGTGGAAGGGCGCTGGCCCGCTTGAAGGGTGGATCTGGCGCTGTGTCATCAACCGGGCACGCAAGGTGCATACCACCA
>DASSQE010000100.1:0-17410 GCA_035702645.1 Gaiellaceae bacterium
CCGGACCGCTTCGTGGTCGACGGGCACAAGATCTGGACCTCGAGCGCCTGGCTCGCCGACTGGATCTATCTCGCGGTGCGCACCGACCCGACCGAGCCCAGACACCGGGGAATCTCGGTGCTCGTCGCCCCGCTCGACACGCCGGGGATCGAGGTGCGCCGCTTCCCGGTGTTAGGAGGCGGATACCTGTGCGAGGTCTTCCTCGACGAGGTCGAGATCCCACGCTCGAACCTCGTCGGCGAGCTGCACGCCGGCTGGGAGGTCCTCATGGGCACGCTCGACTTCGAGCGGGTCACGGCCGAGAAGCTCGGATCGCTCGCCTGGCTCGTGGATGCGCTGGAGGAGCACCTCGCCGCGGTCGATCGGCTCGACGAGTCCGCGTGGGCGCGGATGGCCCGGCTCCGCGGAGAGCTCGCCGCCGGCCGGCTCTTCTCGCTCCGGGTGGCGCACCTGCTCGACAGGGGAGAGCCGGCGAGCGCCGCCTCGGCCATGGCGAAGCTCGCCGGGGCTCGGCTCGCGCAGCGGCTTGCGCGGGAGGCGATCGAGCTCCTCGGTCTCGACGGCCTGCGCGACGGCGATCCGAACGCGCCTCTCCGCGGACGGGCGGCCGCGCTCTTCCGCTCCAGCGTCGGCTCCACCATCTCGGGCGGGACGACCGAGGTCCAGCAGCTCGTGATCGCCCGCCGCGGGCTCGGGCTCCGATGAGCGGTCCGCTCGCCGGAGCCCGGGTCGTCGAGTACGCGCAGTACGTCGCCGGCCCACTCTGCGGGGTCCTCCTCGCCGACCTTGGCGCGGACGTGGTCAAGGTCGAGCCGCCCGCGGGCGACGGCTACCGCCGGGTGATGCCCGTCGCTCCCGGGCTCGGGCGGTACTTCCTGCCGCTGAACCGCGGGAAGCGCTCGGTCGCCCTCGATCTGAAGACCGAGGAGGGCGTGTGCGCCAGTGCGCGGCTCTCGGCAGGCGCCGACGTCGTGCTGCACAACTATCCACCCGAGCGTGCGGAGAGCTTCGGCCTCGACTGGCCGGCACTCCACGACCGCGCGCCGGGGGCGGTCGTCGGCGTCGTGACCTCCTTCGGCACGCGCGGGCCGCTCGCGACGTCGCCGGCCTACGACCTCGTGGCGCAGGCGCGATCGGGCCTCCTCACGTCCCACGCGTCGGCTGGCGATCGTGTCCCCGTACGGGCAGGCGGCATTCCGATGGCCGATCTGAGCGCGGGCTTCCTGCTCGCGTCCTCGGTCCTCGCGGCGCTGCTTCGGGCACGGGAGACCGGAGTCGGGGAGCTCGTCGAGATCTCGCTGCTCGAGGCGGCGCTGGCGGTGCAGCTCCAGGACCTGGTCTGGCTCGAAGGCGAGGGCGCCGAGTCGGCTCCGCGCATCGCCAACCGAGCGCACCTGGAGGAGCGCGCGGCCGAGATCTCCGGCGGGATCGCGATGAACCCCTACTACCGGTGCTTCGAGACTGCGGACGGCTTCGTCGCGGTCGCCTGTCTCAACCTCGCCCAGCGGCTCGCGTTCCTCGGGCTCTTCGGGCTCGAGGACGCGACCGCCGACGCGCCGGACCTCGTCCCCGGGGACCCCGAGGTCCTCGCTGCGAAGGCCGCGCTCACCGCGGAGATCGAGCATCGGATCTCGGAGCGGCCGAGCGCGGACTGGCTCGAGCGCTTCGCGGCGAGCGGTGTTCCGGCCGGTCCCGTGCTCGCCCGCGAGACCGCCTACGCCGACCCGCAGGTCGTCGCCGAAGGCCTCGTCGCCGAGGTCGACCAGCCGGGCCTCGGACCGGTGCGTCTGCTCGCGCCGTTCCTCCGCGCCGGCGGCGTCTCGGAGGACGTCGCGCCAGCGCCGGAGCTCGGCGCCGACACCGATGCAGTGCTCGCGGAGCTCACATGAAGCTCGCGCTGTCGAGAGACGAGCGGCTCTTCGGCGAATCCGTGCGGACGGCGATCGCGGACTGGCAGCCTCCGCGCGAGCCGGAGCTCGGCGTGTGGCTCGACGATCGCGACGACGCGCTCGCCGGACGTCTCGCCGCCGCGGGCTGGGGAGAGCTGTGGGAGGATGCTGCGCTTCTCGGCTCGGGGGTCGCGGGCGGCCTCGAGCTCGGTCGAGCCGCGGCTCCCGTCTGTCTCGTCGACGAGGCGACGCTCGGGGGAGCGCTGACGGTCTCCGGGCGTGCGCGCCACGGCACCGGTGCGAGACGTCTGGCCGTTCCGCGACCGGGCGGCGGGCTCGGGCTCGCCGAGGCGCCGTCCGTGGGAGAGGCCGAGCCGACGCTGGACGGGAGCGGCACGACCCGTGTCGTCGAGGGCGCCGTCGACGAGCTACCCGCGCCCGAAGCGGAGGCGCGCTGGGGGACCTGGACGGCCGTGACGCTCGCGTACCTCGCCGGGCTCGCAGCTGCTGCGCTCGAGCGTTCGGTCGAGCACGCGCGCACGCGCGAGCAGTTCGGCGCGCCGCTCGCGGCTCTCCCCGCGGTTCAGGCGAGGCTTGCAGACGCCGCGCTCGCAGCCGACGGTCTCGAGCTCCTCGCGCTCGCTTCAACCGAACACGACGGGCTCGATGCTCCTGCGCTCCTCTGGGGAGGGGATGCCTGCTGCGAAGTGACGACGGCGGCGCACCAGGTGCACGGCGCGATCGGCTTCGCACTCGAGACCGGGCTGCACGTCTACCACCGCCGCGCGCTCTCGAGCCAGTCTTGGGCCGCCGCGGTCTGCTCCGCGCTCCGCTGACCGGTCACCCGCCCTGCGGTGATGACCCCTCGAGATCTTCTGCGACGAGCCCGTACAGGACACCGTCGACCCACTGGCCGTCGCGCCAGTACGCCTTCCGCCGCACCCCTTCCCGGACGAACCCCGAGCGCTCCGCGTGCCGCTGGGCGCGCTCGTTGAAGCCGTAGACCTCGAGCTGCAGCCGGTGCAGACCGAGGTCGCCGATCAGGTGGCGCTGGAACGCGCGCGCGGCGGTGTCGGCGACTCGGTGCCCACGGAAGTCGGGGTGGACCGCGAGCCCGCCGAGGTGGGCGATCCGGCTGCGGACGTTCGTGCGCTCGAAGCGCATCGTTCCGGCGCGCTCGCCGTCGACCTCGATCACGAAGATGCCGAACCCGTCCGGCTCGGACTCCGAGCGCTCGACCTCTGCGCGGATCTCCTCGTGGCTGCGCGATCCGACCGCTGCAAGGAACGGCTCGATCTCCTCGTGGGTCACGAGATCCACGAGGAAGGCGACGTCGCCCTCGTGCGCTCGACGGAACGTGACGGCCACGGTCGGCGACCGTACCAGCGTCGCCGTCGCCCACGCACTGTGCCGCAGGCGCGTGGGCATCGCGTACGGCCGGGTCGGTCGGAGCCCCCGGATAAGCTGGACGCCTGAGCAGCGTCGCGGACCAGCCGCTCCATCGCGCCCTCGGCCTGACGGACGAGGAGCACGATCTCATCCATTCGCTCCTCGGCCGCGGGCCGAACCACTTCGAGCTCGCCGTCTTCTCTCTCCTCTGGTCCGAGCACTGCGGCTACAAGCACTCCGCCCGGCTCCTGAAGCGCCTGCCGACGGAGGGGGAGCACGTGGTCCAGGGACCGGGGGGGAACGCCGGCGTCCTCGACGTCGGAGAGGGGCTGGCGGTGGTGTTCAAGGTCGAGAGCCACAACCACCCGTCCGCCGTCGAGCCGTTCCAGGGCGCAGCCACCGGGGTCGGCGGGATCCTCCGCGACATCGTCGCCATGGGCGCGCGTCCGGTCGCGCTGCTGGACGGGCTGCGCTTCGCCGAGCCCGGCCACGGGTTCTCGCGCGCGGTGGGAGGGATCGCCGCGTACGGAAACTCCGTCGGGGTCGCCACTGTCGGCGGGGAGACCGTTTTCGATGCGTCCTACCGCGACAACTGCCTGGTGAATGCGATGTGCATCGGCCTCGTCCCGCTGGGACGCGTCCTGCGCTCCGCGGCGACCGGAAGCGGGCAGGTCGTCGTTCTCTTCGGCGCCACGACCGGCCGCGACGGCATCGGCGGCGCATCCGTTCTCGCGAGCCAGGAGCTCGACGACTCCGCGGCGGTCAAGCGTCCCTCGGTCCAGATCGGTGACCCGTTCACCGGCAAGAAGCTCATCGAGGCGGCGAGCGAGGTCGCGCGAGCGGGGCTCGTCGAGGCGCTCCAGGACTGCGGCGCCGCCGGTCTCGCCTCGGCGCTGGCGGAGATGACCTCGTCGTTCGGCATCGACGTCCACCTCGACCTCGTCCCGCTCCGCGAAGAGGGCATGGAGCCATGGGAGGTGATGATCTCGGAGAGCCAGGAGCGGATGATCGCCCTCGTACGGCCGACGATGCTCGACTCGGTCGAGCAGATACTCGACCGGTGGGAGCTCCACCACGCGCGGATCGGCGAGGTGACGTCGACGGGAGCGCTCCGCTGCTTCTGGGACGGGACGCAGGTCGGCGTGTTCCCCGCCGGCGTCCTGACCGACGAGTGTCCCCGCTACGACCTCCGCCGCGAGCCGCGGCCGGCGGCCACGTCTCGCGAGCTCGCCTCATCCCCGGCACCCGGGGAGGCACTGCTCGAGCTTCTCGGCTCGCCCAATCTCTCGAGTCGCGAGTTCGTGTACCGGCGCTACGACCAGCTCGTCGGGTCGAGGACGGTTCGCCGTCCCGGGCTCGATGCGGCCGTGCTCCGGCTCCGCCCGATGATGCGCGGCCTCGCGCTCTCCCTCGACGGCCCGGGTCGCGTCGCCCGGCTCGACCCGTTCCTCGGCGGCGCCCTCGCGGTCTTCGAAGCGGCACGCAACGTCGCGTGCGCAGGCGGTGAGCCGATCGGGCTCACGAACTGCCTCAATTTCGGCAACCCGGAGAAGCCGGAGGTCGGCTGGGAGCTTTCCGAGGCGGTCGAGGGCATGGCGACCGCGTGCCGCGCCCTCGGCGCTCCGGTCGTGTCGGGCAACGTCTCGCTCTACAACGAGACGAACGGCCGTGCGATCAATCCGACGCCGGTCGTCGGCTGCGTCGGCATCGTCGAGGACGTCCGGGACGTCCCCAAGGGATGGCACGAGGGCGATGTGATCCTGCTCGCCGAGGCGGCGACGCCGCTCTCGCTCGCAGGGAGCGAGCTCCAGGCGCGCTACGGCGAGGTCGGAGGGAACCCTCCGGCACCCGACTTCGCGGCCGAAGCACGGCTCGTCTCCTTCCTCTGGCAGGCGGCGCCGCTCTCGACGCTCGTGCACGACGCGGCGGCGGGCGGGATCGCGGTCTGCCTCGCGGAGGCCGCGATCCACTCCGGCTGCGGCGCGGAGCTGGCGCTCGGCGACGACCTGCTCGAGCTCTTCGGCGAGGTCGGCGGGCGGGCGATCCTCGCGTGCTCCACGGACGACTATGCCCGCCTACGATCGCTAGCGTTCGAGCTCGACCAGCCGCTCCGCCGCATCGGCTCGGCGGGCGGAGCTACCCTGCTGGGAGTGGAGCTCGGGGAGCTCCGCGAGGCTTGGGTGTCGAAGCCCCAGGCCACATCCCGGAAGGAACGCTGACGTGTGTGGAGTCTTCGGCATCAGGTCCGAGGAGCGGGACGTATCGCGTCTCGCGTACTTCGGCCTGTTCGCGCTGCAGCACCGCGGCCAGGAGGCCTCGGGTATCGCGGTCTCGGACAGCGGCCGCCTCACCGTGTTGCGCGACATGGGCCTCGTCGCGCAGGTCTTCAACGAGCAGCAGCTGCAGGCGCTCCCGGGCGAGGTCGCGATCGGCCACACGCGCTACTCGACGACGGGCGCGAACCGGTGGGCGAACGCGCAGCCCCTCATTCATCACGGGCGCGAGCGCACGATCGCGCTCGGCCACAACGGGAACCTCGTGAATGCCGAGGAGCTACGCGCGGAGCTGACGGCCGACGGAGTCCGTCTCGGATCGGGGTCCGACTCGGAGGTTATCGCCGCACTCGTCGCACGCGACCCGGCTCCGCTCGAGCAGGCCGTCGCGCACGCCATGGCCCGCCTCGAGGGCGCGTACTCGGTGACCGCGCTCTCCGAGGGCGTGCTCGTCGCGTTCCGCGATCCCTTCGGCTTCCGCCCGCTCACCCTCGGCCGTCTCGGCGACGATTGGGTCATCGCCTCCGAGACGTGCGCGCTCGACCTGATCGGCGCCGAGGTGGTGCGCGACGTGCGGCCCGGCGAGGCGGTCTGGATCGACGACGACGGCCTGCACGCTGCGCAGGCGGTTCCCTCCGGTCGCAACGCGCTGTGCATCTTCGAGCACGTGTATTTCGCACGTCCCGACTCGCAGCTCGGCGGCGTCGAGGTGCACGGGGCGCGGGTTCGCATGGGCGTACGGCTCGCTCGAGAGGCGCCCGTCGAGGCGGATCTCGTCATCGGCATCCCGGACTCCGGCACGCCCGCCGCCATCGGTTACTCGAAGGAGTCGGGGATCCCGTTCAACGAGGCCTTGATCAAGAACCGCTACGTCGCGCGCACGTTCATCCAGCCCGACCAGGAGATGCGCGAGCAGGGCATCCGGATCAAGTTCAACCCGCTCGGCGAGGTCGAGGGCAAGCGGATCGTCGTCGTCGACGACTCGATCGTGCGCGGGAACACCATGCGCCAGCTCGTGTCGATGCTCGACGACGCCGGCGCCGCCGAGGTGCACGTGCGCGTCTCTTCTCCGCCCGTGGTCTCACCCTGCTTCTACGGGATCGACATGGCCGACGAGGACGAGCTCGCGGCCGCGCATCGTTCGGTCGAGGAGATGCGTGCGCACGTCGGCGCGACCTCGCTCCACTACCTCTCGGTCGAGGGGATGCAGGAGGCGACGGAGCTCCCGAAGGACTCCGTCTGCCGTGCATGCTTCACGCGCGACTATCCCACGCGGGCTCCTGACACGGCGGGGAAGCTCCGCTTCGAGCGGGCTCCGGCCTGATTCGACACGGCTTCGGCCGCCGTCTTGCCGTGCGGCGACGGCTCGGGCACCATCGAGGAGTGGAGGACGCCGAGGCGACGCAGCTCATGCTCGAGACGTTGTTCGTCGTGAGAGCCAAGGTCTCGGAGATCCACGATGTGGTCGTGGGCGACGACGAGGACGGGAATGGCGAGGAAGAGGAAGAAGAAGACTCCTGAGGAGCGTGCGGCCGAGAGGGCGTACGAGGAGGACCTCGATCGCAGGCTGCGGGAGATGATCGAGCGCTACCGCGTACGTAACGCGCAGCGACGCGCGGCCGCCGAGGGCAGTTAGGCCAGCTCCTGCCAGCGGCGGTACCGGACCGCGCGCCGCGCGGTCCGCTCGTCGATCCCCTGCTCGATCAGCTCCTGGCGCACCTCTCCCTCCTGCGCCATGCGGAGGAAGAGCCACGCAATGGCGACGATGGTGACGATCGAGCCCTCGAGCATCATCACCGATCCAGCGACGCCCTGGTCGGCCGGCGGCGAAAGCCCGAGGTAGTCGTTCCCGCGTTCGTACACGCTGTAGAACGGCGAGCCCGCCCAGATGAAGACGTTTCCGATCACCGTCGCCACGAGTCGGACCCCGAGGATGTAGAGGAGCTTGGCGCCCGTCCCGAACCACTCCGGCGCCGGCAGGGTCTCGAGCACGGGGAGCCAGAGCACGAGCCCCCCCGCGAAGAAGGCGACGTGCTCGACGGCGTGCACCGCGTCGTGCCGCACAGCTGCGTCGTACATCACCGGCAGATGCCAGAACGCGAGGTTCACGGCCCAGACGGGGAGCGCGACGAAGGGGTTCGCGAAGACGCGGAGGCGCATCACCCCCGGGAGGGCGAGGATCGGCCGGAGCAGCGGTCCGGTCAGGCCGGCGAGGATGCAGAGCGGCGCCAGGTCCCCGATCAGGAGGTGCTGGACCATGTGGAACGAGAAGAGCTCCTCCTCGCCGACCGTCGCGATCGGTGATGCGACCGCGACAACCAGCAGCACGACTCCGAGCGAGAAGAGGCCGATCCTCCAGCCCGGGACCCGCTGCCCGCGTCCCGCAAGCGTCCGCGCGCGCACCGCATAGGCGACCGCGATCGCGAGGATCGGCGCCAGTTGCAGCGGCTCGAAGCTCCAGCTCGTGAGGAGCGACGGCTGGTCCACGACGTCCACTGTAGGGCCGTACACTCGAGCCGTGGACAGGGAGAAGCAGACGTACGCCTCCTCGGGCGTCTCGCTCGAGACGGCCGAGGCGATCGTCGAACGGCTGCGCGCAGCCGCCGAGTCGACCGGCGCGCACGGCTTCGGCGCCTTCGCCGGGCTCTACGACATCGGCGGGGGAAAGTCGCTCGTCGCGTCGACGGACTCGGTGGGCACGAAGCTCAGTGTCGCCAGGCTGCGAGGCGCGCTTCGGAACTGCGGGATGGACCTCGCGGCCCATTGCATCAACGACGTCCTCACGTCCGGGGCCGAGCCGCTCTTCTTCCTCGACTACGTGGCCGCGAACAAGATCGAGCTCGACCCGGTCGTCGAGCTCGTGGAGGGTGCGGCGGAGGTCTGCCGGAACGCCGGCTGCATGCTCATCGGCGGCGAGACGGCCGAGCTTCCGGGGATCTACCGCGACGAGGAGCTCGACTTCGCGGGAACGTGCGTCGGGCTCGTGGAGAAGGACCGCCTGATCGACGGCTCGCGCGTGGAGGCGGGCGATGTCGTCGTCGGCTTCGCCTCGGCCGGGGTGCACGCGAACGGTTTCTCACTCGTCCGCCAGGTACTCGAGGACGAGGACTACGACGGTGCCGATCTTCTCGCGCCGACGCGGCTCTACCTCCACCACGTGCGCACCTTGGCCGCGCGCACCGAGGTGCGCGGGCTCGCGAACGTCACCGGCGGGGGGATCCTCGGCAACCTGAAGCGCGTGATTCCCGAGGGACTGAAGCTCCGGATCCAGTGGGACGCGTGGGAGCGCCCGCCGGTCTTCGACTGGCTCGCGCGTCACGTCACCGAGGAGGAGATGCGTCGCGTCTTCAACCTCGGGATCGGGTACTGCGCCGTCGTTCCCGAGCCCGTCTACGGTCTCGTGATCGGCCGCATCGAGCGGGCGTGATCGGCGTCCTGGCGAGCGGCGAGGGGACCAACCTGCAGGCGCTCCTCGACGCGGAGCTGCCCGTGGTCGCGGTCGCCTCGAACGTCTCGGGGGCGCGAGCCCTGGAGCGGGCGGAGGAGGCGGGCATCCCCGCCGCGGCTTTCCTGCTCGAGGACTTCGAGAGCCGTGCCGCCCGCGACGAGGCGATGGCCGACTGGCTCGCGACAAACGGCGTCGAGCTCGTCGTCTGCGCCGGGTACATGCACCTGCTCACGCCGGCCTTCCTCCGACGCTTCTCCGGGCAGGTCGTGAACGTGCACCCGGCGCCGCTGCCGGCGTTCCCCGGAGCGCACCCGCTCGAGGACCTGCTCGCCGCCGGGGCCGCCGAGGCCGCGGCGACCGTGCACTACGTGGACGAGGGAGTCGACACCGGGCCGGTCATCGCGAGCGAGCGCGTCCCCGTGCGCGCCGGCGACACGGTCGAGACGCTGCGCGAGCGCGTCCACGCCGTCGAGCACCGGCTCCTCCCGGAGGTCGTTCGCGAGCTGTGCGTGCGCTGATCTCCGCCTACGACAAGACGGGCGTCGCGGAGTTCGCCCGCGGCCTCGCCGAGCTCGGGTTCGAGATCGTCGCCAGCGGCGGGACGGCCGCGCTGCTCGAGGAGGCCGGCGTCGCCGTCACGCCGGTCGAGTCGGTGACCGGCTTCCCGGAGCTCCTCGACGGGCGCGTGAAGACGCTGCATCCCCGGATCCACGCTGGGATCCTCGCGCGGCGCGGGCTCGAGCACGACCTCGCGCAGCTCGAGGAGCACGGGATCGAGCCGTTCGACCTCGTGTGCGTGAGCCTCTACCCGTTCGAGCGGATCGCGGGTTCGCCGGGCACGGATGACGACGACGTCATCGAGATGATCGACATCGGTGGCCCGGCGCTCCTCCGGGCGGCTGCGAAGAACCACTCGTGGGTGACGCCCGTGTGCCGTCCCGAGGACTACGACGACGTGCTCCGCGAGCTTCGCTCGAGCGGCGAGACCTCGCTCGACACGCGCCGCCGGCTCGCTGGCATCGCATTCGCGACGACGACCGCCTACGACGCTGCGATCGCAAGTTGGTTCGAGCAGGGAGAGGGAGGCTTCCCCGACACGTTCACGCCGGTCTTCGACAAGGCACTCGACCTCGCGTACGGCGAGAACCCGCACCAGCGCGCCGCGTACTACGAGGAGCGCGGCGCGCGCCGGCACCTCCTCTCCCGGGTCGAGCAGCTGCCGGGCAGGGCCCTCTCCTTCAACAATCTGAACGACCTCTCGGCGGCCCGGATGCTGCTGCGCGAGCTCGACCCTCCCGCGTGCGTGATCGTGAAGCACGCGACCCCGTGCGGGGTCGCCGTCGCCGCGTCGCTCGAGGATGCGTACACGAAGGCGCTCGCGGCCGATCCCGTCTCGGCGTACGGCGGCGTCGTCGTCCTCAACCGTCCGGTGTCCACGGAGCTCGGCGAGGCGCTCGCCGAGCAGTTCGTCGAGGTGCTCCTCGCACCCCGGTACGGGGATGGTGCGCTCGATGCACTCGCGCGGAAGGCGTCGTTGCGCATCCTCGAGGACAGCGAGCGCCGCGCGCCGGTCGAGACCGAGCGCGACTACCGCCGCGTGCTCGGCGGCCTCCTCGTCCAGGACCGGGACCCCGAGCCACTCGACCGCGCGCGCATGGACGTCGTCTGCGGCGCCCCGACCGAGGAGCAGTGGGCCGACCTCCTGTTCGCCTGGGTGATCGTGAAGCACGTGAGCTCGAACGCGATCGTCCTCGTCCGCGACGGGCAGACCATCGGTATCGGCGGGGGGCAGACGAGCCGCGTCGACGCGGTGCGGATCGCGCTCGAGAAGGCGCGCGAGCTCGGGCACGAGCTCGAGGGTGCGGTCCTCGCCTCGGATGCCTTCTTTCCCTTCGCCGACGGACCGCAGCTCGCGCTCGACGCGGGTGTCGCGGCGCTGATCCAGCCCGGGGGCTCGAAGCGCGACGCAGAGGTGGTCGAGGCGGTCTCGGCAGCGGACGCGGCGATGGTGCTGACGCACGAGCGCCACTTCAAGCACTGATCGCCGTCCCGCGGCGCGCGGGGATCGGTTACTCGATCCCCTCCTCCTCGTTGAGGATGTGGGCGAAGCGGGTGTGCGCCTCTTCGAGCTCGATCTGCTTCCCCGACTCGAGCTCGCGGCGGAGCTGGAGAAGGACGTCCGCGACGTCGGGCCGCCCGTCGAGCTCGTGCTCGACCCGCGTGAGCGCGCAGCCACGCTCCCAGAACGGGCACTCCTCGCCCGGGCAGCGCTCGGCATGGCCCTCGGCGACGAGCTCGAGCGTGCAGAGCGGGCGGTGCTCCGTGTCCGTCTTCATGGGGCGAAGGTGGCAGCACTGCGAGTCGCCTCCATCGGCGCTCGTGCTGATCGCGCTGCGGAAACCTACGGACACGTCCATGCACGCGGAGCCTCGGGGGGCGCTCACGAAAACGGGGGCGCCGGTAGCGCCCCCGTTCCTTCTCCAGCGAGCTCCGCGTAGCTACCCAGCCAGGCGGACCTGCACGAGCCGGTAGCCGGCGATCCCGCCGAGCGGCGGATCGCCCTGGCGGTACGCCTTCACGAAGAACTGCACGTTGAAGCCCGAGCGCGGCTGTGGGAAGTTCGCGTTCGGGACGAGCTGGAACGTCGCCGTACCGGTTGCGTCAGTCGCCTGCCGTGTCCCGCTCGTGACGCGGGGAGTCGCTCGCATGAACACGACCGCGCCCCGGATCAGGAGCCCGCGCGAGTCCTTCACCTGCACGCGGACGCTGATCGGGGCCGTGCGGGAGCGCACCGGGTTCGGCGAGAACTGCACCTGCGACACGATCAGCCGCTCGCCCTTCGGGACGCTCGAGACGGAGACCGACTGGCCGCTCGGTGGCGGAGTCCCGTCGCTCGAGACGACCCTGAAGTCGGACACGGCCGAGCGTGTGCCCACGTCGTTCCTCGCCGTCACACGCACGCGCAGCGCGCCGCCGGCGTCGCGATCGACGACCTGGTACTGGTTGTCGGTGGCGCCGTCGATCTCGCCGCAGTTCGTGCCGTCCTTGGCGCACCGCAGCCAGCGGAACGCATACGTGATCGGCTGCTCGCCGACCCACGAGCCGCGCTTCGCGGTGAGCTGGTTGCCCGGGCTAGCCGTGCCCGAGATCGTCGGCGGGCTGACGTTCGCCGGCCGCGCCGAGACGATCACGTTCGTCGGGTTCGACGTCGAGGTCGCCTGACCGTCGGCGTTCGACGCTGTGACCTGCGAGCGGATCCGAAAACCGGCGTCCGCGGGCCGCAGGACGTACGTGTTGTCGTTCGCATTCGAGATGCGTGTGCAGTCCGAGCCGTCCGGCAAGCCGCGGCCCTGACAGCGACGCCACTTGAACGTGTACGAGAGCGGCGTCGTTCCGGCCCACGTGCCACGCGTCGTGCGCAGGACTTCTCCGACCTGCGTCGTGCCGCTGACGCGCGGCTCACCGACGGCCGTGGGAGCGACGGCAGGTGCGCTGCTCGCTCCCACGACGGTCATGGTCAGCGCCGACAGGGCGGCGACTGCGAGACCGGTTCCAAGGGCCGCCAGGCGTGCGCGGCGGCGTGTCGTCTCTCTGCGTCTCATTCTCCGACCTCCTCTTTTGGTCGTTCCTTGGCGCGTCTTCCCTGCACGGAGGACCGGAGAACGCGTTTCCACGAGGGCTTACGAAAGGCTTACGGCATGCACAGAACTCTTCACGGGCCGTGAACACGGGGTCGCGATTCGGCTCTGGAGAGCGACGAAGTAGGCTTCCGCGGCGATGGCGCGCCGCGAGTACCCGACCGTCCTCGAGCTCGTCGGCCGGACGCCGATCATCCGCCTGGAGCGGCTGAGCCGGGATGTTCCGGGCGAGCTCCTCGCCAAGCTCGAGTACCTGAACCCCGGCGGCTCGGTGAAGGACCGGATCGGGCTGGCCATGCTCGAGGCGGCCGAGCGCGACGGGAAGCTCCGGCCCGGCGGCACGATCGTCGAGCCGACCTCGGGGAACACGGGCGTCGGGCTCGCGATCGCGGCGGCGCTCCGCGGCTACCGCTGCATCTTCGTCATGCCCGACAAGATGAGCCAGGAGAAGATCTCGATGCTCCGGGCGTACGGGGCGGAGGTCGTGATCACCCCGACCGCCGTCGATCCGAGCTCACCCGAGAGCTACTACGCCGTCTCCGACCGTCTGGCGGAGGAGATCCCCGGCGGCTTCAAGCCCGACCAGTACTCGAACCCTGCGAATCCGACGGCGCACTACGAGACGACGGGACCGGAGATCTGGGAGCAGACGGACGGCGGCGACGTCGACGCTGTCGTCATCTCGGTGGGGACCGGCGGGACGATCACGGGCGTCGGGCGCTACTTCAAGGAGCACGGCTCCCGGGCGCGGATCGTCGCGGTCGACCCCGAAGGCTCCGTCTTCACCGCCGACGACGTCCACCCGCAGGGCCCGTACCTCGTCGAGGGCATCGGGAAGGAGTGCTGGCCGGAGACACTCGACGCTTCGGTCGTCGACGAGTGGGTGCGTGTGTCGGACCGCGACTCGTTCCTGACAGCGAGGCGGCTCGCCAGGGAGGAAGGCCTCCTCGTGGGCGGCTCGACCGGGACGACCGCCTGGGCCGCGATCCAGGTGGCGAAAACGCTCGGGCCGAACGCCCGCGTCCTCGTCCTCTTCCCGGACAGCGGCCGCTCGTACCTGTCGAAGTTCTACGACGACAACTGGATGCTCCAGTACGGCTTCCTCGAGCGGGCCGCCCCGACGCCCGCCGTCGAGGAGGTGCTCCGGTTCCGGCGCGCCGGACACGAGACTCCGACCTTCGTCACGATCGGGTCGCACGAGAAGGTCGGCGCCGCGATCGACGCAATGAAGCAGTACGGCATCTCGCAGCTCCCGGTCGTGCGGAACGAGCCGGTCGAGTCGCTTGCGGACGTCGTCGGGTCGCTGCAGGAGCGCGAGCTTCTCGACCGAGTCTTCCGCAATGCCGACGCGCTGAACGAAGACGTCGCGGTCGCGATGCAGCCTCCTCTCCCGGCGGTCGACGCCGAGGCGTCGCTGGACGAGGTCTACGCGGGGCTCTCGAGCGGCACGGGCGCGGTCGTCGTCGCGAGCGCGGGGCGGCCGACCGGGATCCTCACGCGGTCCGACCTGCTGGAATTCCTGTCCGCGCAGCGGTCTCGGGTCGAGCTGGGCTGACAAATGTGCAGGAAAGAGCGTGAAAACCGCCTTCGCGAGCTGGAGTGACGCGGACTGACCGTGACCCGTGCGAGCCGCGACTGGAAGAGCCTCGCGCCCCGTCCTGAAGCCGAAGCCCGGCCAGATGCCGTTGAGCGAGTCGCTTGAAGAGCTCCGGAGCCGCGAGCGGTACTGACCGCGCGCGCTGTACGCAGACGTCTCGGCAACCGTGAGTCTCGGTTGGCGGTCGGGCTCGACCCTGTGCCCGCTCCTTGGATGCACTGCACCTCGCGACGGCGCTCGCGATCGACGATGCGCTCGAGGGATTCCTCTGCTACGACGCTCGTCTGGCGGCTGCTGCGTCGCGGCTAGGTCTGAGCGTCGTCGCCCCCGGAGCCTGACGCGGCTCGTTTGGCGTGGCGGGCGTCTCGGCGCGGATCGCGACGTAGACCGCAACGACGACGATCAGCGCGCCCGCGATCGACCACGGGCTCGGCCGCTCCCCGAGGAGGATCACGCCGAGCGCGATCGCGACGAGCGGGTTCACGTACTGGTGCGTGACGACGAGCGAGATCGGCGCGACGCGCAGGAGCCAGCCGTACACCGTGAATCCGACGATCGAGCCCGCGACGACGAGGTACGCCCATGCTGCCACCGAGCCCGCGTTCAGCGCTCCGCCGCCGAGGTCTCGCCACTCGCCGAGAGCGAGCGCCGCCACGGTCAGGAAGATGCCGCCTGCCGCCATCTCCCAGACTGCGGCGACGGCCGGGTCGCGGGGCAGCGAGAGACCCCGCGAGAGGAAGGAGCCGAGCGCCCACGAGAACGCGGCCGAGATCGAGATCGCGAGCCCGAGCGCGGTCGAGCCCGAGCCGAGGCCGGGCGCCACGACCAGCACGAGCCCGGCGAGGCCCGCGAGCGTGCTCAGGCGGGTCGCCCGCGCCACGCTCTCTCCCGCGACGAGCCGCATGAGGATGATCTGGAGCGGAACGGTGCCGGCGATCATCGCGGCGATGCTCGAGTCGATCCGCGTCTCGGCGACGTGGACGACGCCGACGCCGAGCGCGAGCAGGAGGAGCCCCGCGAGCGCGCAGCCCCGGAGCTCCCGGCGGGTGACGCGCAGGCTCTTCCCGCGCGCGGCGAGGACGGCCGCGAGGATCGCCCCCGCGACGAGGAAGCGCGTGCCGGCGGTGAGGAGCGGCGGGAGAGAGTCGACGGCGATCTTGATCGCGACGTAGGTCGATCCCCAGACGAAGTAGATGACGGCCAGCCCGGCCCAGACTTGCCGGGACGGCGCGGTCATGCGAGGGTGAACGCCCGACTGCGCATGTGCGTGAGAACGAGGAGCATGCGCGTCGCACTCCGCCGGGACGATCGCAGCTGCTGCTGGACACGAGCGGCGCCGCTAATGCGCCGCCCGCCGTTCTGCCGTCAGTCCCAGCGGCGCGACAGCCGGAACGCGGCGTTGATCAGCCCGACGTGCGTGTACGTCTGCGGGAAGTTCCCGCTCTGCTCGTGCGTCTCCGGGAGGACGTCCTCGCTGTACAGGCCGAGCCCGTTGTGGAGCGAGAGGAGCCGGTCGAAGAGCTCGTGCGCCTCGTCCGTCCTGCCGAGGATTGCGAGCGCCTCGACGAGCCAGAACGTGCACACCGTGAACACCGCGTGCGGAACGCCGAAGTCGTCGGGGGCCGCATAGCGCCGGAGAAGCCCGCCGTCCACCGAGAGCGCCTTGCGGATCGCGTCGACGTGGCGCTCTGCACGAGGGTCCTCGGGCGGGAGGTACCCGAGGTGCACGGCGAGCAAGAGCGACGCATCGAGCTGCGGCTCGCCCGCCACCTGGGTGATGGCGCCGATCTCGTCGTTCCAGCACTGGGCCTCGAGGAGCTCGGCCGCGCGCCGCTCGATCGAGCGCGCGCGCGCGGCGACGTCCTCCGCCTCGAGCGCCTCTGCGACCTCCACCGCCCGCTGTGCACCCGCCCAGTGCATGAGCACCGAGAAGCAGTGCAGCCGCGTGCGACCGCGGAACTCCCAGAGACCGGCGTCCGGCTCCTCGAGCCGGGCGTCGATCTGGTTGAGCAGCCCGACCACCAGAGCCACGGCCGTTTGGGGCGGGATCTCGCCGACGAAGCGCGTGTCGAGGAAGAGCCGGCTGACCGCGAGGACCATCTCGCCGTAGACGTCGTTCTGGACGTGCTCGAACGCCTGGTTCCCGATCCGGACGGGGCCGTCGCCGTTGAAGCCGGCGAGGTGGTCGAGCTCTCGCTCGGCGGCCTCCGAGTCGCCGTTGATCCGGTACGCCGGCTGCAGGACGCCGCCGCGCTCCTCCGCGAGGTTCCGGAGGTAGCCGAGGAAGAGCTCCATCTCCTCGGAGTGGCCGAGGCGCTCGAGCGCGTTCAGGGTGAAGTAGCCGTCCCGGAGCCAGCAGAAGCGGTAGTCCCACGTGCGACCCGAGCCTGGGTGCTCGGGGAGGCTCGTCGTGGTCGCGGCCAGGAGCGCCCCCGTGTCCTCGTACTGGTGGAGCTTGAGGGCGAGCGCCGAGCGGATCACCTCGCGCTGGTAGTCGCGGGGCACGCGCGTGCCCTTCACCCAGCGGCGCCAGTAGTCGAGCGTGCGCTCGAGGAAGCGCTCGGCCGTCTCCTCGAGCCCGGCCTCGAGCGGCTCCCCCCAGGTCAGCACCAGGTGGCGGTCCTCCTCGACGAGGAACGGCCGCTCGTCCTCGACGTACGTCAGCGGCACGTTCGTCGTCAGGCGGACCGGGGAAGGAAAACCCGTGTACTCGACGTGATTCGATGCGCGATAGGAGCCGATCCCGTGCAGGCCGTACTCGTACGTCGGCCGGCAGCGGATCCGTGCGCGCGGCTCCCCGGAGAGCGGGCGGAGGATGCGCACGAGCATCGAGGGCTTGAAGAAGCGGTCGTAGAGCTGGAAGCGAGGCGCGAAGTCGAAGAGCTCGAACGAGCCCGTCGGGCCGCTGAAGACGGTGCGCAGGACGTTCGTGTTCTCCACGTACTCCTGGTGGACTTCGGTCGCGTCCACGCCGTCGATCGCGAACGCTCCGCCCTTGTCGCGATCGAGGAGCGGGCCGAACACGAAGCTCGAGTCGGGCCGCGGCCAGCACAGCCACTCGACCGAGCCTTCGCGGAGGAGCGCGCTGTACGAGCAGTTGCCGATGATGCCGAGGCCGTATGCCATGCGTACCACGTTCGCGGGCACGTAGGTTGTACCTACCTGCCGGGTGGAAC
>DASSQE010000101.1:0-14230 GCA_035702645.1 Gaiellaceae bacterium
CGAGCAGCACCGTTCGTCCATCGTCGTTCAGCTCGCCGACCATCTCGAAAATGAGATGCCGTGCTTTCGGGTCGAGGCCCATGGTCGGCTCGTCGAGCAGGACGAGCCGGGGGTCCACGATCAAGGCCCGGGCGATCTCGACGAGCTTCTGCTGGCCTCCTGAGAGCTCCCCGGCGCGCTTGTGACGACGCTCGGCCACCAAGGGAAAGCGCTCCGCGATCGCCTCCGCACGGCTCCGTATTAGCGTCCGGTCGGCGAGGACATGGCCGCCCATCAGCACGTTTTCCCACACAGTCATCAGCGGGAAGAGGCTGCGGTCCTGGGTGACGTGGACGATGCCGCGGCGAAGCACCTGCGCGGGTGACAGCCTGCAGATGTCCTCGCCTCCGAAGAGGATCTGACCCGCCCGCGGCCTCAGGAGCCCGCTGAGCGTCTTCAGCACGGTCGACTTGCCCGCGCCGTTCGGGCCGACCAGACACGTGATGGCACCTTCCTCCAGCGTCAGGTCGATGCCATTCAGGATGTCGCCGCGTCCGTAGCCGGCGACGACGCCCTCGAACTCGAGTAGAGCAACCACCGCTCAGCCCCCGAGGTATGCATCGAGCACCCGGGGATCCTCGCGCACGATCGCCGGCGGCCCCTCGGCGAGCTTCGTTCCGTGATCGAGGACCACGACAGGATCGCACAGTCGCATGACGAGGTTCATGTTGTGCTCGACGACGAGGAAGGTGAGCCCGCTCGCGTTCAGGTCCCGCACGCGCTGGTCGATCTGCTCCACGAGCACCGGATTCACGCCCGCGGTCGGCTCGTCGAGGAGGACCAGGCGGGGCTCGCCCATGAGTACCATCGCGAACTCGAGCAGCTTCTTCTGACCGAACGACAGCGCGCCTGCCCGTTCTTCCGCCAGGCCGAGGAGCCCGAACTCCTCGAGCAGCGTGAGCGCCTTCGTCCTGTCGTTCGTGCGCACCGAGCGGCGTGACCAGGCATGCCACGGTTGCTGCACGCCGGCGGCCATGTTTTCGATCAGCGTCAGATCGGAGAAGATCCGCGCCTGCTGGAAGGTCCGTGCCAGGCCTCTGCGTGCCAGGCGCGTGGGATCGGGTCGACGGACGAGGGAGCCGGCGAAGCGGATGCGACCCGCGTCCAGGCCGGCGTAGCCGGTGATGACGTTGAACGCGGTCGTCTTGCCGGACCCGTTTGGCCCCACGAGCGCCGTGATCGAACCCTCGGGCACCGCGAACGAGCAGCGGTCGACGGCGACCACTCCGCCGTAGCGTTTTGTCAGTCCCTCGACCTCGAGCAGAGGGCTGGTCACGCAGCCGCCTTCTCGCGAACGACGGGATCGCGCCCGATGCGTTGGCGCTCGCGCTGCGCGTCCACCGCGCTGCGCAGTGAGGGCAGGATCCCGCGCGGCAGCACGAGGAGCACGACCATGAACACGGCTGCGTAGCCGACGAGGTAGAACTGGCTGGCGCCGAGCGTCGTGATCATGTACTGCTGCGCGGGCACGAGCACCAGCGCGCCGACCGTCGGGCCCCACAGCGTTCCGCGCCCGCCGAGAAACGTCATCAGGATGGCCCCGATCGTGACGAGTGGGTCGATCGACGACTCGGGGTAGATGAACGTCAGGTAGTAGGCCCACACGCCGCCGACCATCGCCGTGAGCCACGCCATGAGCGACCAGGCGACGAGCTTTGCGCCGGTGACGCGGATACCGAGCCCGCGTGCCTTCTCCTCGTCCGCACGGATCGCGAACAGCATCAGCCCGAGCTTGCTCCGGAGGATGAGCCAGCACAGCGCGAGCCCGACGAGGAGGATCGCCAGCATCGCGAAGTAGAACGGCCGGTCGTAGCTCGAGATCGGGAAGTGCGGGATCGGGAGCATCAAGCCCGTCGACCCGTGGGTCAGCGAGCGCAGGTTGAATGCGAGTTGCTGCGTGATGAAGAGGAGCGTCAGCGTCACGATCGCGAACGTCATGTGACGGGTCCGCAGCGCCACCCAGGCGATCGGCACCGAGGCGAGCGCGATTCCGGCGCCGACGAGAGGGAGTGCGTAGAACGGGTTGTAGCCCGAGCCTGCGCCGACGTGCTCGAACGTGATCGCGAGCGCGTACGCGCCGAGACCGAAGAACGCGGCCTGTCCCAGCGAGATGTAGCCGGTGTATCCGGAGAACAGGTTCCACGCGGTCGCGAGGGCCGCATACATCAGCGTCAGGACGCCGATGTTGACGATCCACGCGGCCGGGAACACGAACGGGAAGGCGACCGCGGCCGCCGTGAACGCGCCACCGCGGGCGAGTCCGACTGCGGTCGCGCGGCTCACAGAGTGCGTTCCCGCACTCCGAAGATCCCTTGCGGGCGGACGAGCAGGAACGCGATGAGGATGACGAAGAACGAGAACGACGCCCAGACCGGGGAGATCTCCACCGTCACCAGGGCCTCGATCACGCCCATCCCGACAGCCGCGAAGATCGCGCCTCCGATGCTCCCGAGCCCGCCGAGGACGACGATCGTCAGCAGCCGGGAGATGAGGTCGTAGTGGCTGCCAGGGTTGAACGGGTAGATGACCCCGTACACGGCGCCCGCGGCGGCCGCGAGCGAGACCCCGAGTCCGAAGCTCAGCATCTGCGTCCGGTCCGAGTCGACGCCGAGGAGGGTCGCAGCCGTCGGGTTCTGGACGATCGCGCGCACGGCCCGCCCGAACCGCGTCCGGGTGAGCACGAACGACAGCAACAGCAGGAGGACCGCCGAGGCGACGAAGGCGAAGAACCTGACCTCGCTGATCCGATAGCCGAGCACGGTCCATGAGTTGTCCGCATAGGACGGGCTCGAGATGCGGTACGTCGTCTTGAAGATCACGCTCAGGACGCCTTCGATCCCGAGCGCGAGAGCCCACATCACGAGCAACGAGAGCTCGGTCGCGTCAGGGCCGCGCAGCGAGCGGACGAAGGTGAACTGCACCGCCACGCCGAGCACGAACATCGCCGGCGTGACGATGAGGATCGAGAGGAAAGGGTCGATGTGCAGGTCCGTGAACAGCGCGTAGCTCAGGTACGCCGCGAAGATCACGAGCGCACCCTGCGCCACGTTGATCACCTTCATGACGCCGAACACGAGCGTGAGCCCGCTCGCCATCAGCGCATAGACCCCCCCGACGAGGACCCCGAGGATGATCGCCTGGACGATCTGGTGCACGCCGACCCTTTCCTTCGGCTTCCTGTTGCGACGTTACTTACCCCACGCCGGCTTCGGGTAGACCGGCTTCTTGACCGCGACGTTCTTCGGCAGGACAGGGTAGAGCTGGTGGTTCAGCCACTCCATGAGCAGGAACTGGCCCTGCGGCTCGCCGATCGAGTTCCAGTGCAGCGTTCCCTCGACCGTCGGCCACGAGCCCTTGTGGAGCGCGGCGATGATCTTCGCGTTGTCGATCGAGTGGATCTTCTTCGCGACGGCCTCAACGACCTGTCCGACGGCGTATGCCTCGGCTGAGCCTGGATCGATCGAGCTCGCCTTCCCGCCGTAGGCCTTGAGGAAGGCCTTGACGAAGGCCTTGTTCCCCGGGGTCTTCGAGTCCTGGTACCAGTCGCTCGCGCTGAAGATGCCGTTGACGTTCTTCACGCCGACCTTGCCCGGGAACTCGCCGGGGCTGTTGGGACCGTTCGAGAGGAAGAGGAATTTCGGGCTGAAGTGGGCCTGCACCATCGCCTTGACGAGCGCGTAGCCGTCTCCAGCCTGGGTGCCGCCGACGACCATGTCCGGCTTCGCCGCCGCGATCTTCGACACGATCGGCGTCATGTCGACGTTCTCCGACGGGTAGATCGTCTTGTACACGGTCTTCACGCCCGCCTTCTCGAGCTGGCCGCGCATACGGTCCGCGATTGGCGACGAGAACGGGTCGTCGAGCGCCGGGTAGGCGGCGGTCTTCGGCCGCTTCGACTTCGGGAGCGAGTGCAGCCACTTCACGAAGACGTCGCCGCTCTCGACGATCGGAGCAGGCTGGGTGAAGAAGACGTTGTGCAGCTTCTGGTCGAAGACCGCCGGGCCTCCGCCGGCAGGCTCGATGAACGCATAGCCGTAGCGGCTCGCGACGGCTGCCGACGGGGCTGTCAGCAACGTGGAGAAGGGGCCGAAAACGAGATCGACCTTGTCCTTCGTAATGAAGTTCTGGTAGTTCGTCGCCGCCTGCGTCGGCGAGCTTGCGTCGTCCTTGATGATCAGCGTCACCTTCCGCCCCAGGACGCCGCCCTTGGCGTTGACGGTCTTCGCCCACAGCTCATAGCCTTGCTTGGCGAAGCCTCCCGGGTCCGAGAAGTCGCCCGAAAGCGACAGCGAGATGCCGATCTTGATCGGGGCGGCCGTCGGGGCGGCGGCGCCGGCGCCTATCGACCCGGCGATCGCGGCGACAGCGACGCAGCCTGCGACGACGGCCAGACGTACGGGTATACGAGTCACGACCGAGCCTCCTTGTCGTGCGGATAGAGAGGATGCGCCGGCGCTGGGCGAGAGGACACGACGGTGCCCATCGTCAGACGATCAGACAAGAGGGCGAGTGAAACAGATCGCCAATCGCGATGCAAGTCCCCGGCCTCCGAGAGCGCTGTCTAGGCAAGGCGGAGGGCGGCAGTGAGGCGCTTGCCTTCGCAGTTTCCGACACGTATTGTGCTGCCTCACGCTCGTCTGATTGTCGGACAAAGCGGGCTGGGGGTGACCTTGGAGACGTCCACGAGCTATCAGCCGGTCGAGCGTCGGAAGGTCTACGAGCAGATCTCCGACCAGCTGCTCGGGCAGATCGGTCGCCGCCGCCTCAAGCCCGGCGACGTTCTTCCGTCCGAGCGGGAGCTCACCCAGATGTTCAGTGTCGGACGTTCGTCGATTCGCGAGGCCCTCCGCATGCTCGAGTCGCAGGGCGTGATCAAGGCGGCGAACGGCGGGACTTTCGTGGTGGCTGACGCGTCGAACCCACTCGAGAGCTCGCTCCGGCTGCTGTTCGCGCTCGACGAGCAGGCGGGGATGCCAGACCTCTTCGAGCTGCGGAGGATCCTCGAGTGCGAGGCGGCCGCCCTCGCCGCCGAGCGCTACCGGGGCGAGCATCTCGAGGAGATGGACGCCGCGATCGACGAGATGGCCGCCTCGCTCGCGACGTCCGAGCACGGCGACGCGTTCATCACTGCCGACCTGCGGTTCCATCTCGCGATCGCCGGGGCGACTGGCAACCGGCTCGTCGTGCACGGCATGCACGCGGTACGCGACGTGCTTCGCCGCGCGCTCGTCACCGTCTACCATCTCCCCGGCAGCCCCGAGAGCGCCGTCGTCGAGCATCGTGCGATCCGTGCGGCCGTCGCGGCGCGGGACGCCGAACACGCGCGTCTGGAGATGCGCTCGCACCTCGAGCGGGTCGAGTCAGACGTCCGGAAGGGAGCGCTCGATGGCTGAGCTCGGATATGTCGGCCTCGGCGTCATGGGGACGGCCATCGTGCGTAGGTTGCTCGCCGCAGGCCACGACGTGCTCGTCTGGAACCGGACGAGCGAGAAGGCGGCGCCGCTTCTCGCGGAGGGGGCGCTCTGGGCCCACACTCCGCGCGAAGCGGCGGAGCGGAGCGAGCTCGTCTTCACCATGGTCACGAACACCGCCGCCGTCGAGGCCGTCACCGACGGAGAGAACGGGATCCTGGCCGGGCTCGCTCCCGGAAAGCTCTACGTCGACATGTCGACCGCGAGTCCTGCGAACACGAGGAGCCTCGCGGAGCGCGTGGCCGTGGTGGGTGCGCAGATGCTCGACTCGCCCGTCTCGGGGACTTCGATCACGGTCGAGCAGGGGAAGGCGTCGCTCATGGTAGGGGGCGAGGACGATGCGTTCGAGCGGGCGCGTCCGGTCCTCGAAGCGATCGCACCTCGCGTGATCCACGTCGGCCCGACCGGCTCGGCGGTGACGATGAAGATCGCGGTCAACCTCTCTCTTGCCGTGCAGATGCTCGCCTTCAGCGAAGGCGTCCTGCTCGCGGAGAAGAGCGGCATCCCTCGGGAGAAGGCGGTCGAGGTGATGCTCGCGTCCGTGATCGCGTCGCCCATGGTCAGCTACCGCGGGCCGCTCGTTCTCGGGCACTCGGACGAGGTGTGGTTCGACTGCAACATGATGCAGAAGGATCTGAACCTCGCTCTCGAGCTCGGACGGCAGCTCGACGTTCCCCTGCCGACGACGGCCGTCACGAACGAGTTGCTGACAGCGGCGCGAGGCCTCGGCATCGGGGACCGCGACTTCGCGGTGCTCTTCGACGTCCTCGCCGTGCAGAGCGGTGTCGAGACCAATGTCCTCGCGGCGACGGCGGCATGAGCGCGACCGCTGCCCGCGCCGAGATCGGTGCCGAGCCCGCGCTCGAGATGTATCGCAAGATGAACACGATCCGGCTGTTCGAGGAGCAGGCGAACGACCTCTACCGCAGCGCGAAGATGACTGGGCTGACGCATCTCTACATCGGCGAGGAGGCGGTCGCCGTGGGCGTCTGCTCGGCCCTCCGGCGCACGGACTGGATCACCTCGACGCACCGGGGCCACGGCCACTGCCTTGCAAAAGGGGCCGAACCGAGCCGGATGTTCGCCGAGCTGCTCGGCAAGGAGGCCGGCTACTGCCGCGGCAAGGGTGGATCCATGCACATCGCGGACCACGCGAACGGCAACCTCGGCGCCAATGCCATCGTCGGCGGCTCGGCGGGCATCGCGACCGGGGCGGCATTCTCGGCGAAGCGCCGCGGAACGGACGAGGTCGCGGTCTGCTTCTTCGGCGAAGGCGCGCTCGGACAAGGGCTCGTGTACGAGGCGATGAACCTCGCCGCCCTCTGGTCCCTCCCGGTCGTCTACGTCTGCGAGAACAACCAGTACAACGAGTACACGCACTACCTGGAGGCGACCGCGGGTGAGATCTGCGCTCGACCACGGGCGTTCGGCATCGAGACGGTCGAGGTCGACGGCCAGGACGTACGCGCGGTCTACGCGGAAACCGCGGAGCTGGTCGACCGGGCGCGCGCCAGCGGCGGCCCTGCTTTCCTCCTCGCGAACACCTACCGCTATCTCGGGCACCACGTCGGCGACGTCGATCGTGCGTACTACCGCTCCAAGGAGGAGGAAGAGTTGTGGCGGACCGATCGTGATCCGCTCGCGCTCCTCGGAGGCTGGCTCGAGGAGCGGAGGCTCGCGAGGTCCGAGGACCTGCGGCGCATCGCGGAGGAAGCGCAGGACGAGATCGAGCGTGCGCTCGAGTTCGCCCTCGCAGCGCCGTTTCCGGATCCAGCGCAGGCGAGCGAGGATGTCTACCGGTAACGTCGAAACCGTCGCGGCGACGCGGACGCTGACCTTCGCGCGGGCGATCAACGAGGCGCTCGCGGAGGAGCTCCGACGCGATCACACCGTCTTCGTGATCGGCGAGGATGTGGCCGAGGCTGGAACCGCGTTCAAGGTGCTGGCCGGTCTGGTGGAAGAGTTCGGTCCGGAACGCATCCTCGACTCTCCGATCTCCGAGGCGGGGATCACCGGCCTCGGTGTCGGCGCCGCGATGACGGGGATGCGTCCGGTCGTGGACATCATGTTCGGCGACTTCCTCACGCTCGTCATGGACCAGCTCGCGAACCAGGCAGCGAAGACGCACTACATGTCCGGCGGGAAGCTCAACGTGCCGATGACGCTGCGCACGACGATGGGCGCGACGCGTCGCTCCGCCGCGCAGCACAGCCAGAGCCTGCACGCGTGGGTGGCGCACGTGCCCGGATTGAAGGTCGTCCTCCCCTCGACGCCGGCTGACGCGAAGGGCCTCCTGAAGACTGCGATCCGGGACGACAACCCCGTCGTCGTCATCGAGGACAAGATGGACTATGCAGTCACGGGCGAGGTTCCCGAGGGCGAGCTCACGATCCCGTTCGGCGTCGCCGACGTTAAGCGCGAGGGGGAGGACGTCACGATCGTCGCGACGAGCTCGATGGTGCGCGTAGCGCTCGCGGCGGCCGAGCAGCTCGAGTCCGACGGGATCTCGGCCGAGGTCGTCGACCCGCGCACGCTCGTCCCGCTCGACCGCGAGGCGCTCGTCCGCAGCGCGCAGAAGACGGGACGGGCGATCGTCGTCGACGAGGGGTATCGGAGCTACGGTGCGAGCGCAGAGCTCGCAGCGGTGATCGGGGAGGGCGCCTTCTGGGGCCTGGACGGGCCCGTCCGCCGCTGCGCCGCGATGGACGTTCCGGTGCCGTTCTCACCGCCGCTCGAGGACGCTACCGTGCCGACGCCCGAACTCGTCGCGCTGACCGCGCGCGAGCTCTGCGGGAGGTAGACGATCGGCCTGCGCACGTACGGGACGATGGTCGTCGACTGGGAGCAGAGGGTCGACATGAACCGCCTGCGCAGCGAGCGGCTCGCCCGCGCCAAGTCGCATCTGCAGGGCTCCGAGCTCGGCGCGCTCCTCTGCTTCGACATGGCGAACATCCGCTACCTCACCGCGACGCACATCGGCACGTGGGCGATGGACAAGCTGATCCGCTTCTGCCTGCTGCCGCAGGGCGACGATCCGATCATGTGGGACTTCGGCTCGGCCGCGCGCCACCACAAGCTGTACAACCCGTGGCTCGGGGAGGAGCGTTCTCGCGCCGGCATCTCGACGCTGCGCGGCGCCGTCCAGGGACGGGCGGAATCGGTCGCGGAGAAGATCCGCGTCGAGCTCGAGGAGCGCGGTCTCGCGGACCAGCCCATCGGGGTGGACGTCGTCGAGCTGCCGGTGCTCTTCGCCCTGCAGCAGGCCGGGCTCGAGGTGGTCGACGGGCAGGCGCTGATGCAGGACGTGCGCAAGCTCAAGACGGAGGACGAGATCGTCCTGCTGAACACCGCCTGCGCCATGGTCGACTCCGCCTACGACGAGCTCTACAGGGCGCTACGACCTGGGTTCCGCGAGAACGACTGCGTCGCGCTCGTCAACAAGGTGCTGTTCGAGCTCGGCTCGGAGCACGTCGAGGGCGTGAACGCCATCTCCGGCGAGCGCTGCTCGCCCCATCCGCACGTCTTCACCGACCGCATGCTGCGACCCGGTGACCCGGCGTACTTCGACATCCTGCATGCCTTCAACGGCTACCGCACGTGCTACTACCGTACGTTCGCGGTCGGCTCCGCTTCGCGGGCCCTCGTCGACGCCTACGCACGCTGCCGCGACATCCTCGACCAGGCGATCGCCGCAGTCCGGCCCGGCGTCTCGACGGCAGACATCGTGGAGCTCTTCCCGCGTGCCGAGGAGTTCGGCTTCGCGGACGAGGAGGCCGCGTTCGCGCTCCAGTACGGCCACGGCGTCGGTCTCTCGATCTGGGAGAAGCCCATCTTCAGCAGGCTCGTCTCCTTCGACTACCCGGAGACCATCGAAGAGGGGATGGTCTTCGCGCTCGAGACCTTCTGGCCCTCGAAGGACGGCTGGTCGGCAGCGCGGATCGAGGAGCAGCTCGTCGTCACGAGCGACGGCGCCGAGGTGATCACGCGCTTTCCCGCCGAGAAGCTGCTCGTCTCCGCGGGCGGCCAGTACACCGTCGGCGGCGACCTTCCCGGCGAGCGTGAGCTGACCTCGAACCTCAACAACCCGGCGCTCTCCGACGCAGTGGTCGCGTCCGCTCGGCAGGAAGGGGCCAATGCCCGTTGAGGTGCTCATGCCCGCGCTCGGGATGGCGCAGGACACCGGGACCGTTCTTCGCTGGATCAAGGCCGACGGCGACACGGTCACGAAGGGCGAGCCGCTCGTCGAGGTGGAGACCGACAAAGTCACGGTCGAGATCGAAGCGCCCGCGGACGGGACGCTCGCCGCGATCACCGCACGCGAGGGCGCGGTGGTGCCCGTGGGCACGGGGATCGCGCTCGTGCTGGCGCAGGAGGAGGAGCCTCTCGCGCCCGCGACCACGGAGCCACCAGTCGTGAAGGACGATGCGGCGGCCGCGGTTGCCGTGGCAGCCGGCCCGGGCGCGAGGCTTTCGAGGCCGCGTCGCCGGCCGGCCTCGCCCAAGGCGCGCAGGCTCGCTGCAGCGCACGGCATCGACCTCGAATCGCTCTCGGGCAGCGGCCCCGACGGCGCACTCGTCGCGGCGGACGTCGAGGCGGCCGCGGGGAACGCGACGCCGGGCTCCGACGGGAGCGGCTTCGACGTCGGGACGGTCTGGCGCACGATGGCGGAGCGCACGCAGCACGCCTGGCAGGAGGTTCCCCAGTTCGTCCTTTCGCGAGAGGTCGACGCCGGAAGGCTCGAGAGCTGGCGTGAAGTGGCGCGCCGAAGGCCGGGCTGCGAAGAGCTCAGCGTCACCGACCTGCTCGTGAAGGTCTGCGCGGAGGCGCTCCGGCGCCATCCGCGCGTGACCGCGTCCTGGCGCGAGGGAGCGATCGTCGGCGGCGGCGTGAGCATCGGGATCGCCGTCGCGATCGACGACGGCCTCGTCGTGCCTGTCGTGCACCACGCCGACGCCCAGCCCCTCGCGGCGATCTCGGCGCGGCGCCGCGAGGTCGTCGAGGCGGCCCGCGCCCGCACGCTCCGACCACAGGACGTCCAGGGAGGCACGTTCACGATCTCGAACCTCGGCATGCACGGTGTGGACGCCTTCCAGGCGATCGTCAACGCGCCGCAGGCCGCGATCCTCGCCGTCGGCCGGATCCTCGAGAAGCCTGTCGCCTCGAAGGGGGAGGTGGTCGTGCGGCCGATGCTCATGCTGACGGTGTCGTTCGATCACCGCGTCGTCGACGGGGCCCGCGGCGCGGAGTTCCTCGACACGCTGGCCGCGCTCGTCGAGGAGCCGGCGGGGCTGGTGGAGTAGCGTGGCGATAGCGGACACACGACCCGTGGAGGCAGGCATCGTCCTCGGCGGGAAGCAGCTGGAGACGGGAGAGACCTACGAGGTCCGGAGCCCGTACGATGCCTCGCCGGTCGCGCTCGTGCATCGCGCCGGCCCGGAGGAGGTCGAGCATGCAATCGCCGGCGCCGTCGAGTCGTTCGAGACGACGCGCCGCCTCCCGTCCTGGAGGAGGGAAGAGGTGCTCGAGGGGATCTCGGCCCAGATCAGGGCGCGCGGCGACGAGCTCGCGCACACGATCGCGCTCGAGGCGGGGAAGCCCCTGAAGACCGCACGCGTCGAGGTCGACCGCGCCGCGTTCACGTTCTCCGTCGCAGCCGAGGAGTCGAAGCGGATCTACGGCGAGGTCGTGCCGCTCGACTGGCTGCCGGGCAACGAGGGGCGACTGGCGCAGGTGCGGCGGGTCGCGCTCGGCCCTGTCTCCGGCATCACGCCGTTCAACTTCCCTCTCAACCTCGTCGCCCACAAGGTGGCACCTGCGCTCGCAGCCGGCAATCCCATCGTTCTCCGGCCCGCCTCGCAGACGCCGGTCACGGCTCTCGCGCTCGGTCGGATCGCACTCGAGGCCGGCTGGCCGGCCGATGCGATCGCCGTGCTTCCGTGCTCGACCGACACTGCGCGACCACTCGTCGAGGACGACCGGCTCAAGCTTCTGACGTTCACCGGCAGCCCCGCCGTCGGCTGGGGTCTGAAGAGCCGTGCCGCGCGCAAGCGCGTCACGCTCGAGCTGGGGGGCAACGCGGCGGTGATCGTGAGCGACGACGCCGACGTCTCGTATGCCGCAGAGCGTGTCGCCTGGGGTGGCTTCGCCTACGCCGGTCAGACGTGCATCTCGGTCCAGCGTGTCTTCGTGCACGAGAAGATCCACGACGCGTTCGCGGCCGAGCTCGTCGGTCGCGTCCAGGCGCTCGTCGTAGGCGATCCGCTCGACGACGCCACCGACGTCGGGCCCGTGATCGACGAAGCGAACGCCGATCGCATCGAGGCGTGGCTCGACGAGGCCTGCGCCGCCGGGGCGAGTGTCCTCACGGGGGGCGAGCGGGAAGGCACCCTCTGGCGGCCGACGGTCGTGGCCGACGCTCCCGAGCACGTCCGCCTCTCCTGCGCCGAGGTGTTCGCACCCGTCGTCGGCTTGACGCGGTTCGCCGACGTGCAGGACGCGATCGAGCGCGCGGGGCGGAGCGAGTTCGGACTGCAGGCAGGGATCTTCACGAACGACCTTCGCGTCGTCGACGACGCGTTCGAGCGCATCGACGTCGGCGGTCTGATCGTCAACGACGTCCCCACCTTCAGGATCGACCACATGCCGTACGGCGGCGTGAAGTCCTCGGGGCTCGGACGTGAGGGCCTTCGCTACGCGATCGAGGACATGACTGAGCTCAAGCTCCTGGCCGTGAACCGCAGGGGCTAGCAAGACGCCCGCCGACAGCGTGACGCCGGTCGTCGACTGTCACGCGCACGTGATCGTGCCCGGGCTCGGGGCCGAGCTCGAGTGGCGCGACGACGTCCACGTGGTCACTCGCGACGGCCGCGAGATCCGGTCGGCGGTGCGGGAGTTCCAGGACCTCCCCCGGATCCTCGAGGAGCAGGACCGAGCCGGGGTGGACGTGGTCGTGCTCTGCCCGTGGGTGGATCTCTGCGGGGTCGAGGTCGACCGGCAGAATGAGATGCTCGCAGCTCTCGTCGGCGAACGCGTGATCGCGCTCGGCACGGTCGATCCGGAGCGGCCGGAGCAGCTCGCCGAGCTGATGCGAGACGGGCGCCTCCGCGGCGTCGAGATCGCGGCTGCCCCGGGCGGCTCCTACCTCGGCGACGAACGCTTCGGGGAGTTCTGGAGCGTCGCCGAGGAGACCGGAGCGCTCGTCTTCGTCCATCCTTCCTCCCGCGGCTTCTCGCTTCCGGTGCTCGAGGAGCACTACCTCTGGAACACCGTCGGCAACCCGCTCGAGACCACCGTGACCGCCGCGTACATGCTCGCCTGCGGGGTGCTCGACGAGCATCCGCGCGTGAAGGTCCTTCTCGCCCACGGCGGCGGCGCGCTCGCGGCGCTGCGAGGGCGTCTCGCGCACGAGCAGGACATCCACCCACCGGGTCGCGACGTGCGCGCAGCGCTTTCACGCTTCCACGTCGACACCGTCGTGCACGACGAGGAGGTCCTCCGGGGCCTGGTCGACCTCTTCGGCGCGGAGCGCGTCCTGGTGGGCTCGGACTACCCATTCGACATGGGAACCGAGCGCCCGGCCGAACCCGTGCGGTCGCTCGGTCTCGCACCCGACGACGAAGCCGCGATCCTCGGCGGCAATGCCCTGCGCCTGCTGGATCAGGCGAGACCCGCGTGAGGACCGAGCCCGAGCGTCCGCTCGAAGTGCTGCTGCCCGAGCGCGAAGCCGATCGAACAGCCGAGCTCGACGAGCTCCGGCTCGGAGAACTCCCGGTGCAGGTTCTCCCAGAGGACATCGTCTGCGCGGTCGGAGTCCCAGGCGATGGCGTACGCCCAGCGAAGCGCGATCTGCTCGCGCGGGGTGAAGCCGCCGAGATCGGTGGTGTCCCCGCCGCCCGCGACGAAGCCGAAGCACAGCCGCTTCAACTCGGGCTCGACGATCCCACCGCGAAGCACACCGTCGTGCATGAACTCCCACGCGCTGAGCACCGCAGGCACCCGCGCGCGGATCTCCGCCGGGCTGCCTGCCAGATGCGGCATCTAGACGGCGAGCCCTCCGGTCGTATCAGTAAGCAGCTCGCCGTGGCCCACGCCCCAGGTCTTGATCACCCGCTGCTGTCCGTACGTCAGGGCGACGAAGGAGCCGAGCTCGACGATCTGCTCCTCGCTGAAGTGTTCGCGCAGCCTCGACCAGAGCGCGTCGTCGACGCCCTCGGGATTCCAGACGAGCATGCTCGTGTACAGGAGCGCCGCCTTCTGGCGCGCGTCGAAGCGGTCGGAACGCTCGAACTCGAGCAGCTCGTCGTAGTCCGGCTCGCTGAGCCCCTCGTCCCTCCCACGGAGGGAGCGTTGACTTCCTCAGTAGTCGCAGTCGATGGTTTTCGAGACGTACACGCGGCACAGCTCCTTGAGCGGATGGTCGACGATTCCCTCGCGGAAGATCGTCTTCCAGGGCCGCATGAACGCCTTGGCGACGGCGGGAACGTGGAACCGAATCGCCTGCGTCTCGGGTCGCGGCGTCCCGTAGAGCCGCGAGTGCTCCATATCCTCCACGAGCTCCGGATCCGAGATCGTCGCCGGGTCGACGTAGCTGATTCGCGCCACTACGAGGGACTCTAGTCTCATCGCATGAGCGGCCAGGTTGCGACACGACGCTGGGTAGGCGAAGCCCTCGCACGCGTCGAGGACGAGCGCTTCCTGAAGGGCGAGGCGCGCTACGCCGG
>DASSQE010000102.1:0-15392 GCA_035702645.1 Gaiellaceae bacterium
TCGCCGCCTGGCGGCGCCGCGACGCATAGCCGAGACCGCCCGCTGCCAGCAGCGCGAGCGACATCCCGCCGAGGACGACGAGCGGGATCGGAACGGACGAGGGGCTCGACGTATCGACGGCCGGTGCGGCGCTGCCGCCGCCACGAGCGCCTCGAGGAGGTCGCCGTCGACGAGCGGCATCAGCGACTGCGTCTCGGGATCGCCGAAGCGGCAGTTGAACTCGAGCACGCGTGGCCCGTCGTCGGTGAGCATGAGCCCGGCGTAGAGAAGGCCGACGAAGGGCGCACCCCGCTCCTGCAGCTCCGCGAGGACCGGGCGGTGGACGGTCGCGACGAGCTCCTCGACCTCGGCCTCGCCGAGCCCGGGCACCGGAGCGTACGAGCCCATCCCGCCGGTGTTCGGGCCCTCGTCCCCGTCGAAGGCTCGCTTGAAGTCCTGCGCGGGCGGGAACGCGACCGCGTCGTGCCCGTCGCAGAGGGCGAAGAGCGAGACCTCGGGCCCCTCCAGGAGCTCCTCGACGATCACACCGCCGCCGAGCCCGCCCACGGCGCGCAGCGCAGCGTCGACCTCGTCCTGCGTCCGGCACACATGCACGCCCTTGCCCGCCGCCAGGCCGTCGGCCTTGACCACGCAGGCAGCGCGGGCGATGGGGAGCGTCGACGCCGTCGCCACCCCCGCTGCAGCCATCACGTCCTTGGCGAACGACTTCGAGCCCTCGATCGCGGCCGCCGCGGCGCTCGGACCGAAGACCGAGATCCCCGCATGCCGGAGGACATCGGCGACACCCGCGACGAGGGGCGCCTCCGGGCCGACGACGACGAGCCCGACGCCGAGCGCGTGCGCGAGCGTGAGCAGCCCCTCGGCATCCTCGGCGCGAATCGGATGACACTCACCGAGCTGCGCGATCCCGGGGCTTCCCGGCGCCGCATGAAGCTCGGTCAGGGACGGCGACTGGGAGAGCTTCCAGGCGAGTGCGTGCTCACGCCCGCCCGAGCCGACCAGGAGAACGCGCACCCCGCGAGTCTATGACAGCCGTCGTTCCGACCTCGGACCTCAGCGGAGCGCGAGCACGCGGTCACGTGACGCGCCCGTGCCGACGAGCGCGACGGGAACCCCGAGCGCCTCCTCGACGAACGCCACGTACTCCCGAGCAGCGTGCGGAAGCGCGTCCGGGCCGATCTCGGTTCCCCAACCCTCGAGTGTCTCGAAGACCGGGCGACAGTGGTGGAAGTCGCTCTGATGAGCCGGGAGCTCGTCGGTCTCGGTGCCGTCCTCGAGCCGGTAGCGGACGCAGACCGGCAGCTCGTCGAACGCCGAGAGCACGTCGAGCTTGGTCAGCGCGAGCGAGGTGATCCCGTTGACGCGAACGGCGAAGCGGAGCGCGACGAGGTCGAGCCAGCCGCAGCGGCGCTCCCGCCCGGTCACGGTCCCGAACTCGTTGCCGAGCTCACGTACGCGCTCCTGCGCCTCGCCCCCGATCTCGCTCGGGAACGGGCCCTCCCCGACTCGCGTCACGTACGCCTTCGCGACGCCGACGACCTCGTGGATCCGGTTCGGCCCGATCCCGAAGCTGACCGCCGCACCCGCGGCGATCGGGCTCGACGAGGTCACGAACGGGTACGTCCCGTGGTCGAGGTCGAGGAGCGTGCCCTGCGCACCCTCGAAGAGGACGTGCTCGCCCGCGCGGAGGGAGCGGTCGACGAGGAGCGACGTGTCCGAGACGAACGGCGCGAGCCGATCGGCGTAGGCGAGGTGCGAGGCGACGATCTCGTCGACGTCGAACGGCTCGAGGTCGTACACCCGCTGCAACCAGACGTTCTTCTCCGCGACCGCGAGCTCGAGCTTCTGACGGAGGATCTTGGGGTCGAGCAAGTCCTGGACGCGAATGCCGATCCGCGTCGCCTTGTCCGCGTAGGCCGGGCCGATCCCGCGCCGGGTGGTTCCGATCTGGAGGTTCCCAAGCCTGCGCTCGCGCGCGCCGTCGAGGGCGACGTGCCACGGCATGATCAAGTGCGCGTTCCCCGACACGTGCAGGAGCCCGTCCGCTGAACGACCGCGTTCCTCGAGCTCGTCCAGCTCGCCGATCAACACCGCCGGGTCGATCACGCAGCCGGCACCGATCGCGCTCGGCTTCCCGGCGACGATCCCGCTCGGGATCTGGCGGATCTTGTACGTCTCACCGGCGACGACGATCGTGTGGCCGGCGTTCGGGCCGCCCTGATAGCGGCAGACGAGGTCGGAGGTCTGGGCAAGCAGGTCGACGATCTTGCCCTTCCCCTCGTCGCCCCACTGCGCACCGACGATGACGGTCGCGGGCACGAGCCGGAGTCTTGCACGGCGCGCGGGCCGCGCCCTACGCCGCTTCCTCTCGGAGCTCGTCGACCGCCTTCGGCTGCACGGTCGCCACGGCCGGCACGCCCGCGGCGGCGCAGCTGAACTCGACTCCGGCGCGGCGGCCGACGATCCGGTCCGCGGGGCTCACGAGCCGACGCGCCGCCGACAGGAACGGGATCGCGAACGACGTGGCGAGGCCGCCGACGACGAACGCGGAGGCCACCGAACGCGCCTCCCCGAGAGCGCCGAGCCCGATCTGGCCCGCGAACCCGCCCGTGCCGGAGACCATCGAGTCGAAGGAGATCACGGTCGCGCGCTGCTTCGTCGGGACGAGCTGGTTGATGTAGGACTGGCGCACCGGGCTCGTCACCCCCGTGCCGCCCATGATCACGAAGAGCGAGGGGACGGCGACCCAGAACGAGCTCGTCACGCCCATGACGACGGCTGCCGGCACCTGCACCCCGGCGGCCGCCAGCAGGAGCGTCGTGCGGCGACCGCAGTAGCGCGATGCGACGTTCACGATCTGGTTGCCCGCGATCGTCGAGAGCGCGATCCCGGAGGCGACGAGACCGGCGACCCAGATCGCATCGCTCCCGAGGAGACCGAGCAGGTACGGCTGCGACGCGTAGAACGCCCATGACGTGAACCCGGCCTGGACCGTCGCGGCGAGCATGAGCAGACGGATCGGGCGCTGCTCCCAGCCGTACGCGACGCCCGCTCGCGCCGCGCGCGCGACCTCGGTGGGCATCCGCGCGACCGGAACGCGGCGCGGCGTGAAGCCGACGTCGTGCATCACGACGTAGGCGACGAGAAAGAGGATGCCGAGGAGCGCGGAGCGGACGAGGTACGGAATGCTGAGGTCGATCTGGCCGAGGAACCCGCCGCCGATCGTCCCGACGACCATCGCGACGCCCGTCACCTGCTGTCCGCGCGCAAACGCGGGATCGAGCATCCCCCGGTACCCGGTCGCCGCGAGCGCGTCCACGAGCCAGGCCTCCATCGCACCCGAGTAGAACGTGAACCCGAGGGCCATCAGGACGGACGCTGCCGCGAAGGCCACGACGCCGCCGTCGACCTGGGCGAGCCCGACGTAGAGGAGCGTCGAGACCGCGAGCACGACGACGCTGAGGAGGAACGAGACGCGCCTGCCGAGCGTGTCGGCGACGACACCGGTCGGCACCTCGAACACGACGCTGCCCAGCGAGTAGGCGGCGTTCGCGACGAAGACCTGGAAGAAGCTGAGCCCCGCGCTCAGGAGGAACAACGTGTTGACGCCCCAGATCGCCGCCGCGGACAGCGTGTACAGCCCGGAGAGCGTGTAGAAGCCCGCGATGACGCGCTTGGAGGACGGAAGCTCGGCCGTCGACACCGCGGAAGCCTCTCAGACGCCGGACGGGCCGGCGAGCGGGCTACACCGCCGCCAGGTCGGCGAATTTCGCGTATCTGCGCAGGAACGAGAGCTTCGTCGTGCCGGTCGGGCCGTTTCGGTGCTTCGCGAGGATGACCTCCGCGACGCCCTGCTGGTCGGACTCCTCGCCGAGGTAGTACTCGTCGCGGTAGACGAAGAAGACGAGATCGGAGTCCTGCTCGAGCGACCCGGACTCGCGGAGATCGGAGAGGATCGGCCGCTTGTCGTGGCGCTGCTCCACCGCGCGCGAGAGCTGCGACATCGCGAGGATGGGGACGTCGAGGTCGCGCGCGAGCACCTTCAGCGCGCGGGAGATCTGCGACACCTCCTGAACGCGGTTCTCGACGGTCGCGCCGGAAGTCATGAGCTGCAGGTAGTCGACGACGATGAGCCCAAGCTCGGGCTCCCTCGACTTGAGCCGGCGAGCCTTCGAGCGGAGCTCCATGATCGTCGTCGAACCGGAGTCGTCGACGTAGATCGGCGCCTTCATCAGCCGGTCGCAGGCTGCGGTCAGCCGTGGCCAGTCGTCCGGCGCCAGGCGCCCGCTCCGGAGCCGCTGCGACTCGACCTTCGCCTCGCTGCACATCATTCGCTGCGTCACCTCGGCCTTCGACATCTCGAGCGTGAACAAGGCGACCGGTGTCTCGTGGCGCACGCCGAGGTTGGCGGCCACGCACAGGCCGAGCGCGGACTTCCCCATCGACGGGCGCGCGGCCACGATGATCAGGTTGCCCGGCTGGAAGCCCGAGGTCAGGAGGTCGAGCTCGCGGAACCCGCTCGGCACCCCGGTGATCTCGGCGCCCGCCTCGTAGAGCTGGGTGATCCGCTCGAAGCTCTCCTTGAGGAGAACCTCGATGTGGGAGAAGTCGCTCGTCACGCGCTGCTGCGAGAGCTCGAAGACGATCTGCTCGGCGCGGTCGACCAGGTCGGTCACCTCGCCCGGGCGCTCCTGGCCGAGCCGCGTGATGTCCTGGCCCGCGCGCACGAGGCCGCGGAGCGTGGCCATCTCCCTGACGATCCGCGCGTAGTGCTCGACGTTCGACGCGCTCGGGACGAGAGCTGCGAGCTCCGCGATCTTCGACTGCCCGCCGGCCGTCTCGAGCTCACTGCGCTCGTCGAGCTCGTTGACCAGCGTGATCGCGTCGACCGGCTCGCCCTTCGCCCACAGCGCGAGGGCGGCGCGGTAGATCTTCGCGTGGCTGTCGCGGTAGAAGTGCGACGCGTCGAGGATCTCGCTGACCGTCCCGACCGCGGTCGGAGACAGGAGCATCGCCCCGAGCACGGACTCCTCCGCCTCGAGGTTCTGCGGGGGGACGAGGCCGCTCAGGCGCTCGGGGGCGGGGGCGGAGGCGCTGGCCATGGCTCGAGGAGTCAATCCGCTCGGGGCCGGCCCGTCCAGCCGCACCCGAACCGACGCGCGCCTACCCGCGCTGCAGGGAGAAAGAACATCTGTTCGTATGATGATCCACGCACGGGACGACATCTGTCGACAGGCGCGGGTGCGTTTTCCACCCGGAAACATGCGCTCGTAGCGCGAAGTTCCGCAGGACGTTCACAGGGCTGTGGAGATGTCCTGTTGACGACCTCGGGCCGGCGTCCGCCGGCCCGAGTCAGGCGTCCTGCTCGGGCTCTTCGGGGGCGGTCGACGATGGAGCGACGGCGTCCTCGTCGGAGGCGCCTTCGTCCCCGCCCTCCGCCTCGACGACCTCCTCTTCGGCGATCACCTCGGCGATCGCCGACTCGGCCTCCGCGTGTGCGGTCTCCGCCTCGGCCTCGGACGCAGCCGTCGCCTGGGCCTCCGCAGCCTCCATGGCAGCGAGCTCCTCCTCGGGCGGGAGCTCCCCGCCCTCGGGGACGACGAGCGTCTTCACGTCGACCTGCACGTCTTGGAAGAGCTCGATCGGGATCGCGTAGCGGCCGATGCGCTTGATCGGATCGTGCGCGATCTTCCGCCGGTCGACCCGGACCTTGCGGGTGCGCCAGATCTCGTCGGCGACGTCCGACGACGTCACCGAGCCGAAGAGCGAGCCCGTCGGCCCGGCCTTCACCTCGAAGCGGAGCACGGTCTTCGAGAGCACGTCGGCGATCTCGTTCGCCTGCTCGGAGGTCCGTGCCTCCCGTGTCGCGCGCTGCGCCTCGACGCGCCGGAGCTCGGCGACTCGTGCAGGCGTCGCGTTCTCCGCCATCCGGCGCGGCAGCAGGAAGTTGCGCGCGTAGCCGCGCGCGACGTCGACGACGTCACCGCGCAGCCCGAGCTTCTCGACGTCCTGAAGGAGGATGACCTGCACGGTCTAGGCGCCGACGTAGGGCAGGAGAGCCATCTCTCGCGCACGCTTGACGGCCGCGGCGACCTGGAGCTGGTGCCGGCGACAGGCGCCCGTGATGCGACGCGAGCGGATCTTCCCCTTCTCCGAGATGTAGCGGCGGAGCTGGGCGATGTTCTTGTAGTCGATCTCGTCGACCTTGTCGCGGCAGAAGTGGCAGCTCTTCCGGCGCCCGGGGGCCGTGGTCGGACCGGGACGCCTGCCGCGGGTCGGCTTCTTCTGGGGCATCTCTCGTCTCCTAGAAGGGGATGTCGTCGTCGGCGGGCGAGGGCGGGAAGTCGTCGCCTGCGCCTGCCGCTCCGGCCGGCACGTACGCGGGCGCACCGCCCTCGGCGTCCATGCGGCCGCCCAGGAATTGCACGCTGTCCGCGACGACCTCGACGGCCTGTCGCTTGGACCCGTCCTGCGCGTCCCACTCGCGCCACTCGAGCCTGCCGTCGATCGCGACGGGTCGGCCCTTGGCGAGGTACTGGGCGCAGTTCTCACCCTGCTGGCCCCAGACCGTGATGTCGAAGTAGTTGGGCTTGTCGATCCACTGCCCGGTCTCGTCCTTGCGGCGCGTGTTGACGGCGAGACGGAGCGAGCAGACCGGAGTGCCGGACGGGGTGTGACGGAGCTCCGGATCCCTCGTCAGGTTCCCGACGAGCACGACGCGGTTGATGCTGGCAGCCATCTCTACTCCTCCTCTTCGGCTTCTCGAACCTCGGATACGGTCCCGGCATCCTCGCGCGCCGGAGCACCCACCGCTACGGGCCGCGCCGGACTGCCCTGGATCCGACGTGTCGCCATGTGCCGCATGACGCCGTCGTCGATGCGCAGCACGCGCGAGATCTCCTCGAGCGTGGCCGCGTCGCACGTGAACTGCAGGAGGTGGTAGCTGCCCTCGCCCTTGTGGCCGATCTCGTAGGCGAGCTTGCGCCGGCCCCAGGCGTCCTGCAGGTCCCACGAGCCGCCGCTTCGCTCGACGAGCTCACGGGTGCGTCCGAGGATCTCCTCCTGGCGGGCCTCGTCCAGGTCCGGGTCGAGCAGCAGCAGAATCTCGTATTCGGTCACGGGTTCCCTCGTTCTCCTTCCTCTGGTCTTTAGGCGGCCTCACCGTGGACGGCGCCGCCGGGAACGGGCGAGGCCTGAGCGAGGCAGGAAGCCGCGCCAGTCTAGCAGCGGCGTGTCACAGCGAGGTCGAGGCGCACCGGACCCCGTATTCCGGGGGCGCTACCATCGACCGATGCGCCGCTTCCTGAAGTGGGCCCTCATCACGCTCGGCATCGCCGCCGTCGTGCGGAAGCTGCGATCGCGTCGAGGCGCGGCCGACGACGCTTCCGACGCGACGCTGTCGACGCCGACGTCCGGAACGACGCCGACAAGCACGACGGAGGATCCGGCGGACGAGCTCCGCCGCAAGCTGGCGGACACGCGCGAGCCGGAGACGTCGCAGCCTGCCGCGTCGGTCGACGACCGACGCGCCGAGGTCCACGATCAGGGCCGGTCCGCGATCGACGAGATGAGCTCGTCGGCCGGAGACGAGTGAGATCTCGCGCGTGGCGGATCCGTCCGAGACGACGCAGATCACCCGTCACGACGTGAGCGCGCACGACGACGACGTCCTCGCCGCCGTCCACGCGCTGTCCTCGCAGGTGCGAGCGCTGCAGGCGGAGCTCAGGACGATCCGCGTCCAGACCCGATCCCTGCCCATGGCCGGTTCGGAGGCACCCGGTTGGGACGACGACGGTGCCTACCGAGAGGCACCGGCGTGGGTGCGTTCACTCGACGGCCCCGGCCGGCGACAACCTCCGGTGCCGCGCCTCCTGCTCGAGATCGTCTTCCTCGCCGGAGTCGCCGTCGCCTGCGCGATCGCGAAGCTCGACGACGCCGTGATCGCGGGTGTCATGGCGGCGGCCTGGATCCTCGTCGTGCTCGCCGAATGGACCGCCGCTCGCGCGGAGCGGCGCCGGGTGGAGACGGTCTACGTGCCGCTCCAGGTCTCGGGCGGCAGCATTCCGCAGGATCCGTCGTGGTTCGCCCCGCCCGTCGAGCGCACGTCGCTCGACGTCGGAAGCGACGTCGAAGACACCGCCGGCGGCGTCGAGAGCTCCTCCGGATAGACGCGTCGAGGACGCGAGCTACTCTCGTGCCCGTGCGGATCGCCGCCTGCCTGCTCGCGTCCTCGCTCGTGCTTCTCCTCGCCGCGCAGGCCGGGCAGACCGCGGCCGCGGCGCGAGAGGGAGCCGCCTCGTCCTCGTCGCACGTCGTCTTCGACCTGGGCGACTCCCTGAGCGTCGGTACCGCCCCGTATCTCCATCGCCGCCTGCCCGGCTATCGCTTCGTCGTGCTCACGGACGTCGGCCTGCACGCGTACGACGTCGCCTCGATCGTCTGGCAGCGGCGCGCCTCGCTGCCACGTGTGATCGTCGTCAGCGCCGGCACCAACGACGATCCCCGCATCGTCTCGACCTTCTGGCACTCCGTGTCGAAGGTGCTCGTAACCGCGGGGTCGAAGCGATGCGTCGTGTGGCCGACGATCGTGCGCCCGCCGGCGAACGGCGCGAGCTACGACGGCCTGAACCACGCGCTCGCGCGCCTCGCCGCGACGCACCACAACCTCGTGCTCGTCGACTGGGTCGGGCTCGTGCGCCGGCACCCGAAGTGGCTTTCGAGCGACGGCGTGCACCCGGGCGTGCCGGGGTACCGGGCGCGGGCCGCGGCGATCGCCTCGGCGATCGCGTCACGCTGTCCCTCGTGACGGGCTGAGTCGTGCTCTTCCCGACCACGACCTTCGCGATCTTCTTCATGGTCGTGCTCCCGCTCTCGTGGCTCCTCATGCCGAGCGGATCGCGCTGGCGCCCGTTCATGATCGCGGCCAGCTTCGTCTTCTACAGCGCGTGGGACTGGCGCTTCGTGTTCCTGCTCGCGTTCTCGATCGTCTGGAACCAGGCGTTCGCCGTCTCCATCCACCGCACCGGCGACGTCCGCCAGCGAAAGTGGCTCCTCGGGCTCGCCGTCGCCGGCGACGTCGCGCTGCTCGGCTACTTCAAGTACTACGACTTCTTCGTCAGCTCGACGCACAACTTCTTCTCGTACGCCGGCGTCGACGTGCCGATCGGCATCCGCTCGATCATCCTGCCGGTCGGGATCTCGTTCTTCACGTTCATGGCGATCAGCTACGTCGTGGACACCTACCGCGGCGACTGGCAGCCGACGTCGTTCGGGAAGTTCGCCACCTACCTCTCGTTCTTCCCGCACCTCGTCGCGGGCCCGATCGTCAGGCCCGGCGAGCTCTTGCCCCAGTTCGAGACGCCGCGCGACCCCCGCTACGTCGACACGTCGCGGGCCTTCTTCCTGATCGCGACGGGGCTCTTCAAGAAGGTCGTGATCGCGAACTACCTCGCCGCGCACATCGTCGACCCGGTGTTCGGCGCGCCGAACCAGCACTCGTCGCTCGAGACACTCGTCGGGATCTACGGGTATGCCGTCCAGATCTACGCCGACTTCAGCGGCTACACGGACATGGCGATCGGGTTCGCGCTGCTCCTCGGGTTCCGCTTCCCCCAGAACTTCGACTCGCCGTACGCCGCGCTCTCCGTCCAGGACTTCTGGCGTCGCTGGCACATGACGCTCTCACGCTGGCTTCGCGATTACGTCTACATCCCGCTCGGCGGGAACCGGAAGGGGCGGCTGGTCACCTACCGGAACCTGATGCTGACGATGCTCATCGGCGGGTTGTGGCACGGGGCCGGGTGGACGTTCGTCGTCTGGGGCGCCATCCACGGGACGGCGCTCGCGACCGAGCGTTGGTGGCGCGAGCGGCCCGGCTTCGTCGAGCGCCCCTGGACCCCGCTCCGTCGCGGTTGGCGTCGCTTCGTCACGTTCCAGATCGTCTGCCTCGCGTGGATCTTCTTCCGGGCGGACTCGTTCGCCGACGCGCGCGACGTCATCGTCCGCCTCTTCACGGCGTGGGGCCAGCCGTCGCCACTCGTGACCGTCGGCGTCCTCGCGGCGATCGCGGCCGGGATCGGCTCCCAGTACCTCCCCGCGCGGATACCGCTCTCGATCATGGCGCGCTTCTCCCGGTTGCCCGTCGCCGGACAGGCGGTCGTGCTCGCACTCGCCCTCGTCGTGACCAACTCGATGGGCCCGGAAGGCGTGGCCCCCTTCATCTACTTCCGCTTCTGAGATGAGCGACGCCCCCCACGCACCGCCCCGCAGACGCCCGGAGAGGCGGACCGCCGAGGGCGGCAGGCGCCTGCAGTCCGCGGGTGCCGCGATCGTGGTCGCACTTGCGGGCCTCCTCCTCGGCGTCGTGCTCAACGCGCCGGGCCTCCACAAGTCGGCCTCGAGCCAGCCCGAGGGTTGGAAGCGAAACGTCGCGCTCGCGGTGACGGCTCGCCTGCAGGACGTCTCGAGCGCCCTCCTCCTCGACCGTCCGCGCCGCGCGCTGAAGGCCGCGCTCGGTCGCTCCTCGGACGACCAGATCGACACCGCCGTGAACGTGCCGTCGCCTCCGACGACGCCGTCCGGGAGCGGCTCTCATCCCAACCCTCCGCGAGTGGAGCGCACGGCATTCACGCCGCAGCACAAGCTCCGCATGTGGATCGCCGGTGACTCGCTCGTCATCGTGCCCGGCGAGTCGCTCCTCCGTGCGGCAGGCGGGAGCCCGGTGCTCGATCCCGTCGGCCCCGTCGACGGCCGCATCTCGACGGGGCTCGAGCGACCCGACGTCTTCAACTGGTTCACGCACCTGCAGGACGTAATGAGGAAGGACAAGCCGAATGCGGTCGTGCTCATGTTCGGGGGCAACGACGACCACGACTTCATGACCGGCCTGCCGGCGGGAGTCACGATCGGCCCGTTCGACAGCGCGAGCTGGGTCGCCGAGTACCGCCGCCGTGTGGGTGGGCTCATGGACACGATCACGCGCAACGGAGCATTCCTCGTCTGGATCGGGCTCCCGATCACGCACGACCCCGCGCAGACGCAGCGCTTCGACACCATCAACGCCATCGTCCAGTCCGAGGCGGCGAAGCGGCCGGGCCGGGTCACCTACCTCGACACGTACTTCAACTTCGCGGGAGACAACGGCGGCTACGCCCAGTACCTGACGACGGACTCGGGAAAGCTCGTGAAGATGCGCGCCGACGACGGCGTCCACTTCGAGCGGGCCGCGGGAGATCTCATCGCTCGCGAGGTCCTGCGCCGACTCAACCAGCGCTTCGACCTGACGACCTGGCGCAAGAAGGCGACCGCGGCCGCCCACGGGTGAGGCCGGTGCTACGGCGTCGTGGTCGTCGGGGGAGGCGCCGGCGCTGGCTGAACGGTCACCGGCGCCCGCAGCTTCCTCGTTCGGCCGCCCACGACCACCACCGCCTGGAAGGTCAGCGTCACTCCGAGTGACTGCGCCGGCCATGTCAGCACGCCGGTCCTCTTCCCCTTGAACCGGAGCCACGTGCCGGAGCCGGCTCCGGTGCACTGCGCCATCGCTGCGCGCTTCCAGCAGCCCACGACCGTCGTGCCGAAGAGGATCTGGAGTCGCATCTTCCCTGCGACGGGCTTGCCCGACGCGCTCCTCGCGACGACCGTCCAACGCCAGGCCTGATCGACGACCGGCCTTGCCGTCGAGGTCGTCAGCGTGAGGCGCGGAGGCGGAGTCGCTGCGGCGCCGGTGACGAGCACCGCACCGAGCACGAATGAGACGAGCGCTGTCCGCACGGCTCGATCTTAGGTCGAAGCAAGGCCACCGCGGTGGCCTCCGGCCGCCGCCGCCCGCCGCTGCCAGGCGGAACCGGGCGACCCCGCCGCGGTGGCTCAGCGCCGCGGGGTCGCGGAGAGCAGCCGCAGCGTCACGATCTCGTCGTAGTGAACGTCGCCGACCGGAGAGCCGTTCGTCGTGTGGGACACCATCGAAATCCGGACCGGCACACCGGTCTCCCGGTCGAGCCAGATGTCGTACGTCGAGGCACCGCGGATGTTTCCGCTGAGCGACGTCGCCTGGCGCACGTGCACCGTCGAGACCGCTTTCCCCGCGACGCGCATCGGCTCGCGTCCGACGGTCCGCTGGGTCTCGTTCTCCGTCGCTCCCGAGGTCGTACACGTGACGGGCATGTCCCGACTGGGCTCGTCACCGGGCAGTCGGAACGAGACGTCCGAACACTGGTAGGTCGTACCCTGCGTGACCCCGAAGAACGTGTGCCGCTCGTCCTGCGTCGTCATGACCCACCTGCCCGCGTCGATGCAGAACGTCCAGGTCGTCGAGCGCCCCTCGAGAACGTCCCAGCGCATCCGGACACCGCACGGGTCCTTCGTCACGGTGATCGTCGAGCGCGGCGGGTAGCGGTGGGTCGCGCCGGTGAGCGCGTCCGTGTGCTCGAACCCCTTGGTCGCGTAGACGTAGACGCCGACCGGCACGGGCGAGGGGCCTGGCGTCCGGTCCGTGTCGCCGCGGAAGTTCGTCACCGCCTCGCCGACGGTCGTCGGCGTCGCCACGTCCCGGAACACGAAGTACCACGCCGCGAAACCCGCGACGAGAAGCATCGCGACCACTGCCGCGACGATCGCCGAGAGCCCCGCACGGGACCGCAACACCCCGCCAGACATGGCTGTACGAGCCTAATCCCTGGGTGCCGATCGCCGAGGTCTTCGCCGCCCCCGACGCCCGTTTGCACGACGACGGGCCGTGCGGCGCGGCGAAGCGCCGGCCGCACGGCCGCACGGCTAATTCGACGGCTGGACGACGATCAGCGAGTTCCCGTCCGGGTCGCGCAGCCAGAACATCGGCGGCACGGGATCGCCGAAGCGCGAGATCTCCGCGTCGACGTCGACCCCGGCGGCCTTCAGCGCGGCGTGGTCGGCATCGATGTCGGTCGTGTCGAGGATGATGCCGGTCTCGCCGCCCCCGGCTGCCTTGCCCTCCGGCGGTGGGGCGAGCGCGATCGTGGTCGGAGTGCCTCGGACCGCGACCTCGACCCAGCGCAGGCCCGGCCCCATGGGAAGGTCCACGACCTTCTCGAAGCCGAGGGTGTCGACGTAGAAGCCGAGTGCGCGGTCGGTGTCCGCGACGGTGAGGGCGACCCTCCCGACGCGGGTGAGGTTGAGCGCGGACGTCTTCGTGGCCATGTCTCTCCTCCACTTCTCTAGGACTTTGCTCTCGGGACTGCTCCGCCGGCCGAAACTCATCGGCTTCGCGAGAATGACCGGCACTGGATCGAAACACTCATCTCGAAACCGGAGGCGCGCAGCATGGTGGCCGACAACAAGATCTCGGCGGTACTCTGCTCGACCGACCTGGCCGCGAGTCAGGAGTTCTACGAGCAGAAGCTCGGGCTCGAGCTGAGCCCGGAGACGATCGAGAATCACCTCGTGTTCGAATGCGGGAACGGCACGACGCTTCTCGTCTACGGGCGCGGCACCCCGAACCAGGCCGACCACACGCAGGTTCGGTTCTGGACGAGCGATGTCGCAGCAGACGTCCGGGAGCTGAAGGCGAAGGGCGTCGTCTTCGAGGAGTACGACTTCCCGACGTTCAAGACCGTCGACTCGATCGGGACGAGTCCGGGCATCGGAAAGTCGGCTTGGCTGAAGGACCCGGACGGGAACACGATCGCCCTCTTCCAACCGGAATAGGCCTCGCTCCGAAGATCGCTAGCCTGCTGGCGGAGCGGCATGGGCCCGGTGGCCCAGCTGGTCTTCAAAACCAGTGCGGTCGTGTAGCCCACGGCTCGGTCGGTTCGACTCCGGCGCCGCTCCGTTAAGCCAAATCTGGCGTGTTCACACGACATCACGGTCGAAGGGTGAGCTCAGTCGCCGCTGGCCAATCTTCCGCTCAAGTCCGCTCAGGTCCGCTCAACACTGGTGACGACCATCGCACGACTATCGCGCACTAGCAGCACGGCGATTGGACCGACGAGACCTGCCGCGAGTGCACGACCCGCGGCACCGGTGCCCAGGCAGGAGCTTGGGGGCCGAAACCGGCCGTACCTGACCCGACTTTGGTGACCCGGACGAGGCCGGTGCCGTCTGAATTGAGCAGGAACACGCCCCCGCGCGTGCCGATCGCAATGCGCTTTCCGTCCGGCGACCACGCGGGATAGCCCCGCGGACTGAGCGCACCGCACGCACTGGCAGAAGCGCGCGGAGTCACGTCCTTGCCGGCAGGAGTGACCAGCTTGATCCCGCAGGCCCCCCGATAGGCGATCGTCCGCCCATTAGGCGACCAGCTCGGGCTATCGCCGTCACGAGCGATTAGCCTGCGGCCCGTGCCGTCGAGTTTGACGATGTAGAGATTCGTTGAGCCAGCCGTCGATCCGGAGAACGCGATCCGCTTGCCATCCGGCGACCACGACGGAGATCCGGCACCTCCCGCGCCTGTCTGGATCCTCCGTCTACCCGAGCCATCGGCGCGGATGACAAAGATCGCACCTTTCGGGTGGGGACCGGGCAAAGCGCAGGAGTACGCCAGGTGACGGCTGTCGGGCGACCAGGCCACCTGCGCTGGAAAGACGCAACCAAGTTGGCGAATCGAACGCCGCCGCATGGTCGCGAAGAAGGCCGCTGGTTGGGAAGGGGTCGAGTCGCTTAACCCGGTCCGGGGTAGCTGTAAGTCCCTTCCCGTGACCGTGTCGACGATGTGCAAGCCGACGTACCCGCTCGACCCGCCGATCTCGTCCATCGTGAAGGAAAGCTTGCGGCCGTCCGGACTCCAGGCAAGGCTCGTCATCTCGCCGCAGAAGCGATTCGGATGTGGGCAATGCCACAAGACCCGCAAGCGGCCGTCGGGCGCGACTTCCTTGATCGTCGACGCCCCCGGCCATCGCGCAGAGCTGCCTCCCGTGACGATCGTCAGCGCACCCCTGCTGCCACCGCCCCCGCGGAGCGCGAGGTATGTGCCGGTCGCCACCGCGGCGACGAGCAAGAAGGCCACGACCGCTACGACTGCGATGAGGAACCGACGACGCTTTCGGCGCTGCACACGTGCGCGACCGGGTTCGACTCGGCGAAGGACCTCGTCCCAGTCGATCGTGATCGTCTTGTCTGGCGGCACGAGCCGGTCAAGCTCGGCGGCGAGGGCGGGGACGAGATCGAAGTCGTTCACGTTCGCACCTCCTCGAGCGACGCGCGCAGAGAGGCGTGCGCCGCGTTCAATGTTGCTCCCACGGTCCCAACCCCTACGTCGAGTGCGGCGGCGATATCCCGGTACTCGAGGTCAGCGAAGTAGCGAAGGAAGACGACGAGCCGCTGACGTTCGGGCAACTCCGCAAGGCGCACGCGCAGCTCGCTGTCGCTTCCCGCATCCCCGCCGTTTGTGTCGGCGCGGATCGGAAGAGATCCGGATGTGG
>DASSQE010000103.1:0-20120 GCA_035702645.1 Gaiellaceae bacterium
CCTCGTCGCGGCTGTAGAAGTGCCCCTGATCGGCGCGAACGCCTGGCCGTTCCGGCCGCCCTCGGTCCACGCGCACGGCATCCTCGGCCCGCTCGTCCGTGGGGCACACGAGCGCTTCGACCTCGGCGTGGTGCGCCACCCGGCGGTGCTCGCCGTCGTCCTGGTGGCAGTGGTCGCGCTCGCAGGCTGGCGAGCAGCGTCGTGGAGCCCGCGCCTGCTCGGAGCCGTGTGCGTTGCGGTCGTGGTGCTCGTCACCGTCCCCGCCGTCCTGCTCCAGGTCGGCCTGCGCGACGCGACCGCGCCGTGGTTCCACGTCAACGACTCGACCTACCAGATCGAGCTCGCGGGCCGTCTCGTCCGGCACGGACACACTCCGTACGGACACGACTACCAGGGGAGCGGGCTCGAGCGCTTCTACACGCGCAACGGCACCGTCCCGCCTCCGAGCGAGCACCGGCAGGTGGCGCTCTCGCACTTCGCCTACTTCCCCGGCGCGGCCCTCACCGCAGCCGCGTGGGGCGTCCTGCCCTCGCCGCTGGACGACTACCGCCTCTTCGTGCTGCTGGCCACGCTCGGCTGCTTCGCGGCCGTGCTCGCCTTTCCCGGGCCGATCTCCTGGCGGCTCGCGGTCGGCTCGGCGCTCGCTGCCAGTCCGCCGCTCGTCCGCGGCGCGTGGTTCGGGACGGCGGACGCCCCCAGCCTGCTCTGCCTCCTGCTCGCCTTCGCCCTGCTCGCGCGGCGGCGGCCGGTGTGGGGCTCGGCCCTGCTCGCAGCCGCCATCCTGCTGAAGCAGTTCGCCCTCGTCGCCCTGCCTTTCTTCGCCCTGATGCTGCTGGCGCAGCGGCTTCCCCGGCCGACTCTCACGCGGGCCGGGGCTGTGTTCGGCGGGATCCTCCTCGCCGGCTTCATCCCCTTTCTCGCCGCCGGCCCCGGCGCGGTGTGGCGCGACACGATCACCTATGGGACAGGCACCTACCGGATCCTCGGCTACGGCCTCTCCGCGCTTCTGCTCAAGGTCGGCGTGATCGACGATCGCTACGGCAGCTACCCGTTCGGGATCCTCGTCTTGGTCGTCTGGTTACCCGTGACCCTCTGGCTGCTCTGGAACCAGCGGCGCTCGGGCTCGGACTGGGAGGGCGCGGCCGGCTTCGCGATCTCGATGCTGACGCTGCTCTTCGTCGCCCGCACCTTCCAGACCTCCTACCTGATCTGGCCGCTGACCGGTCTGGCGATGGCGGTCGTGCTGGCGGCCCCCGAGCGCGATCAGCGCTTCGCCGACCGCGGCTCGAGCCCGTAGACGCGCGTGCTCCCCACGAGATAGACCCGCTCCTCGTCGGCCACGATCGGAGAGTAATGGCCGTCCGGGAAGCTCCAGACGAGCTTCCCCGTCTCCGCGTCGAGGGCGAACGTCCCGTTGGGACCGAGCTTGGCGTAGCGCGAGCCGTGCTGACCGCACCGCCCGCAGGTGGAGAAGTAGACGAGGCCGTCCATCACCGTCGGCGCGCCGTGCACCGCGGCGGCGGCGTCGTAGCTCCACTTCACGTCTCCCGTGCCGGCGTCGAGCGCGACGAACTTCCCGTCGTACGTTCCCACGTAGACCTTCTGCTCCCACACCGCCGGGGCTGTGTAGACGTAGGTGCCCACGTGCCGGGCCCAGAGCAGGTGGCCCGACGAGGCCCCGAACGCGTACACCGTCCCGTCCGTGTTCGACGCGAAGACACGGCCGTAGGCGACCGCAGGCGTGGCATAGAAGTACTCGCGGCCGTGGAAGATGCTCGAGAACGATTGTCCGATCCAGCGGACGCGGCCGGTGTGGGCGTCGAGCGCGTAGATGCTCCCGGCGTTGTTGCCGACGTAGACCGCGCCCCCGGCGTAGGCGGCGGAGCTGTCGATCTCCCCGTCGGTCTCGGTCGACCAGAGGGTTCGCCCGGTCGCGAGCCCGAGCGCGTAGACGCGATGATCCCACGCACCGACGTACACGCGCCTGCCGACCACGAGCGCGCTCGACTCGCTGGCGAGAGGCACGCGCCAGACGATCTTCCCGTCGGAGGGGCGCATCGCCACCACCGCGCCGGGCTCGCTGCGCGGCCCGAACGAGCACGGTGGCGGGATGTAGGTCTGGATCACCAGCCCTCCGGCCAGGGTGGGTGACGCTGCCGAGCAGAAGGGAAACCTCTTCTGCCAGACGATCTGCCCGGTTTTCGGGTCGAGGGCGAAGAAGCGCCCCTCCAGCTGGCTGACGAAGACGTGGCCGTAGCCGACGGAAGGCGGGAACTCGAGGTAGAAGAGCGCTCGCATCGTCCACAGCCGGCGGTAGGGAGGCCGGTGGGGGAACGGCGAGACGTGGTCCCGATGCTCGTCGTAGCCGTAGGTCGGCCACGGCACCTCCAGGACCTGCTTCACAGGGCGCTTCCGGGGCTTCGGATGCGGGTGGTACTCGACGGTCGGCGATCCGCGGACCTCCCGTGCGGGCTTGTGCGTCTCGTACCACCAGAAGCCGGCGGCCGCGGCCGCGAGCACGACGACGACGCCAGCCGCAGCCAGCAGCGCTCGCCGACGCGTCACCGCACGACCACCACGCGCGCGCTCGCGGCGTGACCGCGCGCGGACACGTAGAGCGTGTACCGCCCCGGCTTGGCCGGCGCGCGGAGTCGCAGCAGCGGGGGACGCGCGCGCCCGCTCCTGCCGGCCAGCAGCCAGCTCACACGCCCGGCGTCGGTCGAGACGAAGACGGGGAAGCGGCGCCCTGCCCGGGCACGGTAGGTCGTCTGCCCGAGCTCGACGTAGCGGACGCGGATCGAGCCGGCCCGCACCAGGCGGGACCGGTTGCCGGCGTCGTCCACGGCCCGAACCGCCAGCAAGTAGCTTCCGGGCCGGAGGCCCTTCCCTCCGACGCGTCCGTACCAGCGCAGCTGGCCCGCGAGCAGGCCCGGGCGGCCGAGCACCCGCCGGTCCCCGTTCACGAGCAGGATCGCCTGCGCCGGCTGGCTCGTCCGGTAGCGCACGACGAGGCGATCGTGCCGGCCGTCGCCGTCGGGCGAGAGCACCCGGGGCCCGACGCCGAGGACGCTCACGCGCGGCGGCGCCGTGTCGATGCGGATCGGGTTCGGGAGGACGAACGTCTTCTCGAGCAGGTCGAGGCGCACGTGCGCGTGGTAGACGCCGTCGGGCGCCACCCGGCCCGTGCGGTCACGACCGTCCCAGAGGAAGGCGACGGGGCGACGACCCACGTGACGCCCTTCTTCCACCGTGCGGACGAGCCGTCCCGAGGCGTCCACGATCGACACGGAGGCGACGTCGGGCTTGCCGAGCCCGAAGGAGATCCTCGCCTTGGTCTGCCCGCAGCGGCAGTCGGGCGAGAAGACCTTCGTCACCTTGGTGGCGCGGATCGGGCTCGGCTCGAGCTTGAGCTTCTCGACGTAGAGGAGGCTGAACCCGGTCGCGACCAGCAGCGCCGCGACCAGCGCGGCTGGCGTGTACGTGCGCACGGAGCGCGGATTGTACGCCCGGCCGTTCGGCCTCCGTCCGCCCTCCCGTCGAGGGTCTCAGCCGCGCTCGAGCGAGCGGACGAGCACGAAGGGCTCGGCGTACTCGCAGCCGCAGGTGGCGCCGTGGAGCTCGGCGGCCGCGCGGATCGCGCGCTCGCTCCGGGGATGCGGATAGTCGCGGCGCTCGGTCTCGTAGCGCGCGAAGGCCGCGAGCTTGCGCTCCAGCGTCGTCGAGACGTCTACGAACCAGTTGGGCACGAACCAGTTCACGGCGGCCGGCGTCCACTCGGTGCTGGAGGTGGGCGCGTAGGTGAGCACGCGGCGCACGGTCTGGCCGGGAACCGGGCGCGTGGCCACGGCGACCGAGTCGAAGAGCGCGCGGTGGTCCTGGTTGACGTCGGGATGGGGCGCGTAGACGACGGTCGCCCCGAGCTCGCGCACGTGCTCCTCCACCACGCGGTTGACCTCCACGTGCGGGATCGTGTCCAGGCGCATGTCGGGGAGGTCGAGGTGGACGTAGTCGTCCACGCCCAGCTCGGCGGCCGCGAGGCGCGCCTCCTCCTCCTTACGCGTGCGCGTGGCCGCGTCGCCGGGGTACTGGGTGCTGGAGCCGTCGGTGACGCAGACGATGCGGAGCTCGTCTCCACGATCTGCGTGGGCGGCGATCGTCCCGCCCATGCCCAGCACCTCGTCGTCGGGATGGGCCGCGAGCACGAGGATCCGGCTCATCCCAGGACCGTCCCGATCTCGAGCGGTCGAGACGACTCGACCTCCTCGAGCAGCAGCGCGCCCTCGCCACAGGCGACGACCGCGCCCTCCGGGCGCGTGTCGAGCACCGTCCCCGCCGGAGCGGTCGTCCCGGCCTCCACCGGTCGGGCCCGCCAGACCACGACCTTCTCCTCTCCCAGGTACGTGAAAGCGCCGGGGTAAGGCCGTGTCTGGGCGCGCACCCAGTCGTGGAGGTACGGCGCCCTGGTCTCCCAGTCGATGATCCCGTCCGCCGGCGTCCGCCTCGGCCAGGCGCTGGCCCGGAGCGCATCCTGCGGGATCCTCGGCGCCCGCCGCGCGACGAGCAGGGGCACGTACTCGCGTAGCAGGGCAACGTGGGCGTCGGTGATCCGGTCGAAGAGCGTGGTGGCCGTCTCGTCCGGCGCGATCGGGACCTCGACCTGGCCGACGATCGCGCCCGAGTCGGCGGTGGCGTCGACGATCTGGAAGAGCGTCACGCCGGTCGTGGCCAGCCCGGAGAGGATCGCCCACGGGATCGGGGCCCGCCCGCGGTGCCGAGGGAGCAGCGTGGGATGCATCCCGAAGACGCCCTCGCGCGCGAGCGCGATGAACGGGTCGCGTACGAGCTGCGACCAGCCGACGACGAACACGAGCTCCGGGTCGAGCTCGGCGACCGCTGCCACGGTCTCGTCATCGTTGACATCACCCGTCTCGATCAGCCGCGCGTCGAGCTCCGCCGCAACGTCGTCGAACGCGCACTGGCCCGAGCGGTTCGGGTCGACCGGGCCGGGGAGCGTGACGACGCCGACGATCTCCGCCCCGGCCTCGGCGGCGGCCGCGAGGCAGTCGCGGCCGACCGTGTCGAAGCTGACCCAGACCGTGCGCATCGCCAGGCGGCGATGCTATCTCGTCGCCCGCTGAGGGACGCCGCCGTTGCGTCCGCGCTGAATCCGGATCCAGCCTTGACGGCCTATCCACACGAGCAGCGCAACCCCACCCGCTGCCAGCCCGACGATGACCACGGTGCCGGCGCCCGGGAAGTTCAGAAGCTTGATCCCGGCGAGGCCGAGGACGCCGGCCAGCGTGAGCCGGAGCACGTGCTCGGGAATCGAGAGCGTGAGCCTGCCCCCGATCAGCACGCCGGGGATCGAGCCGATCAGGAGCCAGCCGAGGATCGAGAAATCGACGTTGCCCGCCGCCCAGTGGGCCGCTCCAGCCACGTAGAGAAGGATCGCGGCGTGGAAGATGTCCGTCCCGACGACCTTGTGCGCCCGGAGCGGGAAGACGACGAGCAGCGTGAGCCCGAAGAAGACGCCGCTCCCGACCGACGTCAGGCCGACGACGAAGCCGCCGAACGCCCCGATCAGGACGGCGGCCACGCGGTCGCGTGTGGTCAGCTTCCAGGAGGCGTCGGCGATCGACTCGGTGTGGATCAGGCTCTTGGCGATGAGGCCCACGCACCCGAAGAGGAGCGCAGCGCCGAGGACCTGACCCATGAGGTCCTTGACGCTGTTCCCGTAGATTGCTGCCAGGCGCGCCGCAAGCCAGACGCCCACGAGCGACGCCGGGATCGACCCGATCAGCATCCAGCCGGCGAGCCTCGCTCTGACGTTCCCCATGCGGCGGTGCTGCACCGCGCCCACGCTCTTGAAGACGGCGCCGTGGGCGATATCCGTCCCGATGGCGGTCGTCGGCGGGATGCCGAAGATGAACACGAGGATCGGGGTCATGAGCGACCCGCCCCCCATGCCGGTCATCCCCACGAGGAGCCCCGTGAGCAGGCCCGCGAGGACGAACTGCCAGGTCATTGTCGTGCGCAAGGCCGGAAACTGCGAATGCAGTTTCCGGTCGCGCGAGAACCCCTGAAGACGGCCGCGTCGTGGCCCTGTCGGCGTGTGCTCATGCCTCGCTTCCGTACGCGTTTATCAACACCTGAGCGACTTCGGGCCGCGAGAACTCGACGGGAGGCAGCTCGCCCTTCCCCAGCATCTCGCGCACCTTCGTCCCCGACAGGAAGACGCGGTCGTCGGAGCCGTGCGGGCACGACTTCGTGCTCGCCATCGAACCGCACACGTTGCACCAGAACGTGTGCTCGAAGAACATCGGCTCGATGTCGAGCTCGTGCGGCTCGAACTCGTCGAAGATCAGCTGCGCGTCGTAGGTGCCGTAGTAGCTCCCGACGCCGGCGTGGTCACGGCCGACGATGAAGTGCGAGCAGCCGAAGTTCTTGCGGCAGATCGCGTGCCAGACCGCCTCGCGCGGGCCAGCGTAGCGCATCGCGGCCGGAAATGCCGAGAGCAACACGCGGTCGGATGGGTAGTAGCCGCCGAGGAGCGTGCGGTAGCACTCGACGCGGACTGCGGCCGGCACGTCGTCCGCCTTCGTGTCTCCGACGAGCGGGTGGACGAGGAGGCCGTCGACCGTCTCGAGGGCGACTTTGGTGAGGTACTCGTGCGCGCGATGGATCGGGTTCCGGGTCTGGAAGCCGACGACGCGCCTCCAGCCCCGCTCGGCGAACGCCTGTCTCGTGTCCGCGGGGTCGAGCGCGAGCTCCGGGAACTTCGGTGCGGGCCGCTCGAACACCGTCACGCGGCCGGCGAGGTAGAGCGGCTTCTGCCCGTACACGCGCTCGACGCCGGGGTGCTCGACCTCGGTGGTGCGGAAGCAGAGCTCGGCCTCGCGCTCTTTGTCGTAGGAGAACGTCTCGGCCACCTCGAGAACGGCCACCGGCGTCCCTGCCTCGTCGGTGAGCGCAACCTGCTCGCCCGACGGCTCGGCGTCGACGGCGAGACAGACGGGGAGAGCCCACGGAAGACCGCTCGTGAGATGCATCTCCTCGATCACGCGCTCGTAGTCCCCCTCGCCCATGAAGCCCTCGAGCGGCGAAAGCGCGCCCGACGCGATCATGTCCAGGTCGGACAGCTCGCGGGAGGTCAGCGTGACCTGCTCGAGCGCGCCGAGGTCGTCCGGACGTTCGCCGGTGCGATCGACGAGGGTGCCGCCGTGCGGCGCGATCAGGCGCTCGGTCGACGTGACGCTCACGCCGGGGCTCCGGTCGCGGCGGGGACGAGCCCGAGCTCCTCGAGCTTGGCGACGACGATGGCGGCCGCCTCCTCGGGGTCGGTCGCCTCGGTGTCGACCACGACTTCGGGCGACGAGGGCTCTTCGTACGGATCGTCCACCCCGGTGAAGCCCTTGATCTCGCCGGCGAACGCCTTCGCGTAGAGGCCGTTGACGTCGCGGCGCGCACATTCGTCGACTGACGCGCTGACGAAGACCTCGACGAACGGACCGAACTCCTCGACGAGCGCCCGCGCCTTCGCCCGTGTCTCCTCGTAGGGGGAGATCGCCGCGCAGATCACGGCGCCGCCCTGGCGAGTCAGGCGCGACGCGACCCAGCCGATCCGCTCGATGTTCGTGTCGCGGTCCTCCTTCGAGAACCCGAGGCCCTTCGAGAGATGCGTGCGGACGGTGTCCCCGTCCAGGTACTCGACGATCAGGCCGCGGCGGTCGAGCTCGGGGCCGACGAGGTGCGCGATCGTCGACTTGCCCGAGCCCGAGAGCCCGGTGAACCAGAGCGTGAACCCGCCCTCGCGGACGCGGTCGGACTCCGGGTGGTCGTGTGCATGGATGTGGTCGCCCATCGGTCCCTTTCGGATGTTCGTCGTTTCAGATGGTCGTGTCGACATGGATGCCGCACTCGAGCTTGTCGGAGCCGGCCCAGCGCCCGGCGCGCTCCTCTTCGTCGGGCCGCGTCGGGCGGGTGCAGGGGATGCAGCCGATCGAGCGGTAGCCCACGTCGTGCAGCGGGTTGTAGGGAATCTCGTTGACGGCGATGTACGCCCACACCTGCTTCTCGTCCCAGTCGGCGAGCGGGTGGATCTTGAAGACGCCGTAGCGCTCCGACCACTCGACCTTCGGGGCCGCAGCCCGACTCGGCGACTGGTCGCGGCGGATGCCCGAGATCCAGGCGTCGTACGGCTGGAGCGCGGAGAGCAGCGGCTCGACCTTGCGGATGTGGCAGCAGCGGTCGGGATCGCGCTCCCACAGGTTCGCGCCCTCGGCCTTGTGCTGCTCGGCGATCGTCGGGATCTCCGGCTGGATCAGCTTCAGCGCGTAGCGCTCGACGAGCTTCTCGCGCGTGTCGTACGACTCGCGGAAGAAGAGGTGCGTGTCGAGCTCGACCGTGTCCATGCGGAGCCCGAGGCCGGCAACCATGTGCACGAGCACCGACGACTGCTTCTGCCACGAGCAGGTCAGGCACAGCCGTGGCCAGAAGAACCCGTGCGCCCAGGAGATGAGCTCCTCGGCGCTCATCGCCTCGAAGTCCAGCTCGGGAAGCTGGGGCGGGCTGAGTGCGGGAACCGCCATCAGGCCTCGCCACCCGCCGGAAGGAGCGTGCTCCCTTGCGCATCGCCACCGAGGAGGACTTCCTTGAGTGTATCTCCGCGGAGCCCGAGGCGAAGCGTCTCGAGCGCGATGACCTCCTCCGGCGGGATGTTTCCGAGGTTCACCTCGGGACCGAAGTGCTTCACGAACCAGGCCTGCGAGCTCTTCGTCGGCGCCTCCCAGATGAGGTCTCCGAAGTCGATCGAGTGCGCGATCTCGTCGACGAGACCGGTGCGCATCTCGCCGGTGGGGCGGTAGATGCCGGCCGTCCCGCCCTCGCGGCCCTCGGCGATCACCTTCCACGCGCCCGCGGCGAGCTCCTCGGAGATCCACTCGACCCACTGATAGGGGGCGAAGACGACCTCGGCGTCCTTCGAGCCGACCTCCGAGAGGACGGCGAAGTCGCGCGCGAAGTCGGCGATCAGCTCGAGCTTGCGCTCACGCGGGATCTCGATCGTCCCGTCCGAGATCTCGACGTGCGAGAAGCGGTAGTGCTCGAGCCAGCGCTTGAAGTCGTCGACCTTGTCCTGCGCGAAGACGGCCTCGAAGAGCGTGCCGCCGCACACGACCGGCGTGGCGAACGAGCGGTAGAGGGCGATCTTCTTCTCGAGGTTGTTCGTGACGTAGCTCGTGCCCCAGCCGAGCTTCACGATGTCGACGTATTCGCCTGCCGTGTCGAAGAGCCCCTCGATCTCGCGCAGGTTCAGGCCCTTGTCGATGACGTGCGTGAGCCCGCGCTGGCGCGGCTTGCCCTCGCGGCGCGGGACGTCGAGGAACGCGTTGCCGTCAGAGTCGTGCATAGATGTCCTCCAGCTTCTTGCGCGCCCGGTCCTGGACGTCGCGGTAGAGAGAGCCGCCGTGTGCGTCGATGCCGACCGTCAGCGGCCCGAAGTCCTTCACCCGGAACTTCCAGAGGCACTCGGGCATGAGCTCTTCCCAGGCGACCTCCTCGATCTCCTCGATCTGCGTCGTCTCGAGCGCGGCCGCGCCGCCGACGATCGCGAAGTAGACCATCCCGAGCCGCTGCATGGGCTCGATCGCCTCGTCCGGGAAGCCGCCCTTGCCGCAGATGGCGCGGACGCCGTACTGCGCGCCGAGGCCCTCGGTGAAGCGCACCATGCGTGCGCTCGTCGTCGTCCCGATGCAGACCTTCTCGTACCGGCCAGGCCCGAGCTTGCGGACGCCCGGCGCGGTGTGCAGAAGGAAGGCACCGGTGAGGCCCATCGGCGGCTCGACGCCCTGGTCGAAGATGCGGATCTGTGTGCGGTCGCGGATCCCGATGATGTGGCCCTGAACGACGACCTCGTCGCCGGCCCGGAGCTTCAGGATCTCCTCGGGATCGGTGACCGGGAACGTGACCTCGTGGACGGCCATCAGGCGTCCCTCTCGAAGGTGACGTCGCCGGCCGCCGAGACGTGCGCCGAGGCGCGGCGCGCCGCCCAGCACTGGTAGTTGACCGCGACCGGGTTCAGGGTCATGTGCGTGTCGGCGTGCTCGACGTGCACCGAGAGCACCGTGACGTCGCCGCCGAGGCCCATCGGGCCGACGCCCGTCTCGTTCAGGAGCTCGTACAGCTCGCCCTCCAGCTCGGCGACGAGCGGATCCGGATTGTGAGTGCCGACCGGCCGCGCGATGGCCTCCTTGGCGAGGTGCATCGCGTAGTCGGCAGACCCCCCGATCCCGACGCCCACGATCCCCGGCGGACACGGCTTGCCGCCCGCACCGACGATCGAGTCGAGGACGAAGCGCTTGATACCGGCGACCCCGTCCGCGGGGACGCACATCTTGAGGAAGCTCATGTTCTCGGAGCCCGAGCCCTTGGGGACGCACTTCACGTCGAGCCCGTCCCAACCCGGCTCGAAGTCCCAGTGGACGATCGGCACGCGGTAGCCGACGTTCTGGCCGGTGTTCTCGCGCGTCAGCGTGTGCACGGTGTTCGAGCGCAGCGGATGCTCGACCGTCGCACGCTCGGTGCCGGTCTTCAGCGCCTCGTAGATCCGTGCGGGATGGAGCGGGAAGCCCTCGCCGACGCGGCAGTAGTAGACCGCGATACCGGTGTCCTGACAGACCAGGTTCGCCTGGTCGTCCGCGATCTCGACGTTCCGGGTGATCGTCTCGAGGACCCGCTTGCCGGTCGTCGAGGTCTCGCGGTCGCGGGCTGCAGCGAGCGCGTCGCGGAGGTCCTGCGGGATGTCCTTGAGCGCCCACACGTACAGGTGCGCCGCCGCGTCCTCGACGGCCTGCGTGAGATCCGTAGCCACGACGCTCACTGATTCCGCTCCCGCGCCGGCGAAGCCGGCGCTCCGCTCTGTTCCCGCTCCGGCGCCGGCAAAGCCGGCACCTGCGCTCTCTTGTCGGCTCCGTCGAGCCTACGCCGGCAGCAGCCACCTGGGTCGACTCGAGGAGCTCCAGCACCGCGCGTGCATCGTCGCCGCCCGCGCGCGCATGCTCGATGAGCGGGATGCCGTGCGGGCCTTTCGCGTTCCGCATGTCCGGGAAGTCCGAAAGGACCGGGCTGACGATGTCGAAGTACCCGAGCATCGCCGCCGCGAACAGATCGAGCCGGGCGCCGTGCTCGAGCAGCAGGAGCGCGATCTGGCGCCTGCCCATGTGCGCAGCGGCGCCGAGCGCGGTCTCCCAGTCGCCGCCGCCCCAGTCCCAGGCGGCGTTGACGAGCGCAGGCTCCTCTGCGAGAGCCCCTCGGACGTACTGGAGGTCCCCGTGTGCGTTCGCGACGAACGCCTGGACCTTCTCGGGATCGAGCGGAGCGGGAGCGTCCGTCATGAACGTGCCCTTTCGGCCGCGGCCTTGCCGGCACGCCGGCCGAAGACCGTGCATTCGAGGAGCGAGTTGCCCATCATGCGATTCCTTCCGTGGGTCCCGCCCGCGATCTCGCCGCAGGCGAAGACGCTCTCGAGCGTCGTTTCCGCGTGCTCGTCGATCACGAGCCCGCCGTTCTGGTAGTGGAGGACGGGGTAGGTGAGGATCGGCTCGCCGAGCGGGTCGATGCCCGCGCCACGGTAGCGCCGCAGCATGTACGGGAGCGAGAGCTCGGCGTCCTCCTCGGGGATCCGCGTCGTGTCGAGCCAGACCGCGGGCCTACCGTCCGGGGTCGCGACGCCTTTCCCCTTCTCCACCTCGTCGAAGATCGCCTGCGAGACCGCGTCGCGCGGGCCGAGCGAGTCGGTGAACTCCTCGCCGTCGGAGTTGACGAGGACGGCGCCGTACGCGCGCGTCGTCTCCGGGATCGAGTAGCCCTGCATGGTTGCGGGCCAGGCGCCGCCGTTCGGGTGGTACTGGAGCGCGTCGAGATCGCGCGCCTCCGCACCCACCTCGAGCGCGATCCGCGTCACCTCGCCCGTCGCGTTCGGATGGTTGGTCGAGAGCTCGCCGCGCTCGCCGGCCTCCGCGTAGCAGCGCCCGCCGGCCGCGAGCACGACGGCCGCCGCCCCGACGGCGACCGTCGAGCCGTCCTTGACCGTGAACGTCGCGCGCCAGCCGCTCGCGCCGGGCTCGAGCGCGGCCAGCGCATGATGGGGGAGCTCGACCCCGGGACCCGCCTCGTACGCCTCCCGCAGGGCCCTCGTGATCGCGTGGCCCGTGCGGTCGCCGACCTGGAGCAGACGCTTGCGCGTCGCTCCTCCGCAGCGGGCGAGCCTGTAGCCGCCGGCGCCCGGATGGCCTCGGCCGTTCGAGCCATTGGACGTCTCCCGCGTGAACTCGACGCCGAGCTCCTCGAGCCAGTGGATCGCGAAGGGCGCTTCGGTCGTCAGCACCTCGACCAGCCGCGGATCGGCCGAGTCGTGCGAGCTGCGCATGACGTCCTCGGCGTGGATCTCCGGGGAGTCGTCCTCGCCGAAGGCCGCCTGGATGCCGCCCTGGGCCTTCGCGGAGTTGCACGCCTGGAGCGTCGTCTTCGTCGCCAGTGCGACCCGCGCGCCGGCGCGCTCGGCAGACACCGCGGCAGCGAGCCCGGAGGCACCGCTCCCGACGACGAGCACGTCAAAGGTCGCGCCGCTCGGCACGGGCCTCATCGTAGCTCAATTCGTTATCTCTGTCATTACACTCCGTTATTCGCCCGCTCGATGCCCCGGCGCAAGGACGTTCGCGAGACCAATCATCTAGACTCGCGCGATGGGCACGCTCTCCGAGGTCGTCTCGCCCGACTTCATCACAGTCGCCCCCGAGGACACGCTCGGAGAGGTCGCCGAGCGCATGACGGGCAAGAACGTCGGCGCCGTGATCGTGAAGGACCACGGGCGCATGATCGGGATCCTCACCGAGCGGGACATGCTGCGGGCGATGGCCGCGCGGGTGCACACGAGCGACGCGCGGGTGCGGTCGTTCATGACGCCCGACCCGATCACCGCAGCGCCGGACACGGACCTCGACGAGGCAGCTCAGGTCATGCTCGACCACGGCTTCCGGCACCTGCCGGTGGTCGACGGCTCGAGCGTCGTCGGGATCGCGAGCCTTCGCCGCGTGCTCGGCGGCCGCCGCCAGCCCGCACCGGAAGCGGCCTGAGCGCGCAGCCGGTCAGTCGCTACACGCGGTCTGAATGCCCTTGACGAGGGCGGTGCCTGCCTGGCGAGCGGTCAACCCTCGCGCCCGGAGCTTCGCGGAGACCTTCTTGTCGTGGGTGATCTCACCCGTCGCCTGTCTCACGGCGTCACTCGTCGACACCGTGTAGAAGCACGTCGCGCGGTTCTTCATCCCGGTGATCCAGCCGAGCGCATAGACGTACTTGAGCTCGGTCTTCCGATACGGCGCCTTGCCGTACGCCGCTCGTGCGTCGCCGACGGGAACCTTGGCCTTGTGCGCGCTCGAGGAGACGAGCTGGATCGCGGCTGCCGTCGAGCGCGGGAGCTGCGCCGTGCTCTTCCCGACGCCGCCGGCGACGGAGATCGCGAGGAGAGCGACCGCAGCCGTGACCATCGCGTACTCGGCCATCGCCACATGGTCGGCCCGCACCCGGACGGCGTCAAGCCGGGCTCACCAGATCGAGCGCAGGAGCTCCTCCGCGTCCTCGACGGTGACGGGCCGCGGGTTCGCGCGCGCTCCCGGCCGGGCGACGACGTCGCCGGCGAGGCTCCCGAGTTCCTCCTCGGGCACGCCGAAGTCGCGCAGCCGCTCGAACTCACCGAGCCTGGCGAGCTCTTCCGCCCGAGCCGCAGGATCGGTCGTCCCGAGCGCCGCGCCGAAGCGCTCGATCGCCTCGGGCACCGCCGGCTCGTTGAAGCGGAGCGTCGGGGCGAGAGTGAGCGCGTTCATCGCGCCGTGCGGGAGCCCGTATCGGCCGCCGAGCGCCTGGGCCAGAGCGTGGGCGAGCGCGAGACCGGAGAGCCCGAGCGCGGCGCCTGCGTGCATCGCGCCCTCGAGGAGCTTCGTCCGCGCCTGCAGATCGAAGGGGCGGGCGACGACCTCGGGAAGCCACTGTCCGATGAGCGGCGCGCCCGCCAACGCCTCACGATCACCCTCCTCGTTCGAGCGGTCGACGTAGAGCGCCTCCGCGCAGTGGGCGAGCGCGTTCATCGCCGTGCCGACGGTCTCCCCGAGCGGCAGATCGAGGGTGAGCCGCGGCTCGTAGACGATCGCGACCGTGTTCGTGCCCGAGCCGCCCGTCTTCACCCGCTGCTCCTCGTCGCGGGAGCCGAAGTGCCTCGTCCATTCCGCGCCCGAGTACGTCGTGGGCACCGCGACGAGCGGAAGCCCCGTCGTCGCGGACACCGACTTGGCCGTGTCGAGCGCGCTCCCGCCGCCGACGGCGACGAGCGAGTCCGCGGCGTTGGCCGCCTCGAGCGCGTTCGCGACCGTCTCCACCGGAGCATGTCGCCGAACGCCGGTGAAATGGGCGGCGACGGGGAGCTCGAGCGTCGCGAACCGTTCGCTCGTGACGAGCAGCGCCTTCCGGCCCCCGATCTCGGCGAGGACGCCTTCGAGCTCGTCGAGGCCCCAGCGGACGATCACGCGGCCAGCCGCTCGCGTGCAAACTCGACGAAGGCGTCCGCGACGCGGGTCCGCGCGCGTCCGGACGCCGAGGCGAGCGAGATCTCGCGCGTCGCCTCGAGCCCCTGGACGCGCGCCTCCGTCAACCTCCCCGCGGCGAGGTCGGACTCGACCGCGGTCCTCGAGATGAACGTCACGCCGTAGCCGGCCTCGACGGCCTGGCGCACGGACTCCTGCAGCCCCAGCTCGAGCCTCACGTCGAGGTCGCGGAGGCGGACGCCCTGCCGCCGGAGAGCGTCCTCGAGCGTCTGCCGGACCCCCGCCCCCTCCTGCATGAGGATGAGCGCCTCGTCGCGGAGCTCGTCGAGGGCGACGGTCCGCCCGGCAAAGCGATGGCTGGGCGGGCAGGCGAGGATCACCTCGTCGAAGAAGAACGGCTCGAAGCGGACGCCCCGATGCCGCCGCGACGATCCGACGATCCCGAGCTCGAGCTCACGCGCCGCGACTCGCTCGACGACGGTGTGCGTGTCCGAGACGGTGAGGAAGACCCGCACCCCCGGGTTCTCTTGCTGAAACTCGCAGAGCACGAGCGGGACGGCGATGGCCGCAGGCCCCGTCGAGGCACCGAGGACGAGGTCGCCGCCGAGCGCGCCATCCACGGTCGCCGCGACCGCGGAGACGACCTGCTCCTCGAGCGCGAGGAGCTTCTGCGCACCCCGGTACAGGCGCCAGCCGGCCTCGGTCGGCTCCACCCGCCGCCCCGACCGGTCGAGGAGCTGGGTGTCCAGTCGCTTCTCGAGCGCCCGCACCTGGAGCGAGACGGCGGGCTGCGTGACGCCGAGACGCTCGGCCGCCTGGGAGAAGCTCCGCCGCTCGACGACGGCGCAGAAGGCGGCGAGCTGTCGCGTGTCCATAAGCGCAGCTTATTCCAACACCGCATGAACGACGCGACTCCGAGGCCTTCTGCAGGCGAACATTGCGAGGCACGTTTGATGGAGGAGGGCTATCGTGCGTAGTGACTCCTTCGACACTCTCGAAATCTTCGGAAGCTGGGTTTACGGGCTGTACGTTCCCTTAGGAGGCATGGCGGCAGTTCGAGCGCTCGGTCAGACAACGCAGATCCCTCGTTGAGTCAGGGCGATGACGCCGAAGGAGTTCGCAAGGAAGATCCTTCCTCCCGCCGTTGTCACAGCGCTGAAACGTCTCCGTCCGACCCAAGAGGTGTGGACGCCCCAGCAACAGCTTCGAGCATCGCATGAGAGCCGTAATGAGGGACTTCCAGGGAACGAGATCGCTATTCGCGACGGGATCGTTCTCAAGGTCACCCCGGACTCGCGTGAGGCTTTCGAGCACTTCTGCTTCAGGAGTCCAGAGATGGTCGACGAGATGGACTCCTTCCTCGCCAACGTCGGGGATCGCCAACGGTTTCTAGACGTTGGTGCCCTTCACGGGATCTTCTCGCTCGTCTTCACAGCGAACCATCTCGACCGTCGAGCAGTCGCGGTGGACGCATCGCCGCTCGCTTTCTCACGGCTCCTCCTCAACACGTACGCGAACGGACTCGAAGAGAGGATCTTGAACGTAGAGGCGGCGCTCTCGGACAGAGTTGGCACCCTCGACATGCATTTCGAGTGGCAGCACGCTGTCGCGGGAGAGCCTCTTGGGGGAGAAACGAAGACGCTTGCGGTCGAGATGACGACCGGTGACGAACTCTGCTCTGGGTTGGACTTCAAGCCGGACGTGGTCAAGGTCGACGTCGAGGGGCACGAGGTGCAGGTGCTCAGGGGTCTCGTCCAAACACTCGAGCGACGAAGACCGCTCGTGTTTCTCGAGGTGCATCCCATCCGGATTACGGCAAACGGATCAAGCCTCAGCGACCTTACAGAGTTGCTCACCAACCTCAACTACGTCGCCGAGACAAGCACCGGCGACTTCGTCGACCTCGACGTTCTCATGTCGGCCGAGAGCGATGTCCGGCTGCTCCTCCGTCCGTCCCCATAGTGTCCTAGCTTGCCGCACTCGTTAGCGCATGCCACAACAGGCTGTAACGAGGCCGACGACGAACCGGCATGAACACTGGAGTTCGAGCGAGTCGGCGTATTACGTGTAACGGCCCTGTAGGCTCCCTCGGAGACGAGGAGCTTATCCCCGAGGCCGCCGGTAAGCGGTCACCGGGGGATTGCCGTCGATGCGGGGACCGTGGCTGAGACTGAGCCGGTCGACCATCTAAGGTCAGCGCGTGCGGGTCTGGATCGACGTCTCGAACTCACCGCAGGTGCCGTTCTTCCGACCGCTGCTCGCGCTTCTCGAGAGGCGCGGGCACGAGGTCTCGGTCACGACGCGGGACTACGCACAGACGCTCGAGCTGCTCGAGCTGCACGGCATCCCGCACGACGTCGTCGGCCCGCGGCACGGCGGCGCGGGCGCCTGGGGCAAAGGACGCGCGCTGGCCGCGCGCGTTCCGGCGCTTCGCCGCTTCGCCCGCCATCGTGGATTCGACATCGCGCTCTCACACGCCTCGCACGAGCTCCCGCTCGTCGCCCGTTCGCTCGGCATCCCGTCCGGGTACGCGTTCGACTACGAGTTCGCGCGCGTCCAGCACGGCGTCGGCTGCCGAGCGGCGAACCGGGTGGTCGTGCCCGACGCGATCCCGCAGGAGCGGCTCGACCGGCTCGGCGCGCGGGCGCGGAAAGTGCGCCGCTACGCGGGTCTGAAGGAGGAGTACTACCTCGCAGGGTTCGAGCCGGACGAGCGCGTGCTCGACGAGCTCGAGCTCGATCGAGAGCACGTCCTCGCGGTCGTCCGGACGCCGCCCGACGTCTCGCTCTACCACCGCCACGAGAACCCGCTCTTCACGGACGTGCTCGAGCGTCTCGGCGCGGATCCCGGCGTCCGCACCGTCGTGCTCCCGCGGACGAGCGAGCAGCGTGGGGCGATCGCCGCGGCGGGTCTCCCGTCACTCGTCGTTCCCGAGCACGCGATCGACGCGCAGAGCCTCGTCACCCTGGCCGATCTCGTCGTGTCCGCTGGAGGGACGATGAATCGTGAGGCGGTCGCGCTGGGCGTCCCCGTGTACACGACCTTCGCCGGCCGGCTCGGTGCCGTCGACGAACGGCTGATCCGCGAGGGAAGGCTTCGGCCGCTCCGAACCGCGGACGAGCTCGTGCTGGAGAAGCGCGCCGCCCGCGCCGAGGGGACGGAGCGGGACCCCGCCCTCCTCCTCGACCTGCTGCTGACCGCGCTCGAAGGCTAGAACGAGCCCGTCGTCTCGGTCGCCGCGGCGCCCGCCGCGTCCGGGACGGCGATCCGCCGGGGCTTCCCGGCGAGGACGTTCAGCTGCCCGACGACCTCGAGCGTGTCACCCGCCTCGACGAGCTCCGCGAGTCGGTCGAGCTCGGCGTCGAGCCACTGCGGGTCGATCGGGGGCCGGGTGACGAGGAGTATCGCCTCGTGCTCGGTCGGGCCGACCGTCTCGTCGGCCGACCACAGCTCCTCGTGGAGCTTCTCGCCCGGCCGCGCACCGACGAACTCGATCGCGATGTCGCGTCCAGGCTCCTTGCCCGAGAGCTTGATCATCGTCTCCGCAAGATCGACGATCCCGACCGGCTCGCCCATGTCCAGGACGTACACCTGACCGCGTCCGCCGATCGCCCCTGCCTGGATCACGAGCTGCACGGCCTCCGGAATCGTCATGAAGAAGCGGGTCATGTCGGGATGGGTCACCGTCAGCGGGCCGCCGCGCGCGAGCTGCTTGCGGAAGATCGGAATCACGCTCCCGGACGAGCCGAGGACGTTCCCGAAGCGGACGCCGCAGAAGCGCGTGCTCGTGTCCGTACGATGCCCCCACGCCTCGACGATCCACTCGCAGAGCGCCTTCGACTGACCCATGACCGTCTTCGCGTTGACGGCCTTGTCGGTCGAGACGAGGACGAAGCGCTTCGCGCCGAACTCCACCGCGACGTCCGCGACCGAGCGCGTGACGAGCGTGTTGTTCCGCACCGCCTCGAGCGGGTTCGCCTCCATCAGCGGGACGTGTTTGTAGGCGGCGGCGTGGAAGACGACGCCCGGCCGGTACTTGTCGAAGACCTGGCGCATCTTCGTCTCGTTCCCCACGTCCGCCAGGATCGCCGCGGTGGCGCGGAAGCCGCGCTCGTCGACGAGCTCGCGCTCGATCTCGAACAGTGCGGGCTCGCCGTTGTCGACGAGGACGAGCCGCTTCGGGGCGATGCGGGCGATCTGCCGACAGAGCTCGGCGCCGATCGAGCCACCCGCGCCGGTGACGAGGACGACCTCCTCCTTCACGTAGCCCGAGATCGAGTCGATGTCGACGTCGACCGACTCGCGCCCGAGGAGGTCCTCCACCTCGACCGGCCGGAGCTGGCCGGCGAGGTTGAAGTCCCCGGCGATCAGCTCGAGCAGTCCCGGCAGCGTCTTCACGGGGATGCCCTCGCGGCGCGCGACCTCGACGATCCGCTCGCGCGCGTCGCCCGAGGCGGACGGCATCGCGATCAGGACCTCGTCCGGACGGCGCTCCGGGAGGAGGTGCCGGAGGTCGTCGATCGTCCCGAGCACGCGAACGCCGTGGAGCCGCAGGTTCTTCTTGCGCGGGTCGTCGTCGACGAGCCCGATCGGCGTGTAGCCGAGACCCGGGCTCTTGAGCATCTCGCGCACGATGAGCTGCGCGGCGTCGCCGGCGCCGACGACGATGACCTCCTTCCCGCGTGCCACGAGCGCGCCCTTCGACGGGCGCTCGATCAGCGTGCGGGCCAGGAAGCGGGAGCCTGTGACGAACGCGAGCAGGAGCAGCGTGTCGACGATCCAGATGCCGCGCGGGACCTTCGCCGGATGGAAGTCGAGGACGGTGAAGACGAGGAACGCCGCGATGACCGCGACGACGACACCGCGGACGGCCTCCCACATGTCGCTCGTCGAGACGTAGCGCCACCAGCGGTTGTAGAAGCCGAACGCGATGAAGACCGGGAGCATGATCCCGACGACGAGCGCCACGACGTCCCAGTCCTCGTAGCGGAGGTAGTAGACGGGCGTGTCGTTGTCGAAGCGGACGAAGAACGAGAGCCGCCAGGCGGCCGCGATGAGGATCGCGTCGACCGCGACCTGCCACAGCCGGTGCCTGTTGACGGGGCTCCTCATGCGCTCGCGGGGACGCCGAGCGCGGCGCGGACGGTGTCCACGACCCGCTCCTGGATGTCGGGGGAGATACCCGCCCAGAGCGGGATCGAGAAGTTCTCCTCGGCCGCTCGCTCCGTCTCCGGGAGATCGCCCGCCCGGTACCCGAGGTAGCCGAGCGCGGGCTGCAGGTGGAGCGGCGGCAGGTAGTACTGCGCGTTTCCGATCCCGGCCTCGGAGAGCGACGCACGGATGCGGTCGCGCTCCGGCGAGCGACAGACGAACAGGTGGTACGCGTGGCCCGGCTCGTCTTCGGGAATCTGCACGAGGTCGCCGAGACCGAGCTCCGCATAGCGCGCAGCGGCTTCACGGCGGAGGCGAGTCCACTCGTCCAGGCTCTCGAGGAAGATGCGCAGGACCGCGGCCTGGATCTCGTCGAGG
>DASSQE010000104.1:0-10626 GCA_035702645.1 Gaiellaceae bacterium
TCTCATCGAAGACCTCCCTTCTCGACGGCTCTCCCGACGCCGCCTCCCGTCCGCAGAAAGCCCGCCGTGCCGCATGGAGCGCCAGGCACGGTGATCCCGAGAGGTGCCGTCCGGGATGAGTTGTGCCAAGGAGGGTAGTACGCGACGCCTCCGTCGAACGTCCGCAAGGACCGACGGACGCGGCTCTCGGTAGCGTGCCGCCGATGCTCGAGCTGCGACCCAACTGCGAGCTCTGCGACAAGGACCTCCCGCCGGACGCACACGACGCCCGCATCTGCTCGTACGAATGCACCTTCTGTGCCGCGTGCGTCGAAGACGTGCTCCACGACGTCTGCCCGAACTGCGGCGGCGGCTTCCAGCTCCGGCCGATCCGTCCGAAGAACGCCTGGCGCGACGGCGCGGGGCTGACGCACGATCCCGCGAGCACTCGCCGGCGCCACACCCCGTACAGCCGCGGCGAGCTCGACGCGTTCGTCGCGGCTTTGCGCGACACGCCGCCAAGTGAGCGGTAGCGTCGTGCTCGCGCTGCGCACCGCGTCCTGAGTCCACTTCCGACTCCACATCCGCTTGGCGGCTCTGCAGCCTCGTGCGAACATATGTTCCTGTCACTCGAGCCGGGGATCCTCCACGCCGACCTCGACGCGTTCTACGCGTCCGTCGAGCAGCGCGACGATCGGCGACTGCGCGGCAGGCCGGTCATCGTCGGCGCGGGCGTCGTCCTCGCAGCGAGCTACGAGGCAAAGGCGTACGGCGTCCACACAGCCATGGGCGGTCGCCAGGCGCGACGGCTGTGCCCGAACGCGATCGTGGTGCGTCCGCGGATGTCTGCGTACTCCGAGGCCAGCAAGGCGGTGTTCGAGGTGTTCGAGGACACGACGCCTCTGGTCGAGGGACTCTCGATCGACGAGGCGTTCCTCGACGTCCGCGGCCTGAGGCGTCTCGCAGGCCCTTCGCTCGAGATCGCCGCTCGGCTCCGTCGAAACGTGCTCGACCACGTCGGCTTGCCGATCACCGTCGGGGTCGCGAGGACGAAGTTCCTGGCGAAGGTGGCGAGCGGTGTCGCGAAGCCGAACGGCCTGCTGCTCGTACCTCCCGCCGACGAGCTCAGATTCCTGCATCCGCTCCCGGTCGAGCGGCTGTGGGGGGTGGGGCGGGTGACGTCGGAGAAGCTCCGGAGATGCGGGGTCACGACCGTCGGCCAGGTCGCGGCGCTCGAGGAGAACGTGCTGACCGGACTGCTCGGACGGGCCTCCGGGAGGCAGCTCCACGCCCTCGCCCACAACCGCGACGGACGGCGCGTGCAGACGGGTCGGCGGCGAGGTTCGATCGGGTCGCAGCGGGCGCTCGGCCGGCGGCGTGTTTCGTTTGCGGAGATCGACCAGTCAGTCATCGCGATCGTGGACCGCGTCTCACGCCGGCTCCGCACGGGACGAAGGCGTTGTCGCACGGTGGTTCTCCGCCTCCGCTTCGACGACTTCACCCGGGCGACGCGCTCGCTGACGCTGCCTCGACTGACCGATCAATCACAGGAGATTCTCGCCACCGCGCGCACCCTCCTCACGGACGCTCTCCCTCTCATCGAGAGTCGCGGGATCACGCTCGTCGGCATCTCCCTGACCAACCTCGAGCGGGCCGACTGCATTCAGCTCACCCTGACCGACGACTGGCGTCCGCATGCGCTCGACGCAGCACTCGACGAGATTCGCGATCGCCACGGAAGCACTGCGATCACGCGGGCCGTCCTCGTCGGCCGTACGCCCGATCTCGAGATGCCGCTGCTGCCTGACCAGCCCTACGCCGAGGCGATGGGGTAGGAGAGGTGCACCGCCCGCGGGGACGGCGTCACCTGCGCCGGCCCGAGGCGAACGTCGGCCTCGGTCAACCCCTCGAGAAGAGCGGTACCGCCCCCGAGGAGAACCGGGGCGACGTGAATCAGGAGCTCGTGCACGACCCCTGCGCAGAGCGCCTGCTGGATGACCATCGCACCGCCCGCGACTTGGACGTCGCGCCCGCCGGCGCCCGCAATCGCCTGCTCGATTGCCGGCCCGACGCCGTCGGTCACGAACGTGAACGTCGTCCCGCCATCCTTCTGCTGAGGCTCGCGGGCGTGGTGAGTGAGCACGAAGACCGGCACCCGGAACGGCGGCTCGTCTCCCCACCAGCCGTCCGCGTTCGGATCGTCCTCCCACGGCCCCTGGCCGCCGCTGAACATCCTCCGCCCCATGACGACCGCTCCCGTCGCGGCGAGCCGCTCGGCGACGAGCTTGGAGTCGGCGTTCTCCTCACCGCCCTCGAGCCCGTGCCGCTCTCGCCACGTGGCCAGACCGTAGACCCATTCGTGGAGCTCCTCGCCCCCTTCTCCGAGCGGGTGCTCGAGCGTCGGGTCCGGCCCGGCAACGAAGCCGTCCAGCGACATCGAGATCTCTGCATAGACCTTGCCCATCTCGCGCTCTGCCCTACGCCGCCTCGGCGACCGACTCGGGCTCTGGCTCGGCTTGGGCGGCGGGAAGCGCCGCCGGCCGCAGCACGAGGCCTCCGATCGCGGCCGCGGCGAACGCGAAGACGGCACCGACGACGAACGCCAGGTGGTAGCCACCCGCGAGCGCAGACGCCTGGTCCTCGCCCGAGGCGAGCAGAGTGTCGGTCCGGGAAGCAGCGAGGCTCGCGAGCACGGCGAGACCGAGCGCGCCGCCCATCATGAACGAGGTGTTGACGACGCCGGATGCGAGGCCCGCCTCACGCTGGTCGACGTCGCCCATCGCCGCGAGCAGGACGGGGTTGAACGCCATCCCCGCGCCGATGCCGAGCAGGACCATCGCCGGGAGAACGTCCACCACGACGCTCCCGTCGACGGGTGCGCGCGCGAAGAGGAGGAGCCCGACGCCGGCGAGGCTCAGCCCCGCCGCCAGCGACGCGCGGATCCCGATTCGCATCACGAGCTTCGCGGAGAGCCCGATCGAGAAGACGGCCATGATCAGGTTGGCCGGCAGGAACGCGAGCCCGACCTGGAGCGGCGTGTATCCGAGCACGAGCTGGAGATAGAGGGCCGAGAGGAAGAACCACGCGAACATCGCCGCCGCCCACAGCACTCCGACCACGTTCGAGGTCGCGAGGTTGCGCAGCCGGAAGAGGCGGAGCGGCACCAGCGGGGCCGAGACGTGCGACTCCACGAACAAGAAGAGCCCGAGCAGCATCACAGCCGCGCCGAGCAGACCGAGCGTTCGCGTCGAGGTCCACCCCACGCCGTTGCCGTTCACGATCGCGTACACGGCGAGCATCAGCGACGACGTGACGATCACCGCGCCGGCGACGTCCAGCCTTCCCGGCTGCTCCTGACCGCGTCCGCCCGGCAGCACCAGCAGCGAGAGGCAGAAGACGGCGATGCCGATGGGCACGTTCACGAGGAAGATCCAGTGCCAGCTCAGCGCGTCCGTCAAGACGCCGCCGAGGAGGACGCCGATCGAGCCGCCGCCTGCCGCGACGAAGCCGAAGACGCCCATCGCCTTCGCCCGTTCCGCCGGCTCGGTGAAGAGGGTGACGATCAGCGACAGCGCCGCCGCCGACACGATCGCGCCGCCGACGCCCTGAACCGCGCGGGCGCCGACCAGCATCCACTGCGTCGTCGAGAGGCCGCAGGCGAGCGAGGCGGACGTGAACAGGACGAGCCCGACGAGGAACAGGCGCCGATGACCGAAGATGTCGCCGAGCCTGCCCGCGAGCAGGAGGAAGCCTCCGAACGTCAGCAGGTACGCGTTCGCGACCCACGCCAGCGAGCTCTCCGAGAAGCCGAGATCCTCCCGGATCGAGGGCAATGCAACGCCGACGACCGTCACGTCGAGGACGATCATCAGGTCTCCCAGACACACGACGAGCAGTGCGATCCAACGGGCGCGGGTGTCCATCAACGTCACGTCGTTTCCCCCTCAGGTCGTCTCATGCCCATGGAGACCGGAAAAGCAACCAGGAATCATCGCAACCGACCCGATGAATTCCGGCCGCACATACCGTCTGTGCCTCGATGGCCGCCAGCGGGCCGAATGTCGTCGACTTCGCGATCAGCGGCCCCATCGCGCAGGCGGATCTTCCCGGGCTCTGCGACCGAGTGTGCACGCTGCTTGCCGAGAGTGGAGCAGGAATCGCGTGCTGCGACGTCCGGGGTGTCGAGCCCGACGCGGTCACGGTCGACGCGCTTGCACGCCTTCAGCTCGCCGCGCGCCGACACGGCTGCCGCGTGAGGCTTCGCCACGCGTCCGAGGAGCTCCGCGAGCTCGTCGCGTTCATGGGCCTCACCGACGTCCTTCCGGGTTGACACGAGTCAGGCGGCACCGAGACGACGAGCTCTCGACGGGGCGGCGCTTCCGCCGAGCTTGGCCGCATGCGGCTGACGGCGGCTAGGTGTCGAGCTCGAGCGGGAGCCCGAAGCGAGGGAAGACGGTCGCCGTGTCGAGGAAGAACGTGAACTCGACGATCTTCCCGTTCTCGATCTCCAGCACCTGCAGCGCCCACGGCTCGTAGCCGTCGCCGGCCTCGTTCGGCTTGTACTGGCCGAATGCAGGCGCGCCGTTCGCAGACATCACGGGGATCACCCTCGATCCGCTGCACCCGATCCCGGGGCCGACCCACCAGCGGAGGATGTCGTCGCGGCCCGCGAGCCACATGTCGAAAGGCGGCATCGACTGGGTGGCGTCCTCGTGGATGAGCGCGGTCAGCGCGTCCATGTCGTAGCGCTGAAACGCGTCCACGTAGCGGGCGAGGAGCTCGGCGTCCGCCGTCTCCACCGACGGCGCCGTCGTCGTGTCGAGGTCGGTCGCCTCGAGGGTCGCGCGGGCACGTTGCAGTGCGCTGTTCACTGCAGGAACGCTCGTCTCGAGGAGCTCGGCGACCTCAGCGGCCTTCCAGCGGAGCACCTCGCAGAGAATGAGGACCGCGCGCTGGCGCGGAGGGAGGTGCTGAAGCGCGGCGACGAACGCGAGCCGCACGGTCTCGCGCGCAACCGTCACCTCCGCCGGGTCTGCCTCGGGCACGAGCGAGGTGTCCGGCATCGGCTCGATCCACGTGACCTCGGGCAACGTGTGCAAGTTCTCGACGATCGGCTCCTGCGCAGGGCCGAGGTCCATCGGCCGCGCCCGTCGCTTCCTGCTCTCGAGCAGGTCGAGGCACACGTTCGTCGCGATGCGGTAGAGCCACGAGCGGAGCGCCGAGCGGCCCTCGAATCGGTCGTACGCGCGCCAGGCGCGGATGAACGTCTCTTGCACGGCGTCCTCGGCCTCGCCGGAGCCGAGCATGCGATAGCAGTAGGCGGTCAGCTCGACGCGGTGCAGCTCGAGGAGCTCCTCGACCGCGGGGGTGGCGACGGTTGCATCGGGCACGACGCCCATCCTACGGACCGGGTCCCGGGTGCCGGAGCGAGCGCACGGCCGACCGAATGGAGGTTCGACCGCCCACGGCGCGGGAAGTCATCGCCGCCGCGCGACGAACACGTACTCGCGGCTGTCGCCGGTGAGCGGCTCTCCCGCGAAGCCGCCGTACAGCGACTCGAGCTCGAGCCCCGAGACATCGATCAGCCCCAGCCACTCGTTCTTCGTCGCCCACCAGAGCGAGCTCGTGCCGCCCGAGTCGAGCGTGATGTCGATGCGGTTGTCGGCGACGTCGTAGCGGACGGTGTGCGGCACCGGCTCGTCGTTGCGGGCGCCGTCGAGACTCGTGGCGATGCGATGGTCGAAGGCGAACGCGTTCCACGCGAACCGTCCTCGCGGACGGAGAGACTCGGCGACGCGCTCGAACGTGCGCCGCCGATCGGCCCACGTCGGCAGGTGGAGGAGCGCGCGAAACGGGCAGTAGACGAGCCCCGCCGGCTGGTCCAGCTCGAGCTCGCGCATGTCTCCGAGACGAAGGTCGAGCTCGACGTTCGCCTCCGCGGCGCGGGCGCGTGCCTGCTCGAGCATCGCGGGAGACGTGTCCACGCCGATGACCGACCTTCCCGTCGCTTGCGCGACCGGAATCGCGACCCGGCCGTTCCCGACCGCGAGCTCGACGAGCGGGCCGTCGGCAGCGCGGGCGAGATCGACGTAGAACGGGACATCCTCCGTCATGCCCGCCGACCACTCCTCGTAGCGGTGAGAGAAGGACTCGTCCCAGCTCATCGGACGATCGTAGGGCTGCGCGGCGAGGCGTGCCCGAATGCGTAGGCTCTTCGGCGATGGTTCCCGAGGCGCAGCTCGTGTCGACTGATAAGGGACTCGTCCCCGAAAGCGACGGGTGGTTCGTTCTGAACGCGCGCGAGGCGCGCTGGTACCACCGCGACGGCCGCTCGGCGATCTGCGACTTCGAAGGGAACACCGACTTCGAGCAGGTCGGGATCAACGTCCAGGTCCTCGAACCCGGCGTGCCGATGGCCATGTACCACTGGGAGGTCGACCAGGAGGACTTCCTCGTCCTCTCGGGCGAGGCCCTCTTGATCGTCGAGGGCGAGGAGCGGCAGCTCCGTGCCTGGGACTTCGTGCACTGCCCGACCCAGACGAAGCACACGATCGTCGGGGCGGGCGACGGGCCGTGCGTGGTCGTCGCGGTCGGCGCGCGGGCGCACCAGGAAGGACCGGACTGGGGCGGCTATACGGTCGACGAGGTCGCGACCGCCCACGGCGCGGGCGTCGACGAGGAGACGAACGACCCGACCGTCGCCTACGCGCGCTTCGAGAAGCGAGAGCTGACCCGCTACCCGGGCTGGCTCCCCGACTGACCCCCCGCCTCGACGTCGCCGCTGATCGGCTGCCGACCGGCGCAGGGTCGGGCTTCTCGCCTCGAGGGACCTTGCCCCCATCTGTCCCGCGAGGCGAGAAGCCCGACCCTCGCGGACATGGCTAGGGTGCGGGCGTGGTCGAGTGGAAGCAGGTTCGCGAGCTCGCGCTCTCCTTCCCCGACGTCGAGGAGGACACGTCGGGCCGGGCCAGGTTCAGGGTCCGCGGGAAAGCGTTCGCCTGGATCGCGCGCGAGCGCGACGGCGGCGGGCTCGCCGTTCGCGTCGACCGCGACGAGAAGCAGCTCATCCTCGACGCGAACCCCGACGTCTATTTCACGAGCCCGCACTACAACGGCTACCCCGCCGTGCAGGTGCGGCTCGAGGCGATCGAGCGCGACGAGCTGCGCGAGCGGCTCGAGGACGCCTGGCTGATCCAGGCGCCGAAGCGGCTCGCCGCGGAGTACGTGGCCAGCTCTCCCGACTGACCGCCGTGCGTTCCGGGCGGGAGCAGGCCCCGCCGCGCCTCGTCAAGCTCGACCGGATCGCCCGCGGCCAGACCGCGTCGCCGACCGAGGACGCTTGGTTCCGGCGCGTGCCCCAGCGGTTCCTCGACGCGCTGTCCGGGCGCCCGCCCCGTCTCCGGTCGCATCGGCCACGAATCCCGAGATCGCCTCGGTGAACTCGTGCCGGCTCGACTCCCAGGCGTAGAACATGTGCCCGCCGCCGAAGTGCCGCACCGTCACCCGGTCGGCCATGGCTGGATCGAGCCGCATCAGGTTCCGAAGCCGGTCGCTCGCGTAGTACGGCGTGACGAGGTCGTAGCGCCCGTGCGTGATGAACGCCTTCATGTGCGGGTTCAGCGACATGCCGTAGCGGAAGTCGTCCGTGGCGCCGGGAGGCGGAGCGAATGCGTGCTGCTGCGCGTCGTCCTTCCAGGCCATGTTCACCTCGTAGCTCAGGAGCGTGTACTCGCGATCGGTCTCGACCCCGATCTCGGAGCGGAGCATCCGGTTCACGCCCATCGTGAACGCCGGGCTGAAGCCGTGGAGCGTGGGGTCCGGGCCGAGGAACGTATCGCGGTCCGGGAAGGGGTCGGTGACGGTGATGGTCGTGTCATAGAGGCCGAGCACCTTGCGCTCGTCCCGCAGGAGCTCGCGGGAGAAGCTGCGGATGCCGATCCGGCCCTCGGCGCGGACGACGAGATCGACCGGGAGCCCGATCAGGTCGGCCTGCCGCGTCAGGATCCGCTCGCGCTCCTTCGCCGGCAGCGATGCCCCGCGGGCGAGGAAGGAGGTGAGGTCGCCGGTAGCGAACTCCTCCGCCTCGCTCAGGACCTTCGCCTGCGGGGTCCCTGAGCGAAACGCCCGTGAGCGGCCGAAGTGCACCGCCGAGAGCGCCATCGTCGGCAGCGTGTCGATCCAGCCGAGGATGTCGTAGTCGGTCGGGTTGAGGCTCGTGATCTCGAGCGCGGGCGAGATGAGGATCGCGCCGTTGAGGCCGACGCCGGTCGTCTCCTGGAGCATGCGCACGAGTCGGCCCACGCGATAGCCCCCATAGCTCTCGCCGGCGATGAAGACGGGCGAGGCCCAGCGACCGTGGCTCGAGAGCCAGCGGCCCATGAACTCGCAGAGCGACTCGAGGTCTCGCTTCTGCCCGAAGTACTCCTTGGGGTCGGGCGCGTCGCCGTCCTTCCCGTCCTTCCCGTCGCTCTTCGGCTGCTCCTTCTCGATGATGCGGCTGAAGCCCGTGCCGACGGGGTCGACGAAGACGAGGTCGCCGAACGTGAGCCACGAGGACTCGTTCTCGACGAGCTTCGGCGGCATCTCCGGGAGCGAGCCGTCTGGCGGGAACGCGACCCGCTTCGGCCCCACGGCACCCATGTGCAGGAATGCCGACGACGCACCGGGCCCGCCGTTGAAGACGAACATGACCGGGCGATCGATGCTCCCGCCCTCGGCCAGGTACGAGACCGAGAAGATCTCGGCAGCGGGCTTCTCCTTCTTCCGGAGGACGTGCCACTTCGCGGTGGCGGTGTAGGCGATGCGGTTCCTTCCGGTCCCCCACGTGCCTTTGGTCTCGGCTCCCGCCGGCGGCTCGTACTCCGGCTTCGCGTCCTTGGTCGTCTCCTGCGCGGTGTCCTTCGTCTCGTCGCTCATGGGGTGGGACGCTACCGATCTGCGCCTCCGGGGCGCTTGCCGCATCGTCGGGCGGCGGAACGTCCGTTACCGTTAGCCGATGGCCTCCGTCGATATCGCACGGAACGCAGCCGAGAGACACGCCTGGCGCGAGACGTACGAGGCGTACGTCGAGGCCGGGGACGAGCACCTCGCTCCCGATGACCTCGAGCGCTACGCAGACGCAGCCTGGTGGACCGGGCGGCTCGATGAGGCGATCGCCCTGCGCGAGCGCTCCTATGCCGGCTTCGGTGCCGAGGGCGACAAGCTCGGAGCAGCCCGTCTCGCCCTGACGTTGTCCTGGGATCAGCTGAACCGTGGCGCGTTCGCGGTCTCCCGCGGCTGGTTCGCGAATGCGGAGAGGCTCCTCGACGGGCTCCCCGAGGCCGCCGAGCACGGGTACCTCGCGCTGTCGCGGGGGATCACCACACTGCTCGCCGAGGGCGACGTCCCAAGGTCACTCTCGGAGCTCGAGCGCGCACAGGACATCGCAGAACGCACGGGCGACCGGGATACGCAGGTGCTCGCGCTCGTCGGCCGTGGTCGCGCATACGTGCATGCGGGCGAGGTCGAGAAGGGGCTGGCGATCCTCGACGAAGCGAGCACGTCGGCCGTTTCCGGGGAGCTCCGGCCGTTTGCCACGGGCGTCGTCTATTGCGTGACCATCTCGTCGTGCCAGGACGTCGGTGACTTCCGCCGGGCCGCCGAGTGGACCGCTGCGGCGAACAGGTGGTGCGACCACGAGGACATGAACGGCTTTCCGGGCGCCTGCCGGATCCACCGAGCCGAGATCCTCCGACTGAACGGCGACTGGCCGCAGGCGGAGAAGACGGCTCTCGCAGCCTGCGACGAGCTCCAGGACTTCGACCGCCGCATCACGGGCGGCGGCTACTACGAGGTCGGCGAGATCCGGCGTCGGCGGGGCGACTTCGCCGCCGCAGAGGAGGCGTTCCGCACCGCGAACGAGCTCGGCCGGCCGCCGCAGCCGGGTCTTGCGCTCCTCCATCTCGCGGAGGGAAAAATCGAGAGTGCGGTCGCAGGCATCACGCGTGCGCTTGCCGAGACGTACGAGCCGCTCCAGAGGATCCGAGCGCTCCCCGCCCAGGTGGAGATCGCGATCGCAGCGGCGGACCTCGAGACCGCACGCCGGGCACTCACGGAGCTCGAGGAGACCGTCGACGCGTACAAGATCGGCGACCAGCGGGCGCCCGCCTTCGACGCGACGGTGCACCTCGCAGAGGGCCAGATCGCTCTGGCCGACAAGGACTGGAGCGCCGCGGAGCGCGCGCTCCGGCATGCGCGGGACGAGTGGCAGCGCGTCGGCGCCCCGTACGAGATCGCACAAGCACGCGCCTCCCTCGGGATCTCCTTCCGGCACCAGGACGACGAGCACGCCGCGACCGCCGAGCTCCAGGCCGCGCTCGCGACCTTCGAGAAGCTCGGCGCGCGGCTCGACCAGGAGCGCGTCGAAGAGCTTCTCGGCCGCGTGGAAGGACAGCGCACTTTCCTCTTCACGGACATCGTGGGCTCGACGGAGCTCCTCGAGGAGCTCGGCGACGCGGAGTGGCGGAAGCTGCTCGCCCACCACGACGAGCTCGTCCGCAGCGGGATCGCCCAAAACGGCGGACACGTGATCAAGCAGACGGGCGACGGCTTCTTTGCCCGGTTCGACGATCCGAGGAAGGCGATCGAGGCGGCGATCGACGTGCAGAA
>DASSQE010000105.1:0-2180 GCA_035702645.1 Gaiellaceae bacterium
GGGAAGAACCGGTCGCGCGCCAGCACCGCTCCCAGCCGCGGGAAGCCCTGGTAGGAGGTGTTCGCCGCGAGCACCAGGATGGCGAACGTCAGCGCCTGCACGGCGTAGTAGAGGAACGAGGTGGACGACGCCGCCGGGAACGTCGCACGGGCGATCTCGGAGATCACCGACACGCTCGAGCTCGGAGCGGCGTTCATCGACACCGCGAGATACGAGACACCGATGAAGAGCACGATCGCGATCGCGCCCATCGCAACCATGGTGAGCGCGGCGTTCCGCCCCTTCGGGCGGCGGAACGCGCCGACGCCGTTCGAGATCGCCTCGACTCCGGTCAGCGCGGCCGACCCGGATGCGAACGCCTGTAGCAGCACGAAGAGGCCGACGACGCCTGCTCCTGCCACGAGCGGGTTGGGGACCGCTGCCTGCGGGCACGTCCCGTCCGCACACTCGGCCACGCCCGTCCCGACCATCGCGAACATGACCGCGACGAACCCGTACGTCGGGAGCGCGAAGAGGATCCCCGACTCGCGGACGCCGCGCAGGTTCACGAGCGTGAGAACGGCGACGAACGCGAGCGAGAGCCCGACCTTGTGCGGGCCGAGCGACGGGATCGCAGAGGTGAGCGCGAGGACCCCCGCGGTCACGGAGACGGCCACCGTCAGCACGTAGTCGACGAGCAGCGCGGCCGCGGCGACAAGGCTCGGCAGCGCGCCCAGGTTGTCCTTCGCGACGACGTACGCCCCTCCGCTCGTCTGGTAGGCCTGGACGGTCTGCGTGTACGAGACGACGACGATCGCGAGCACGACCGCGATCGCGATGGAGATCGGGAGGACGAAGTGCAGCGCGGACAGGGAGACGCCGACGAGGACGACCATCGCCGCCTCGGTCGCGTACGCCACCGAGGACAGAGGATCGGAGGCGAAGATCGGAAGCGCGAGCGTCTTCGAGATGAGCGTCTCGTCCATCTCGCCGGACGCTCTGGGTCGTCCGACGAGGACTCGCTTCGCTCGCTCGAGGCCCTCGGCTCGCTGGGCCGGGCCCGCGCCCGTCGGTGTCGGTTGGGTGGTCTGAGACAGGGTGGCCTGCTACGTGATCTGCGCGATCACGCTAGCGCGGTGATGCCGTCTCGCGGGCCTCGCCGAGGCGATCTTCAGGCCGTCTTAAGCACGAGCACCCGGAGCACCGAGACGCGGGCGTATCCTGAGCGCGTGAGCCAGATCCGCGATCGTTCCTGGGCTCGGCGGCAGGCGGTTGCCACGCTCACGAGCCTCGGCGCGGTCGCCCTCGTGAGCGTCGCGATCGCTCTCCTCGAGCCGATCGCCCCGACGCTCAGCCTCGGCGTCCTCTACCTCTTCGCGGTGCTTCCGGTTGCCGTGCTCTTCGGGCTCGCCTATGCGATCCCGGTGTCGATCGTGAGCATGCTCGCCTTCAACTGGCTCTTCCTGCCCCCGAGGCACACGCTCGCGCTTCACGACTCCGAGAACTGGGTCGCGCTCGCGGTCTACGTCGTGACGGCGGTGAGCGTCAGCGCCCTCGCCACCCGCGCCCGCCGCCGAGCCGAGGAGGCCGAGCAGCGGAAGGAGGAGGCTGCGCTCGCTGCGCGCCGAGCTGCCGAGAGCGATGCCCTGAGGGAGCGCGAGGCGCTCGAGGCGGAAGCGCTTCGGCGCAGCGACGCCGCGAAGACGGCCGTGCTTCGCTCGGTGAGCCACGATCTCCGCTCGCCGATCACCGGGATCATGACCGCGAGCGACCTTCTCGCCGGGTCGAAGGAGCAGCTCTCGGCCGACGATCGGGAGGAGCTCGTCGCGGCGATCGGCCTCCAGGCGGCCCGGCTCCATCGCCTCGTCTCCGACCTGCTCGAGCTTTCACGCCTGGAGGCGGGGGCGGCCGAGCCGGAGCTCGAGCTGTGGACCGCCGACGGGCTCGTCGCACGGGCGCTCGAGGTCGTGGGCCGAAGGAACGAGCTGGTCGACGTGTCAGTCCCCGACGACCTGCCGCTCGTTCGGGTCGACCCGACACAGATCGAGCGCGCGCTCGCGAACCTCGTCGAGAACGCCCTCAAGGCCTCACCGAACGGCAGCCGTGTCGAAGTGCGCGGCGAAGCTCTCGACGGAGAGGTGGTCCTCCGGGTGACGGATCGAGGGCGCGGCATTCCCGCGCACGAGCACCAGCGGATCTTC
>DASSQE010000106.1:0-22652 GCA_035702645.1 Gaiellaceae bacterium
CGGATGTCGTGGCAGGAGGCGGAGCTCCGCTTCGGGTCCGACAAGCCCGACCTCCGCTTCGGGCTCGAGATCCAGGACGCGACCGAGGTTACGCGCGGCTCCGAGTTCGGAGTCTTCGCGAACGCAGAGGCCGTGCGGTACTTGAGCGTGCCGGGGGAGCTCTCCCGCACCGAGGTCCAGAAGCTCGAGGACATGGCCAAGCCGTGGGGTGCGAAGGGCCTCGCGTATGTCGTCTTCCGCGCGGACGGCGAGGTGTCGTCGCCCATCGCGAAATTCCTCTCCGAACGCGAGCTCGAGTCGTTCCGAGAGCCCGGGACGACTGCGCTGTTCGTTGCGGACACGCCCACGCTCGTCGCGAAGGTGCTCGGCCTTCTACGACTGCATCTCGGGCGAGAGCTCGACCTGATCGACCGGGAAGCGTGGGAGTTCCTGTGGGTGACGCCGATGCCTCTGCTCGAGTGGAGCGAGGAGGACGGGCGCTGGACCGCCCAGCACCACCCGTTCACGCGTCCGACCGACGACAGCCTCCCGCTTCTCGACTCCGATCCGGGCGCCGCGAGCGCGGTTGCGTACGACCTGGTCGGGAACGGGATCGAGCTCGCGGGCGGGTCGATCCGAATCCACGAGCCGGAGCTCCAGGCGCGGATGTTCGACTTCCTCGGCATCTCGCCCGACGAGCAGCGTGCGAAGTTCGGGTTCCTGCTCGACGCGCTCGCCATGGGCGCGCCGCCACACGGCGGGATCGCGTCGGGCATCGACCGCCTGACGATGGCGCTCCTCGACGAGCCGTACATCCGCGACACGGTCGCCTTTCCGAAGAATCAGGCAGGTCTCGATCCGATGAGTGGAGCGCCCTCGGAGGTGACGGACGAGCAGCTCGACGAGCTGGGGATCCGGGTCGTCGCGAGCGTGGAGGACGAGGCCAGCGCACGCCAGTAGTAGGTGAGGCGCTCGGTGGCGGGGCGGCCGCTCCGTCCGCGACACTTCGCATCGTGACCCCGTCGCTCCCGCAACGCATCGTCGCGCTCGCGGCGATCGCGCTCCTCGCGGCCATCACGGCCATCGCGGTCGTCGAGCACGGCACACGTACGTCCGCGACCAGCGCGAGCGTCGGAACGGCGGAGGCGCCCGGCGGGTGGAACCAGGCCTTCGCAGGCTCACGCGGTCCGGCCGGCGACGCGCAGCGGACGACCTGCGGCCAGGTGCTGACTCCGAACTCCCTCGGAGTGACGCAGCCCGTCCTTCCGTGCGGGGCGAAGATCGTGCTCCGCAACGACGGGAAGCAGGTGCTGACGGAGGTCATCGACAACAAGCTCGTCGTCGCGGGCCGTCAGCTCGAGGTCACGGAGCGCCTCGCGAAGATCCTGGGGCTCGAGGGAACCCAGGAGATCGACTGGCGTTTTGCGACGGACACCAGCGGCTAGGATTGGCGCGCTCGACCCTGTGCGTGGCCTCCGGCTCAAACGTGAACCAACAGACACGTGAAGGGAGCCGGCGTCGGGGATAGGCGTTGCCGACGCCCCGCACGGCACCCACCTGGCAGTGCCAGGTTCTCTGGTAGCCGGAGGTCATCGGCAGGGTGGAGCATCTCTTTGTGACGTGAGCTGGTGCGTCGACCGGGTCGATACGCCCCGACCTTCGAGACGTGGGCTGATGCGTCGTGCCTCGGGACGAGATGGGGGCAAGGTACCGAGACACGACGCATCAGCCCACGCGCGGCCGGCGGATGTCTCGCATGCCTGGTTGTCAGGCGCCAGCTCGCGCCTTCCGGATCGGGTAGTGACGCGCGGCAAGGTTGGCGCGGTCGTCGCGGTAACGTGACCGCATGGCCACTGTCGAGGTCTTCGGTGACGCGACGCGGAACGGGGAGTGGGCTGCGGTGCGGCTGCTGGTCGACGGCGACCGGATTCTCGAGGCGGACGCGCTCGGGCTGGACGGATCGCTCTCCGGGCAGACGCTGATCGACGCCGCGAAGATCGGAGGCGAGCCCCTTGCGGTCGAGGCGCTCGGGGCCGCGCTGGGGCAGGTCTTCGTCGCCGAGCCCGACCCCGGCCGCGTCGTGGTCGCGATGTCGAGCGGCGTGGACAGCGCCGTCACCGTTCTCCGCTCGGCGCCGAACGCGATCGGGGTCACGCTCCGCCTCTGGCAGGACCCGGACGGGCCGTCCGCGGAGCGCGTGTGCTGCTCGCCGGACGCCGTGACGGCCGCGCGGGCGACCTGCCACGCACTAGGCCTTCCGCACGTCACGCTCGATCTCCGCGAGGAGTTCCGCGAGACCGTCGTGGCGCACTTCGTCGCCTCCTACGAGATCGGAGAGACGCCGAACCCGTGCACGCGCTGCAACGGCGAGTTCCGCTTCGACGCCATGCTGGCGTTCGCGGCACGGGCGGGAGCTCGAAGGCTCCACACGGGGCACTACGCTCGGGTGGTCGAGCGGCACGGTCGCGCGTTCGTAGGACGTGCGGCCGACCCGGACAAGGACCAGTCGTACATGCTCGCCTCTCTCGATCCCGCAGTCCTCGAGCGCGTCTCCTTCCCGCTCGGCGACCAGACGAAGGAGGAGACGAGAGCGGAGGCAGCGCGTGCCGGGCTCGCCGCTGCCACCCGGCCGGAAAGCCAGGAGGCGTGCTTCCTCGCAGGCGGTGACTACCGCGACTTCCTCGAGCGGCAGGGGCTCGCGTCGGATGAAGGGCCGATCGTCGACGCCGATGGCCGGATCCTCGGTCGCCACGACGGCTACTGGCGCTTCACGCCGGGGCAGCGCCGTGGCCTGGGCGTCGTCGCGGAGCGGCCGCTCCACGTGGTGCGGACGGATCCCGCCGCGAACGCGGTGATCGTGGGGCCGCAGGAAGCGCTCGGCGTCCGTCGCGTCGAGGCGCAGGGACGGTTGCACGTGCCGGTCGAGCGCGTCGACGCGAAGCTCCGCCATCGCTCGCCTGCGGTCCGGGCGAGCGTGACGGAGGCGACGGACGGGTTCTCGCTGGAGCTCGATGCGCCGGTCCAGGCGATCGCAAAAGGGCAGCTCGCCGCGCTCTACGACGGTGACGCGGTGGTCGGAGCGGGCGTCGTGACGGACGTGTCCTGAACGCGAGCGACTAGGATCACCCCCCATGACGCTCCTCGCTTCGACCGCGGGCGACGCCCTCGACTATGCGCTCGTGGTGTTCTTCGTGGCGAGCGGCCTCGCACTGGCGTACATGCTCATTCGGCTCGGCGGGACGTTCGCGCGGCTGTCGTCGCTGATCAGAGGCACGGAGCGCGACTTCTTGCCGGTCGTCGTCAAGGCGGGAGGGACGGTCGACCGGGTGAACGACCAGCTCGACAAGCTCGACACGGTGACGGACAGCGCGGTGTCGATGGCGGACAGCGCCGACACGGCCGTTCGCGCCGTGTCGACCGCGATCACGACCCCGGTGAAGAAGGTGAGCGGCTTCGCGGCGGCCGTGTCGCACGGGTTCTCCGCGTTTCGAGCGCGACACGACGTGGGAGAGGCGATGGGGGTCGCGAAGGAGGCTGCCGCACGCCGCGAGAGCGAGCTCGACGAGGAGCTCCACAACGCGGGCCGGACGCCGCCGCCGACGGAGTCCCCGCCGCCCGAGCCGCCGCCGGGCGCGCCTCCCGCCGCGTAGTTCTCGGGGCACACCGGGTCGGGGCACACGGGGCTGCCGAGGCCCCTTCGTAGAATCTCGGGATGCGGACGACCGCCGAGCTGCGGGAGGGTTTCCTCACGTTCTTCGAGGAACGCGGGCACCTGCGCTGCCCGTCGGCCTCGCTCGTCCCGCGCGCCGGTGACGACTCGACCCTCCTCACGACCGCGGGGATGCACCCGCAGATGCCGTTCTTCCTCGGGCTCGAGCCGCCGCCGGCGCCGCTCACGACGACTGCGCAGAGGTGCTTCCGGACGGTCGACATCGACGAGGTCGGCCTCGACGGCTCGCACCTGACGTTCTTCGAGATGCTCGGAAACTTCTCGTTCGGGCAGTACTTCAAGGAGGGTGCGATCGAGTTCGCCCGCGAGTTCCTGCTCGAGCACATGAAGCTCGACTGGGACCGGCTCTGGGTCACCGTCCACGCTGGCGATCCGGTCATGAAGCTCGGGCCGGACGAGGTCGCGATCGAGCTGTGGCAGAAGGTCGGCATGCCGTCTGAGCGGATCGTGCCGCTGCCGACCGTCGAGAACTTCTGGTCGGTTGGGGGCCCCGGGCCGTGCGGCCCCGACTCCGAGATCTACTGGGACTGGGGCGCGGAGTACGGCTGCGGCCAGCCCGACTGCGCGCCCGCCTGCACTCGCTGCGACCGGTTCCTCGAGTTCTGGAACCTCGTCTTCATGGAGTACGAGCAGCACGCGGACGGGACACTGACGCCGCTCCCGCAGCAGAACATCGACACCGGCCTCGGGCTCGAGCGAGGAGCGGCGATCCTGCAGGACGTCAGGTCCGTGTACGAGACGGACGGCTACCGCCAGATCATGGACTGGATCGCGGCGCAGTCGGGCGTGGCATATGGCGACACGCCTGAGGCAACCAAGGCGCACCGGGTGCTCGCCGACCACGGCCGCGGGATGACGTTCCTCGTCGGCGACGGTGTGACGCCGTCCAACGAGGGGCGTGGGTACGTCCTGCGCCGGATCATCCGCCGGGCGGTGCAGCAGGCACGGCGCATCGGGCTCGAAGACCTCCATCGGCTCTCGGGCGTCGTGATTGCGCAGATGGCGGACGCGTACCCCGACCTCCCGCCGCAGGCGGAGGCGATCGAGCGCGTGGTCCGGGTCGAGGAGGAGCGATTCTCCGAGACGCTCGGGCGCGGGCTCAGGCTCTTCGAGGAGCTCGCGGGGGACGAGGCGATTTCGGGTGAGCAGGCATTCACGCTCGCGGCGACATACGGCTTCCCGGTCGAGCTCACGGTCGAGCTGGCGGAGGAGCGCGGACAGGCGGTCGACGTCGACGGCTATCGGATCGAGATGGAGCGCCACCGGGAGGTCTCGCGCGCCGGAGGGTCGGGCGACCTGCAGCGCGCCGCCGACTTCGCGCGTGAGGCCGGGTTCGTGACCGAGTTCGTGGGCTATACGAAGACCGACGTGCTGACCCAGGTCGGCGCGCTCGAGCAGGTCGCCGACGAGCTCTCGCTCGTCAAGCTCCGCGAGTCGCCGTTCTATCCGGCCGGCGGCGGCCAGGTCAGCGATACGGGCTACGTCGAGCTCGACGACGACTCCGGGACCCGGGTCGAGCTGGTGGAGGCGTATCGCTTCGAGGACGACCAGGCGCTGCTCGTGCGAGGACGCGGGATCTCCGCCGGCGATCGCGTGCGCGCGGTGGTGCCCTGGAGCATCCGCTTCCCGACGATGGCGAACCACACCGCGACGCATCTCCTGCACCGGGCGCTCCGAGACCTGCTCGGCGAGCACGTGCACCAGGCGGGGTCGGCAGTGCGGCCGGACAAGCTCCGTTTCGACTTCAGTCATCCGGAGGCGCTCAGCACAGACGAGCGCGAGCGGATCGAGCAGCAGGTGAACCAGAAGATCTTCGAGAACGTGCCGGTCCAGGTCTTCGAGACACCGATCGCCGAGGCCCGCCGCCTCGGCGCCACCATGCTGTTCGGCGAGAAGTACGGCGACATCGTCCGGGTCGTCGAGATCCCGGGCTACTCGGTCGAGCTCTGCGGTGGGACGCACGTGCGCACGACCGCGGAGATCGGGCCCTTCGCGATCCTCTCCGAGAGCTCGGTGGGCTCCGGCGCCCGGCGAATCGAGGCGGTGACGTCCGGCGAGGCGTGGACGCTCCTGCGCGAGCGCTCGCGCGAAGCCGCGGAGCTGCGGTCCGAGCTCGAGGCCGCGCGGCGCGAGACGAAGCGAAGACCGGAAGCGGAGCCGAGCGCGGCGGATGGAGTCGAGGCCGAGGTGCGGGTCGAGCACGGAGTGAACGTGATCGTCCAGTCCGTCGACGGGGTCGATCCGGAGGCGCTCCTCGACCTCTCCGACCGGTTCAAGCAGCGGCATGCGCCGGCGGCCGTCGTCCTCGGCTCGCGGGACGACGGCAAGGTGCACCTCGTCGCCAACTTCGACGCCTCGGTCGCCGAGCGGGTGAGCGCATCCGACGTCGTCCGTCAGGTTGCCGGGATCGTCGGCGGCGGAGGCGGAGGGCGACCGACGATGGCGCGCGCCGGAGGCAACGATCCGGAGAAGCTGCCGGACGCCCTCGCCGAGGCGGAGCGCCTCATCGTCGCCGCGCTGTGAACGGCGTAGGGAGACCATGAGGATCCTCGCGCTCGACTTCGGCACCGCGCGGACGGGTATGGCCGTCTCGGACGCGAGCGGCACGATCGCCCGACCGCTCGGGGTGGTCGAGCGGGCGGCGAGTGAAGCCGGATTGCGCCGGATCGGGGAGGTCGTCGCGGCGGAGGACGCCGAGCAGGTCGTGGTCGGCCTCCCGTTGACGCTCCGCGGCGAGCGGGGTGAGCAGGCGAGGGCGACAGAAGCGTTCGTGGAGGCGCTTCGCGCGGCGGTGGACGTCCCGGTCGAGACGTACGACGAGCGGTTCACGACCGCGATCGCGGCGGGGGTGGACGGCGCGGCGCCCGAGGACGCCCGAGCGGCGGCGCATCTGCTCCAGAGCTATCTCGCGCGAGCGCAAGGGGCCGCAGGAGGGCGGGACTAGGTGCGACTCTTCTGGGCCACCGTCGCAGTCGCGGCACTGCTCCTGGGCGTCGGCGTCGCCGCGTTCGCGGGTAGGTCGCTCCTACGACAGGGCGAGACGACGCCTCCCCCGACCCAGACGGCTCCCGCACTCGCGAACCTCCGGATCATCTTTCCCGAGGGATTCACACGGGCCGACATGGCCGCGCGGGTGGCGGCTGTCCGCAGGATCGCGATCCAGAAACGACACGTCAGGCCGCTGCTCACCCGCGAGGGCTATCTGCTGGCCAGCGCACAGGCGAAACCGCCGCGCGAGTTCAGGACGGACTGGGGAGGACGCTCGATCGAGGGGTTCCTCTTCCCGGCGACGTACGACTTCACGCAGTTCACGCGCTCGGCGGGGCTCGTCCACGACCAGATCGCCTTCTTCGGCCGCGAGTTCGCGAAGGTCGACCTCCGCTACGCGAGGTCGAAGAACCTGACCCCGTACGACGTCCTCAAGATCGCGTCGATGATCGAGAAGGAGGCCGTCGCTCCCGCAGAGCGGCCGCTCGTGGCGGCGGTGATCTACAACCGGCTGCATGCCCGGATGCCGCTCGGGATCGACGCGACGATCCGGTACGGACGCCACGTGCCCGGCAACAAGCCGCTGAAGAAGTCGGACATCGAGAGCTCGAGCCCGTACAACACACGCAAGCGGCTCGGGCTCCCGCCGACGCCGATCTCGAACCCCGGGCTCGCCTCGCTGCGCGCGGCTGCGCATCCGGCCAAGGTCGACTACCTGTACTACGTCCGAAAGCCGGACGGCGTCCACCACTTCTTCACCGCGAGCGAGGCAGCGTTCTGCCGCAAGTCCCTGGAGTACGGCTACGGCGGCTGCTAGAGGCTTGATGCGAAATTGGCGCGCCGTCGGGGGCGGTCACGACCAAGCCGGGCGCCGACGGCGGGACTCGTGCAGGCTGGAGGCCTGTGCGAGGAGCGCCGGTGGCGATCCGGCGCCGTGTCGTGGCCGTCATCTGGCCCGTGCGAATTTCGCAGCAAGCCTCTAGGCCCTCGAAAGCCTGGGCGGGTCGTTGCGCGTCGGGCGATACTTCGCCGCCATGCCGAGCCATGAGCGAGACCCTGCGTCGCTCTCGTCGATCTCTGGCTCGACCACGCTCGTCGGCATCCTCGGATGGCCGGTCGAGCACTCGCTATCGCCGGCCATGCACAACGCGGCCTTCGCCGCCCTCGGGCTCGACTGGGTATACGTCCCACTGCCGACACCACCCGACCGGCTGACCGAGGCGATCGCAGGTCTCGCCGCGATGGGCTTCGCGGGCGCGAACGTCACCTCTCCGCACAAGCGCGCCGCCGCAGAGCTCTGCGGCTCGGCGCTTCCATCCGTCAACACGCTGGTTTTCCGCGAAGCCGCAGTTCAGGCGACGTCGACCGACGCCGCAATCCTCGACCGTCTCGCTGCCGAGAGGCCGGTCGTCCTCGGCGACGGCGGCGCCGCGGCCGCGTTTCTCGCCGCCCTCCCGCATGCACGGCAGTTCTCGCGCCGCAGTGTCTGGCCGCCGAGCACAACCGATGCCGACCTGGTCGTGAACGCCACATCCGAACGGGACGCGGTGCTCGTCGGGCTCGGCGCTGGCCAGACGCTGGTCGATCTCCCGTATCCGGCGACGGCGACCGCTCGAGCCGCGCGCGAGAACGGCGCGACCGTCGTCGAGGGCCTCGACGTGCTCGTCGCCCAGGGTGCGGCCTCATTCGTGCTCTGGACCGGGCGGGAGGCCCCGGTCGACGTCATGCGCGCGGCACTAGGCTTGCCCGCGTGACGCTCGAGCTCGTCACCGCCGGCGAGTCGCACGGGCCGGCGCTCGTGGCGATCCTCACCGGGCTCCCGGCGGGGCTCACGCTCGACCGGGCGACGATCGACGACGACCTTGCTCGCAGACGCATGGGCTACGGGCGGAGCCCGCGCCAGCAGATCGAGCGGGACGAGATCGAGGTGCTCGCCGGGCTGCGTCACGGCGCGACCCTCGGCTCCCCGCTCGCCTTCGTCATCCGCAACCGCGACCACGAGAGCTGGGCGTGGGGGATGAGCCCGTGGCCGCCCGAGGGGGAGCCTTCGGGAAAGGGCGCGACTCCCGTGACCCTCCCGCGGCCGGGCCACGCGGATCTCGCGGGAACCTTGAAGTTCGGGCACGACGACGTCCGCAACGCGCTCGAGCGGGCGAGCGCACGGCGCACGGCGTCGGAAGTGGCCGCCGGCGCGATCGCGAAGGCACTCCTCGCGGAGATCGGCGTCACGGTGCGCGGCCACGCGGTCGAGATCGGCGGCGAGCCGGACGAGGACCGCTGGGAAGCGGTCACGGACGAGGCGCGTGCGGCGCGGGACACGCTCGGCGGAGTCGTCGAAGTGGTCGCCGAGGGCGTTCCGCCGGGGCTCGGCTCGTACGCCGAGAAGCGCGACCGGCTCGACGCGCGGCTCGCGGCCGCGCTCATGGGCGTCCCGGCCGTGAAGGCGGTCGAGATCGGAGACGGGCTCGCGCTCGCGCGCGCCCGCGGCTCGGAGGCCCACGACGAGATCGAACCGGGCCTGCGCCGGCGAACGAATCGCGCAGGCGGTCTCGAGGCGGGGGTAACGAACGGCGAGCCGCTTGTCGTCCGAGCGGCCATGAAGCCACTCCCGACGCTGATGCGCCCGCTCGCGTCGGTCGATCTGGCGACGGGCGAGCCGGCGGAAGCGCTCGTGGAGCGGAGCGACGTCCAGGCGGTGGAGGCGCTGGCCGTCGTCGCGGAGGCCGCCGTCGCGTGGGAGCTGGCGCGCGCCGCGCGGGAGAAGTTCGGCGGCGACTCCCTCTCCGACTTCCTCGCCGCTCACGCCGCGTACCTGGATCGAATCGAGTGGCGCACGCGCTAGATCGCCACCTCGTTCTGATCGGCTTCATGGGGGCGGGAAAGTCGACCATCGGCGCCTCGGTCGCCGAGCGGCTCGGGCGCCCGCTCCGAGATGTCGACCGAGAGATCGAGCGCGCACACGGCCCGATCCCGGAGCTCTTCGAGCGCGAGGGCGAGACCGCCTTCCGCGAGCTCGAGGCGTCGTTCGTGAAGGAGGCATGCGCTAGGCGCGAGCCGGCGGTGATCGCGGTCGGAGGGGGCGCGGTCGAGACGCGATCGCTGCTCTCCGAGCTCGACGCGTTGGTCGTCCTGCTCGACGTCGAAGTGGACACCGCCTGGCGGCGCGTGGGTGGAAGCCGCCGCCCGCTCGCCCGCGACGAGACCGCGTTCCGGAAACGCTACGAGCTCCGACGCCCGCTCTACGAGAGTGCGGCGCACGCCCGCGGGACGGATGCGGACGATGTCGTCCTCGCTGCCGCTGGGATCCGGTTCGCACCGCACCACGAGGCGGTCGGAGACGCGCTGGTGGCCGACGAGCACGTCGCCGAGCTGCACACGATCGCGGCGACGCACCGCGTTCCGCGGGGAGAGAGCGCGAAGACACTTGCGGAAGCCGAACGGCTATGGCGGGCGCTCCGGGTCGAGCGAGGCGGGACCGTCGTCGCGGTCGGCGGCGGATCGACGACCGACCTCGTGGGGTTCGTCGCCGCCACGTATCTGCGCGGGGTGAGCTGGACGGCCGTGCCGTCCACGCTCGTCGGCCAGGTCGATGCCGCGATCGGCGGCAAGACGGGGATCGACCTCGCGGATGCGAAGAACCTCGTCGGCGCGTTCCACTGGCCGGTCGAGACGATCGTGGACACCACGTTCCTCGAGACGCTCCCCGAGGACGAGGTCCGGAACGGAGCCGCCGAGGTCGTGAAGACGGGCCTGCTCGCGGGCGAGCCGCTCTGGGAGCTCCCGCTCGCCGAGCAGGTGCGGCGCTGTGCCGCCTTCAAGGCCGCGATCTGCCTTCGCGACCCATTCGATCGCGGCGTTCGCGCGGAGCTCAACCTCGGCCACACGTTTGCGCATGCGCTCGAGGCCGCGTCCGCCTTCACGCTCTCGCACGGCCGTGCAGTCGCGCTCGGGCTGACCGCTGCGCTCCGGCTCTCGGAGCTCGAGGACGAGGCCGCGAGGGTCGAGGAGATTCTTCGGCCACGACGCGTTCGCGTCGACCGAGACGCTGCCTGGGCTGCGCTCCTCCGCGACAAGAAGGCGGTTGACGGCCGCCCGCGTCTCGTGCTCCTCGACGCGCCAGGGCGCCCCCGTCTCGGCGTCGACCTCGACCCGGCGGTCGTCAGAGACGCCCTCGACGCGCTGATCGAGTAGGTTCGCGGCGTGCGGATCCTCGTCCTGAACGGCGTCAATCTGGACGAGCTCGAGCGGCGGCCGGCGGACGTGTACGGTGGACTGACGCTCTCGGAGCTCGAGACCCGGATCTACGAGTGGGCGTCCGAGAGGCAGTGCACGGTCCGCTGCCGGCAGACGAACCACGAGGGGGAGTTCGTCGACTGGTGCCACGAGGGCCTCGACTGGGCGGACGGCATCGTCGTCAACCCGGGGGCGTGGGGCCACTACTCGTGGGCGATCCACGACGCGCTCGAGCTGTTCGAAGCGCCGATCGTGGAGGTGCATCTCTCGAACGTCGACGAGCGCGAGGAGTGGCGCCGCTTCTCGGTCCTCGGTGACGTCATCACGTCGCGCGTGATCGGGAAGGGGCCGGACGGATACCGGGAGGCGCTCGACTTCCTCGTCGGAAGCTCGGCGTGAGCAGGATCGGGCGCCTGGCGGAGCGGCTCGACGCTCCGCTGTTCGTAACGTACGAGCCGAACGTGCGCTACCTCACGGGCTTCTCGAGCTCGAACGCCGCGCTCCTCGTCGAGCCCGACGGAGAGGCGACGCTGTACGCGGACTTCCGCTACGCGTCGCGCGGGCGCGAGGTGGACGGCGTCACGTTCGTCGAGGTCTCCCGCTACCTCATGTCCTCGCTCGCGGAGAAGCTCGCCGGGCGCACGATCGCCTTCGAGGCGAACCACCTCCAGTACGCGCACGTCGAGACACTCGAGGCCGGCGGCGTCGTGGCCCGCCCGACGACGGGGCTCGTCGAGGCGCTCCGGGCGGTCAAGGACGACGGGGAGATCGACGCGATCCGCCGCGCGGGTGCGCTTTCCGACGAGGTCTTCGAGCTGCTCGCGAACCAGCGCTTCACCGGACGGACCGAACGCGAGCTCGCGTGGTGGGTCGAGCGCACGTTCCGCGACCGTGGAGCGGAGGGGGTGTCGTTCGGAACGGTCGTCGCCGCCGGCGAGACCGCGTCCTCGCCGCACGCCGTTCCCGGTGACGCACCGATCGAGCCGGGCGTGCTCGTCGTCGTCGACGCCGGCTGTGTCGTGGCGGGCTACTGCTCCGACTGCACGAGGACGTTCGCAGTCGGCGACGTGTCCGACCGCCTCCGCTGGCTGTACGCCCTCTGCCTCGAGGCGCAGCTCGCCGGGCTCGCCGCCGTCGGCCCCGGCGTCACCGGCGTCGACGCCGACGCGGCTTCGCGCGCGCCGATCGAGAAGGAGGGATACGGCTGGGCGTACGGACACGGCCTCGGCCACGGCGTCGGGATCGAGGTGCACGAGGCGCCCGTGTTGCGGCCAGAGTCGACCGACACGCTCGAGTCGGGCAACGTCGTCAGCGTCGAGCCCGGGATCTACCTTCCCGACGAGGGATGCGGCGTCCGCATCGAGGATCTCGTCCTCGTCACCGCGGACGGCCGCGAGAGCCTGACGCAGTTCACGAAGGAGCTCGTGACCGTCTCCTGAACGGCGCGTCTAGACTGGTCGCCGCCGATGGCCGAGACGGTCTCCACCAACCAGTTCCGGAACGGCATGCACGTCGAGCTCGACGGCGGCGTCTGGCGCATCGTCGAGTTCCAGCACGTGAAGCCGGGCAAGGGCGGCGCGTTCGTCCGCACGAAGCTGAAGAGCCTGGACACCGGTGCGGTCGTCGATCGAACGTTCCGGGCGGGGGAGAAGTTCGCGCGCGTCCACACCGAGGTGAAGAACGTCCAGTACCTCTACGACGACGGCTCCGAGGCGCACTTCATGGACGAGGAGACGTACGAGCAGTTCGGCCTCCCGCACGGCGAGGTGGCGGACACGCTCGCCTACCTCGCTCCGTCGAGCTCGGTGCAGATGCTCGCCGTCGACGGCAAGCCTGCCGGGCTCCAGCTTCCGGCGTCGGTGGAGCTCGCAGTGGCCGAGACCGAGCCGGCGGTGCGCGGCGACACGGTCTCGAACGTGACGAAGCCGGCTACGCTCGAGACGGGCGCGGTCGTCCAGGTCCCGCTCTTCATCGGCAGCGGCGAGCGGATCAAGGTCGACCCCCGCGAGGGGCGCTACATCAGCCGCGCCTGACGTGATCTCGCAGCGCCGGGCTGCGCCCGAGCGCTCGGCTCCGGTCGCTCGGACGGGTCGCTAAGGTCCCGCTCGTGCCGAAGCTCGTCGACACGACCGTCCGGCTGCTCTCGCAGGAGCCTCTCGCGGGCAGCCTGCCGACGGCTGAGATCTTCCGCGTCGCCGACATCCTCGACGACGCCGGGTTCGCCTGCCTGGAGATCTCGGGCGGCGGTGTCTTCGATGCGACCGTGCGGAGACGAGTCGAGAGCCCGTGGGAGCGCATCCGCGGGATCAAGGCCCGCGTGTCCACGCCGCTCGGGATCGCGCTCCGTGGACGGTTCCTCGTCGGCTCCCGGCCGGTCAGCGGGGACATCGTCGGCCGCTTCGTCGCGTGTGCGGCCGAGAACGGCATCGAGGTCTTCCGTCTCCACGACCCGCTGAACGACGTCTCCAACCTCCGTGAGGCAGGAGCGGCGATCACGAACGCCGGCGGCGCCTTTCACGCGGGCCTCATCTACGGACCCGGGCGGACGGAGGAGTCGGACACGCTCGTCGAGCAGGCGCGCAAGCTGGGGGAGCTCGGCGCCACGCGCGTGATCGTGAACGATCCCACGGGCGCGCTCCTGCCGCACCGCGCGCAGGAGCTCGTCGGCCGGATCAAGGAGGCGAGCGAGCTTCCGGTCGGCTTCTACGTCCAGGGCTCCGCCGGGACGGCCCTCGCAGCGGCCCTCGCGGCCGTCGAGGAAGGGGCCGACCTCGTCGCGACGGCGGTCTACCCGCTGGCGCTGACGCTGCACCGGGTCTCCGGCGAGTCGCTCGCCGAGTCGCTCGACGGGCTCGGCCACGGGACCGGCGTGGACGTGGCGAAGCTGTGGGAGGCGGCGGACGTGATCGACGAGCACATCGGGGACGAGCCCGTCGCGCCGGTCGCGCCGCGGATCGCCGTGCGCGCGGCCGAGTACGACCTGCCCGCCGGCCTCGTCGCAGCGCTCGACGTGCACCTGCGCGCGCATGCCGCCGCGGACCGTCTCCTCGACGTCCTCGAGGAGGTAGGCCGTGTCCGCGCCGAGGCGGGCTGGCCTCCGCTCGCCGCCCCGATGGGCCAGATCCTCGCGTCGCAGGCTCTTCTCCACGTGCTCGAGGCGCGGCGCTACGGAACGGTCATCGACGAGTTCCGCTCGTTGGTCCAGGGCGGCTACGGGAACACACCCGAGCCGATCGACCCGGCGACCGAGCGCGCGATCACGCTGCTCGCGCCACGGCCGTCGCTGGGCGACGACCCGCCGACCGCCGAGGACGTCCGTCGCTCCGCCGAGGGCCTCGCGGCGAGCGAGGAGGAGCTCGTGCTCCTCGCCATGTTCGGGCCGGAGGCAGAGGATCTCCTGCGCACGATTCGGGCACGCCACTCCCGCGACACCGTCCTGATCGCCGAGGACGCCGACGCCGAGCGCGGCGAGCGGATCCGCGAGCTCGTGAAGATCGTCCAGGAGTCGGGCGTCGGCGAGATCGAGATCGAGGACGAGGGCATGCGCGTGTCGGTGCGCCGCGCGGACGAGCCCGGTCTCCTCGCGCCGGGCGTCACCGCGAACGAGTCCGTTGCCGTCGCCGAGACGGAGGTCGAGGTCGCGGCGCCCGTCGAGGACGGCGTCATGCGCGTCGAGTCGCCGATGGTGGGAGTCTTCTACCGTGCGCCGAACCCCGGAGCGCCGGCGTTCGTCGACGTCGGCGACGTGATCGCTCCCGGCCAGACGCTCTGCCTCCTCGAGGCGATGAAGCTCTTCAACGAGCTGAAGGCGGAGGTCTCGGGCATCGTCCGGACGATCCACGTCGAGAACGCGCAGCCCGTGGAGTTCGGGCAGCTCCTGTTCGAGATCGACCCGGCGCCGGCACTTCCGGTCCTCTGAGGGGGCTGCATGCTCTCGAAGGTCCTCGTCGCGAACCGGGGCGAGATCGCCGTGCGCGTCATCCGTGCGCTCCACGAGCTCGGCGTCGAGGCTGTCGCCGTCCACTCGACGGCCGATCGAGACGCGCTGCACGTCGAGCTCGCGGATCAGACGGTCTGCATCGGCCCGCCGCCTGCGGGCGCGAGCTATCTCGACATCCCGAACGTCGTCGCGGCGGCGGAGACGACGGGCTGCGACGCGGTCCATCCGGGTTACGGGTTCCTCGCCGAGAACCCGGCGTTCGTGCGGGCGTGCGAGGAGAACGACCTCGTCTTCATCGGGCCGTCCGCCGACGTGATGGAGCGGATGGGGGACAAGGTGCGGGCGAAGGAGGAGATGCGCGCCGCCGGCGTTCCGCTCGTTCCCGGCTCGGACGGCTCGGCCACGCTCGCCGATGCGAGAGCCGTCGCCGCGGAGGCCGGGTTCCCCGTGCTTCTGAAGGCGGTCGCGGGCGGAGGCGGGAAGGGAATGCGGATCGTGAGCGCCGCCGGCGAGCTCGACGACGCGTTCGCGGCGGCGTCGCTCGAGGCGGAGGCGGCCTTCGGGAACGGCTCGCTCTACGTGGAGAAGGTGCTGAGCCCGGCGCGCCATGTCGAGGTGCAGGCACTGTGCGACGCCGACGGCGGCGTGCTCACGCTCGGTGAACGCGAGTGCTCGGTGCAGCGCCGCCACCAGAAGCTGATCGAGGAGTCTCCCTCGGTCGCCCTCGACGCCGAGGCCCGGGAGGCGCTCGAGACAGCGGTCGAGCGCGCCTGCGACGCGATCGGCTATCGGAACGCGGGCACGTTCGAGTTCCTGGTCGGGCCGGACGGCTCGTTCCACTTCATCGAGGTGAACTGCCGGCTCCAGGTCGAGCACCCGGTGACGGAGCTCGTCACGGGGATCGACATCGTCCGCGAGCAGGTCCGGATCGCCGGGGGCGAACCGGTCGCGCGCACCGGCCGTGCGCCGCGACACGGGCACGCGATCGAGATCCGAATCAACGCGGAGGACCCGGCACGCGGCTTCGCGCCCGCCCCGGGGACCGTGACACAGTTCACGCCGCCGCTCGGTCCGGGCATCCGCGTGGACACGGCGATACGCGACGGAAGCACGATCCCGCCGCACTACGACTCGCTCATCGCGAAGCTGATCGTCTGGGACGAGACAAGGCCGGACGCGATCTCTCGCGCGCTCCGCGCGCTCGGCGAGCTTCGCGTCGAGGGGATCCCGACGACACGCGAGCTCGCGCTGGACATCCTCGACTCGGCGGAGCTCCGGACCGGCGAGTACTCGACGTCGACGCTCGACGAGCTCATGGGCACGCTCCCCTCGCTCGCCCCCGCATGAGCCCTCCTGTCGGTCGGCGGGCGGCGCGGCGTACGGCGCTCTTCCTCCTCTACCAGTGGGACCTGACCGGGAAGCCGCTGGCCTCGCTGTACGAGGGCGAGCCGGACGAGTTCGCCGCGTCGCTGGCCGCCGCGGTCGCCGAGCGGGCGGAGCGGCTCGACCGGCGGATCACGGAGACGTCCGACGAGTGGCCCGCCGACAGGCTGGGTACGCTCGAGCGGAACGTCCTGCGGATCGGTGTCTACGAGCTCGAGGAGAGGACGGTGCCGCGAGAGGTGGCGATCAACGAGGCGGTGGTGCTCGCCAAGCGGTACGCGTCCGACGACGCCGCGAAGCTCGTCAACGGCATCCTCGGACGGATCGCCAGAGACGAGGAGGCTGCGTGAGCTCGACCCCGGCGGGCGAGGCGATCGAGAAGGCCGAGGCGCTGCTCGCCGAGCTCGAGGCCAAGCGCGAGGAGCTCGAGCGGCTCGCGGATGCGGACGATCTCGACGGCGACGCGGCGATCGACGTCATCACGGAGCTGGCGTCGCTCGCGAAGGAGATCGAGGCGGAGCTCACGCGCGCGCGCACACTCGCCGATGCGGACGCCTGACGAGCTTCGCGACGCCGTCGACGAGTTCCTCGCAGCGCTTTCGCTCGCATCCGATCTCGCGCAGCTCGAGACGGCGATGCGCTACGCGCTCGAGTCCGGCGGCAAGCGGATCCGGCCGGTGCTCTGTCTCGCGGTCGCCGAGGCAGCCGGAGGCACCGTCGAGGACGCCCTGCCGGCGGCATGCGCAGTCGAGCTCGTGCACACCTTCTCGCTCGTGCACGACGACCTCCCGGCGCTCGACGACGACGACGTGCGGCGCGGGCGGCCGAGCTCGCACGTCGCGTTCGGCGAGGCAGTCGCGATCCTGGAGGGAGACGCACTCCTCGCCGAGGCGTTCCGGCTGGCGCTGACGTACGACGATCCCGGGCCTGCCCGAGAGCTCGTCGACGCGACGCTCGGCATGATCGGCGGCCAGTACCGGGACGTCACCGGCGACGACGAGGACCTCGCGGCACTCGACCGCCTGAAGACCGGACGGCTGTTCTCGGCCGCAGTGGATCTCGGCCTGCGGACGGCCGGTGTCCCGGACGCTGAGCATGTGCCCTGGCGCGGGTTCGGCGACGAGCTCGGGCTCCTCTTCCAGGTCGTCGACGACATTCTCGACGGGGACGGATTCGCCGCGCGGCTCGGAGACGAGGGCGCGCGGGAGCTCGCGGACGCGACTGCGGAACGCGCCCGCGAGCGGCTCGACGAGGTGCCGGCGGACACCTCGGTCCTCGCCTCGCTCGTCGACGCGATCGCGACCCGCACCGTTTGAGGGATTCCGGCCTGTAGGCCAGTCCGAGGGATTCCCTGATCCGGATCCCCGAGTAGGGTGCGACCTCACGAACAGGCCAGGCCCGCGCTTCCCTTCTCTCCGCGCGCGCCGTCGTTCCCTCTCACCCGATGTCCTCCCGCCTCCGACGTCTCACGCCCGCGCTCGCGCTCCTGTCCGCCGTGTGCATCGCGGCAGCCATGCCGACGACGGCGTCTGCGCGGCACGGGAGGGACATGCGGGGCGCTGTCCGCAGGCCCGCCGTGGACAGGGGCGAACGCGCAGCGGTAATCGCGCTCTCCGAGGTCGGCGTCCCGTACGTGTGGGGAGGGGAGTCGCCGAGCGGGTTCGACTGCTCGGGCCTCGTCCGCTTCGCGTACGCGCAGGTCGGGGTCTCGCTCCCTCACAGCTCGTACGCGCTGTACGACACGGGGCGGGCGGTGAGCAGGACGAAGTTGCGGCCGGGCGACATCCTCTTCTTCTCGGGGCTCGGCCACGTCGGAATCTACGTCGGGAAGGGGCGGATGGTGCATGCGCCGCAGACCGGCGAGGACGTCGAGGTCGTGAGCCTCGCGAGTGGCTACGGCGCGAGCTTCGTCGCGGCCCGGCGCGTCATCCCCGGCTGACCGTGGTCTAGCCTCACTCGGGTGAGGAAGCGCCTCGACGTCGTGCTCGTCGAACGGGGGCTCGCCGAGACGCGGAGCCAGGCGCAGGCTCTGGTGCTGGCGGGTCTCGTCCGAGGCTACGAGAAGCCCGGCCAGCAGGTGAGCGAGGACGTGGAGCTCACGGTCGATCGGCCGCGCCCGTACGTCTCGCGTGGGGGCGAGAAGCTCGCGCATGCCCTCCGCGCGTTCGCTGTCGACGTCGCCGGCCGCGACTGCGCCGACCTGGGGGCTTCGACCGGCGGCTTCACGGATTGCCTGCTCCAGGCGGGCGCGGCGCGCGTGATCGCCATCGACGTCGGCTACGGGCAGCTTCATCCGCGCCTGCGCACCGACCCGCGTGTCACGGTGCTCGAGCGGACGAACGCACGCGACCTCACGGCGCTCCCGTTCGCGCCCGACCTCGTGACGTGCGATGTCTCGTTCATCGGCGTCGCGAAGGCACTTCCGCCCGTGCTCGAGCTCGCGCGACCCGGGTGGGAGGCGATCGTCCTCGTGAAGCCGCAGTTCGAGGCGGGACGGGCCGACGTCCGCAAGGGCGTCGTGCGCGATGCCGGGGTGCAGCGGGGGGTGCTCGAACGTGTCGTCGAGGACTCCCGGGGCTGGGGTGCCGATACCGTCGGCGTCGTAGACTCCGGGCTGCCCGGCCCGAAGGGGAACCGGGAGTTCTTCGTCCATCTCGTCAACCGCCCGAGCACAACGACTCGCGATGACATCGACCGCTGGATCGACAACGCCGTTGGCTCGGCCTAGGCAGATCGCCCGCGCGGCGGTCGTCACGCACGGCCAGCCGCGCCAGATCGGGGCGGGGCTCGCGCGCCTGCAGTCGGTCGCCCGGGAGCACGGGGTCGAGCTCCTGTTCCCGGCGGACGAGGCGGGCAAGCACGGTCTCGTCGAGTCCGGCGACGTGTCGGGTGCGGACATCGCCGTGGTGCTCGGGGGCGACGGCACGGTGCTCCGAGCGCTCACCCGCTTCCTCGGGACGGGCATCCCCGTCGTCGGCGTCAACTTCGGGCGCGTCGGCTTCCTCAGCTCGATGGGGCGGCGCGATCTCGAGGCGGGCATCGCGCGGGTCTTCGCCGGCGAGTACGAGATCGTCGAGCTGCCCACGCTCGAGGTCGAGCATCCGGACGGTCTCGACAGGGCCGTCAACGACGTCGTCGTCGCGAGCGCGGAGCTCGGGCGGATGATCGAGCTCGAGGTCGCGGTCGGCGGGGAGGAGCTCGCGCGCCAGCCGTGCGACGGGATCATCTGCTCGACGCCGTCGGGCTCGACGGCCTACAACCTCTCGAACGGCGGGCCGGTGCTGATGTGGGGACTCGAGGCGATGGCGCTCACGTTCGTCGCGGCGCACTCGTTGCATGCTCGTCCGGTCGTGATCCCACCGGGGTCGGACGTCATCGTCTGGAATCGGACGCCGGAGGTGAAGGTCGGCGTGCTCGTGGACGGCCATCGGGTGTCGTCGCTCGCCAAAGCCGAGCGGGCGGTCGTCCGGATCGGTGGGGAGCGCTCGCTCCTCGCCACGCTGCCCGAGGCGACGTTCGTGCGTCGCTACCGCCAGAGTTTCGCTTCGTAGTCCGACGCGACCGGCTACCGTCGAGGACGTCGGCGGGCTCTCCGAGAGGGAGCGATCGCAACACCCATCGCCCTCGCGCGCTGTCGCACGACGAACATCTGGGTGGCCAACGTGATGGCCAGCATGAGGGGGATCGACGAAGCCGACGCTGCGATCGTCGCTCCGGCAGCAGCTGCGATCGCGATGAGCAGGACGCGCGTGACCAGAAGCCCACCCCAGCCGACGGCAATGGTCGTCCACGATGCCCGCTCCCAGAGCTCGCCTGCTTTCTCGAAGAGCTCGATCGTTCGCCCGCGGATCACGCCGAAGCCGATCGATGCGAGCGCGCTCAGGACGAGGAACACGGTCGAGGCGACGGTGAGCGCGTGATGCTTGGTCGAGTCGCTGAGGACGACGACGCCGTAGATGCCCAGGGCGATCGGGAAGACGAGCGACCGCTCTCGGAATCGATCGCTTCGCCGCTGGCGGACGATGAAGAACGCGACGACCACGAGCCCACCGAGGACGTACAGCGCGGCCTTCACGCCGGCACGGTACTGCACTCCGTCGCACACGTTCAATCGCGATTCGGCGCGAATGTGCTCGCAAGCCTCGGAGTGGGCTAGGTTGTCGCGAGGCATGCTCCGTCGGCTCCGGATCGAGAACCTCGTGCTCATCCGCGAGACCGACCTCGACTTCGCTCCCGGCTTGAATGCGGTCACGGGCGAGACGGGAGCGGGGAAGACGATCTTCGCGCAGGCGATCGGGCTCCTGCTCGGCGGGCGCGCGGACGCGTCCTCCGTGGGAGCCGACGGTCCGGAGGCGTACGTCGAGGCCGAGCTCGACGTGCCGGACGGCTTCTTCGAGCTCGACGACGTCGCGGCGCTGGCGGAGCTCCGCCCGGAGGGAGAGGTGGGGCTCGTCCTCGCGCGGCGCGTGTTCGGCGACGGCCGAACGCGCGCGTACGCGTGGGGGAGGGCGGTCGCGCGGGAAGACGTCGCCGCTGCGGCCGAGAGCCTGATCGCGATGTCGGGGCAGTTCGAGCAGCGGCGGCTCGCCCGCCCCGCCTTCCAACTCGACGCCGTCGACGCTTTCTGCGGCGACGACCAGCTCGAGCGGCGCAGGGAAGCGCTTCACGCCTGGCGGGAGCTCGGTGAGGCGCGGCGGCGCCACGCGGAGCTGACGCGTGACGCGAACGCCGTCGCGGGTCGGCTCGCCGAGCTCGAGCTGCTCGTCGAGGGAACTGAGGGTCTGGCCGCCGGCGACGAGGAGGAGCTTCGCGCAACTCGCGAGCGCCTTCGTCACGTGAGCGAGCTCGGCGAGGCTGCCGCGGCCGCGCTGACGGCGATTGCGCCCGAGGACGGAGGCGGCGCCGCGGAGCTCACCGCGAGCGCGGAGCGCTCGCTCGCGCCGGTCGAGCGCCTGGCGCCCGAGCTGGGGGAGGTTGCCGCCGAGCTTCGAGACGCCACGCTCCGCCTGCGCGAGGTCGGGAGCGACCTCGGCCGCTTCCTCGCATCACTCGACGCGGACCCGGCCCGGGTGGAGGACGTCGAGGAGCGCCTTTCGCGGATCGCCGACCTGAAGCGCCGCTTCGACGCCGACTCGCTGGAAGAGCTGCTCGAACGTGCCACCGCTGCCCGGGCAGAGCTCGACGAGGCCGCCGCGGGCCGCGACCCCGTCGCTGCCGCAGCGGAGGCGGTGGCGGAATCCGAGGCCCGCGTCGAAGCCTTCGCCGGCGACCTGCGCACCGCCCGCCGCGGCCGTGCGCCCGCGCTCGCCGACGCAGTCTCCACCGAGCTCCGGGAGCTCGGGATGGGCGACGGCGAGTTCCTCGTCGAGCTGGGAGAACGTGAGACAGGCCCGACCGGCGCCGACTCGGTGTCGTTCCTCGTCCGCCCGAACGCAGGCCTCCCGTTCGCCCCTGTCGCAGAGAGTGCCTCGGGCGGCGAGCTCTCCCGCATCGCGCTGGCGCTCGCGGCCGTCGCCGGAGGAGAGACGCTCGTATTCGACGAGATTGACGCGGGCATCGGCGGCGTCACCGCGCATGCCGTCGCGGCGACGTTGCAGCGGCTCGGCGAGCGCGCGCAGGTCCTCACGATCACCCACCTGCCCCAGATCGCGAGCGTCGCCGAGCGCCACTTCCGGGTCGAGAAGGTTCCCGGCGACCCGACCCACACGCGCATCGAGGAGCTCGACGACGCCCTCCGCCGCGACGAGCTCGAGCGGATGGCGGGCGGGGCGGAGTTCATCGCCTCGCTCAAGGAGGGATAGATGTCCGATCTCGTGGTCGTCGGCGCCGGCCAGGCGGGCCTCGCGACGAGCCGCGAGCTCACACGCCGCGGGCTCGAGCACGTCGTGCTCGAGCGGGGCCGCGTGGGCCAAACGTGGCGAGACCGGTGGGAGAGCTTCTGTCTGGTCACGCCGAACTGGAGCATGCAGCTGCCGGACCGTCCGTACGACGGTGAGAACCCGGACGGCTTCGTTCACCGCGACGAGATCTTCGCGTTCCTCGAGCGCTATTCCAAGGCGTTCGACGTCCCGGTGGAGGAGGGCATCGCCGTTCACTCGGTCCGCGTGCACGAGAAGGCCGGATTCGTGCTCGAGACGTCTGCCGGCTCTCGCCAGGCGCACACGCTCGTGCTCGCCACGGGCACCTACCGGCGCCCGTTCAGACCCGTACCCGCCTCGGCGCTCCCCGCAGGCTTGCTGCAGGTGGACGTCACGGGCTACACGAGCCCGCACGCCCTTCCTCCCGGGCCGGTGCTCGTCGTCGGCAGTGGGCAGTCCGGATGCCAGATCGCCGAGGAGCTTCGGGAAGCAGGTCGGGAGGTCTACCTCTCGTGCGGTCGTGCACCGTGGCTGCCCCGCC
>DASSQE010000107.1:0-40661 GCA_035702645.1 Gaiellaceae bacterium
AGCCTGCACGAGTCCCGCCGGTGTCGCCCGGCTTGGTCGTGGCCGCCCCCGACGGCGCGGCAATTTCGCATCAAGCCTCTAGGAGGTGGAACCGGTGGCGCGGCGCATCGGACATGGGGGCCTCGTGATCGCGAGCAACCGTCTGCCGGTGCGGCTCACGGTCGGCGGCGGCAAGTTCGACGTCCAGCGGAGCTCGGGCGGGCTGGCCGCCGCGCTCGGAGCGATGCGCGGTGATGCCGCCTGGATCGGATGGCCGGGAACGGTCGTCTCGACGAACCTCCGCGACAAGGTCGAGAAGCGCCTCGCCAAGGACAACCTCTATCCCGTCTTCCTCTCGCGGGCGGAGGAGGAGGACTTCTACGGCCGTGTCTGCAACGACACGCTCTGGCCGCTCTTCCACTACTTCACCGGCCAGCTCCGGATCACGCCCGAGGCGTGGGACCGCTACGTCGAGGTGAACGAGCGGTTCACCGACCTCATCCTCGAGCACTGCGAGCCGGACGCGCGGGTGTGGGTGCACGACTTCCACCTCATGCTCGTACCGGCGATGCTCCGCCGGCGCGCAGCCGGTCTCTCGATCGGATTCTTTCTGCACATCCCGTTCCCGTCGTCCGAGGTCTACCGCGTGCTGCCCGCGCGCGACCAGCTTCTGCGCGGCGTCCTCGGCGCCGACTACATCAGCTTCCAGGTCGGCGACTACGCACGGCACTTCCGCTCCTCCTGCCTGCGCATGCTCGGGCTCGACTCGGCGCCAGACTGGCTCGAGCTCGACGGCCGCCGCATCGGCATCGGAGTCGACCCGATCGGGATCGACGTCGAGGGCTTCCGCGAGCTCCTCGCCGACCCCGAGACCGAGCGCCTCCTCGCCGGGCTCGAGCAGCAGTACGAGGGGCGAAAGCTCGTGCTCGGCGTCGAGCGGCTCGACTATACCAAGGGGATCCCGCAGAAGCTCCTCGCGTTCGAGCGCTTCCTCGAGGAGGAGCCCGACCGGGCGCTGACGACGACGATGATCCAGGTACTCGTCCCGTCGCGGCTCGAGAGCCCCGAGTACGTCGCGCAGCGAAACGAGATCGAGCTCCTCATCTCGCGCATCAACGGGCGCTTCGGCCAGCCGGGAATCACCCCGGTCGAGTACCTGCACCGCGACGTCTCGAAGCCCGGGCTCGTCGCCCTCTACCGGCGCGCGGACGTGATGATGGTGACTGCGCTCCGCGACGGGATGAACCTCGTCGCGCAGGAGTTCGTCCTCTGCCAGTCCGAGCCCGGCCTGCCGAGCCGCTGGCGCGGGGCGCTGCTGCTCTCCGAGTTCGCGGGGTCGGCGCAGGTCCTTCCGGGCGCACTCCTCGTCAACCCGTGGAACGTGGACGGGGTCGTCGAGCACCTCGCCACGGCACTCGAGCTGCCTGCGCGCGAGCGCCAGCGCCGGCTCGAGACGATGGCGAAGCGCGTCGAGGCACTCGACTGCCGGCGCTGGGCGGAGGGTTACCTCGGACGGCTCGGGAGGTATTCCCGCCGGGTGTCGGGGCGCGGACGTCCGCCCACGGTCGACGAGACGGTCGAAGAGAGGCTCGGCCGCCGGTTCGCGCGTGCTCGTGCACGCACGATCATCCTCGACTACGACGGGACGCTCCGCGAGTTCGAGGCGCATCCCGACCTGGCCTCGCCGACGCCCGAGATCCGGGCTCTCCTCCGCGAGCTGGCGGCACTCCCGCAGACGGACGTGCACATCGTCAGCGGCCGCCGGCGCAGGAACCTGGAGCAGTGGTTCGGACGGCTCCCGGTCCATCTCTGCGCCGAGCACGGCTACATCGCGCGAGCGCCTGGTGGCGAGTGGAGGACGCTCGTCGACCTCGACCTGAGCTGGCTCCGCCCCATCGAGCGGCTCTTGCGGAAGGTGTCGGCGGACGTCCCCGGCTCCCACGTCGAGCGGAAGTCCTGCAGCGTCGCCTGGCACTACCGTCAGGCCGAGCGCGAGTACGGTGCGTGGCGCGCACACGAGCTGCTGAACGACCTCGGCCACCACCTCGCGGGCGCGCCGGCGGAGATCCTCCTCGGGCACCAGCTGGTCGAGGTCCGCGCGCGTGGAGTCGACAAGGGCGTGTACGTCAAGAGCCTCTTCCCCGACGGGCGGGAGTCGTGGCACTTCGTGATCGGCCTCGGCGACGACCGCACCGACCACGACCTCCTCGACGCGCTCCCCTCGGGGTCGGTCGCGGGCCATGTCGGCGGGCTCCTTCCGAGCCCGCGGTCCTCGGACGGGCCACGCGAGCACATCCACGTCGTCGGCCCCGGCGAGGTGCGCGCGTTCCTCCACGACCTCGCGGTGGCGTACGAGGCGCGGCACGGCGGAGACGGACAGGCGCCCTCCGCCGCTGCGGACTCGGCCGCGGCCGGAGGCTAGCTCTACGCCTGTACGAGGGCGGGAGTGCGGCGGCCGAACGCGGCCGCGTGACCGCGCGCGTTCGCCTCGCGCAGCCCGTCCTCGTCGAGCGCGCCGATGCGGAGGAGGAGCTCGAGCTCGTCGCGGAGATGGGTGCGCATCATCTCCGGCCCGTCCGTCGCGATCGAGAAGAGGACGCCCTGGTCGACGAACCGGCGAAACGTCTCGCGGACCGCGTCCTCGTCCGGGAGCGCCTTCGTCAGCAGGTTCGAGGTGGGGCAGATCTCGAGCACGATCCCGAGCTCCCGGAGCGAGCGCTCGAGCTCGGGCTCGCCTGCGGCGAGGATGCCGTGGCCGATGCGGTCGGGGCGGAGCGACTCGACGACCTCGCCGAGCTCCTCGCGCCCGAGGTCGCCGCCCTCCTCCCCGACGTGGATCGTGACGCCGAGCCCGGCCTCGCGGGCGGCCTCGACGAGCGGCGCAATCTGCGTGTAGTCGTAGCGCCCGCCGCCGGGCCGCGGCCCCGCGATGTCGATCCCGACGACTCCGCGGGCGGCCCACCGCATCGCCTTCTCGACGATGATCTCGTTGAGGCGCACGTCGAAGGTCCGATCCATCATCAGGATCAGCCCGGCCCGGACCTGGGGGTATTCGAGACCGGCCAGGTCGAGGCCCCGGATGGCCGCGAGGATGATGTGGTCGAGGTCACGCTCTCCTCCGCGGTTCCGCTTCATCGGGTTGAAGCGGAGCTCGAGCGTCGTAATCCCCTGCGACCGGTACGCGCCGCCGATCGCGCCGTGCACCGAGCGCTCGACCGCGAGCGGCGACGACTGGATGAGCTCGGTCCAGTGGTAGATCGCGTCGAGCGCGTCGAGGCCCTGCACTCCGTGCGGGTCGGAGACCGTGACGAGCGCGTCGAACTCCCAGAAGTCCTTGACCGGGAGGGCGATCCCCTGCTCGTGCGCGAGGCTCCAGAGGATGTCCGACGCGACCGAGCCGCCGAGGTGCGTGTGCAGCTCGGCAAGGCCCTCCCCTGCGAGGATCATCGTGCGAGTCTAATCGGCGCAAGACCGCCGATCCGCTCTCGCGGAATCGCCGGTCGCGCCAAGACCCCTGAAGCAGGCCGCTTCGCGGCCTGGTCGTAGCGAACCCGCTGGAGTCCGGTCAGGACGTGGAGGTCGCCCAGGGCCGGGGGTCCGGCAACGGAGTGAGGATCGGTCCGAGCTGGCCGCGCAGATGCTCGAACGCGGGCGGGAGGACGAGCGTCTCGCCCAGGTGTTCCGTGTCCTCGTCCACCGCGAAGCCGGGGCCCTGCGTGGCGATCTCGAAGAGGACGCCGCTCGGCTCACGGAAGTAGATCGAGCGGAACCAGAAGCGGTCGATCACCGGCGTCGGCTGCGTGCCAGCCGCGGCGACCCGCTCGCGCCAGGCGACCTGCTCGTCCATCGTCGACGACCACGCGACGTGGTGCACGGTTCCTGCTCCGGGGATCCCGCGATCCGCGGGCGGTGCGTCGTAGGCGTAGAGGCTCCCGCGGCTCGGCCCGCGGATCTCCCAGTCGGCGTCGCCCCGGCGCTCGAACGCCATCGCGATCTCGAGCAGGTTCCGGCTCGGCTCCGGATCGGCCACGAACGCCCGCACGCCGTCGAAGCCCTGGAGCGCGAGCTCCTCCGGAATCTCCGGGTGCTGTGCGACCAGCGGCTCGTCGTCGGTATCGCTCGCCCTCAGCTCGTGGCGCAGGCCGTCGGGGTCTTCGAACGACAGCACGCTGTGGTTCCGCGCCACCGTGCCGGCTTGACCCCTCAGCCGATCCCCCCAGAAGTCGAGCGCGTCGTCTGAGGCGACCCGCCACTGGACCGTGTGCACCATGCCCGCGCCGGCTCGGCCGCGCCGGATGCCGGGGTACTCGAAGAACGTGATGTCGCTCCCGGGCGAGCCCCCCTCGTCTGCGTAGAAGAGGTGGTAGACAGTCGGATCGTCCTGGTTGACGCTCTTCTTGACGAGGCGAAGCCCGAGCAGGCGTGTGTAGAAGTCGACGTTGCGGGGGGCGTCCGCGGTGATGCACGTCACGTGGTGGATCCCGTCCAGGCGCATTCGGCCCAGGGTAGCGCCCGATAGTCTCCCTCCGGTGAAGGTCGGCATCGTCGTCCCCTTCTCGTGGTCGTTCTGGGGGGCGGTCGTCGAGCACGCAGAGCTGCAGGCGGCCGCGCTCGAGGAGCTCGGCCACGACGTGCGTCTGATCATGGGGAACGACCCGCCGGGGCAGTTCACGCGCGTGCTCCACCCCCGGGTGGGAAGGCACGGCAATCCTCCGGAGACGGTCATCGCGGTCGGGCGCTCGGTGATCGTGCCGGCCAACGGCTCGCTGCCGAACATCGTCCTCTCGCCGCGGGCGTTCTTTCGCTTGCGGCGTGCGCTCGAGCGTGAGCGCTTCGACGTCGTCCACGTCCATGAGCCGATGACGCCGGCGATCTGCACTGCTGCGCTCGTGCTCGCGCGAACACCGATCGTCGGGACCTTCCATGCCTCGGGCGAGCTCGGTTGGAACCGTTTCGGCAAGCCCCTCTGGGGCTACCTGATCGACCGCATCGACCACCGGATCGCGGTCTCGGAGCGGGCGAAGGCCTCGCAGGAGCGTTGGTTCCCGGGTGCGTTCGAGGTCATCCCGAACGGCGTCCTCCTGCCCGACGCCGCGCCGGCCGGAGCGCGCGAGCACCGGATCGTCTTCGCCGGTCGGCAGGAACCGCGGAAGGGGTTGCACGTCCTCCTCCGCGCCTGGCCCGAGATCCGCCGCCGGACCGGCCTTCGGCTCACCGTCGCCGGAGCCGATCCGCTCGCGGTCCGCCTCCTGCTCACGCGGCTCCGCACTCCCGACGACGGGATCGACGTCGTCGGCTTCTTGAGCCAGGAGGAGCTGACCGAGACGCTTCTGTCCGCGAAGGCGCTCGTCGCTCCGTCCCTGGGGCGGGAGAGCTTCGGGATGGTCCTCACGCGGGCGTTCGCATGCGCGCTCCCGGCGGTCGCGTCGGACATCCCGGGGTATCGAGAGGTGCTCGATCCCTCGGCGTCCGTGGCGGTCGCGCCCGGTGACCCGGATGCTCTCGCCGAAGCGGTCGCGGGGATCGTCGGCGACGAGGCCGCTCGCGAGCAGATGGGCTCGGCCGCGAGGACGATCGCCGTCGAGCGCTATGCGTGGCCGACGATCGCGATGAGGCTGGAGCAGATCTACGAGTCCCTGGTCGGACAGGAGTTGCGAGAGGCGGCGTGAGGCTCCGGCGAACGCTCCGCAACCCCTGGTTCCGCGGCGCCGTCGCGCTCGTCGTCCTCGGGCTCGCGATCGCGGCGATCTGGTGGCGCGGACCCGACTGGGGCGCGGTCTGGAACGCGTTCGACGTCGTCGAGTGGCGGTGGGTGATCCTTGCCGTGTTCATCAACCTGCTCTCCGTCGTCGCGCGCTCGATCGCGTGGCAGCTCACGATCGACCAGGCGACCCCTGAGCCGCATCCGCGGTACCGGCACGTGTTCTCGTCGTTCTGTGTCGGGTTGCTCGGAAATGCCGTGCTGCCCGCCCGGGCCGGCGAGCTTGCCCGCGTCGCCGTGCTGCGGCGGCACATGCCGGAGCACGGCGAGGGCACGAGCGCGCGGCTCGTCGGGACCGTCTTCGCCCACCGGCTCTTCGACCTGCCGGCGGTCGCGCTCCTCGTCGTCTACGTCCTGCTGACGGCGAAGATCCCCCACTGGGCGGTGACGAGCCTCGTCCTCTTCGGGCTCGTCGGTATCGCCCTCCTTGCCGTTGCCGTGCTGTCCGCGCACCATCGCGACCAGCGGCTGCCGTCGCTCGACGACGCTGGAGCGGTTCGCCGGCTGGTGACGATGGCGCGGCAGGGTCTCGCCGTCCTCCGCGCCCCGCTCCCGGCAGCGGGCGCGATCTTCTTCCAGCTCGTCGGCTGGATACTCCAGCTTCTCGCGGTCTGGACGGTGATGAGGGCGTTCGACCTCGGCGCCCCGCTGCCCGCGGCGGGCGTCGTCCTGCTCCTCATGAACATCGCGATCGTCTTCCCGCTCTGGCCCGGGAACGTCGGCCTGCTGCAGGCGGCGGTGGCGCTGCCCCTGCGCGACTACGGCGTCCCGTATGCGACCGGGTTCGCGTACGGGCTCGTGCTGCAGGCGGTCGAGGTATCCGTGGGAGTCGGGCTCGGGCTCATCTTCCTCGCGCGAGAGGGGATCTCGTTCGCGATGCTCCGCCGGATGCAGGGCGACGAGGACTCGGCCGAGGATCCGCTCGAGGCGGTCCGCGGGATGGTCGACGACCTCGAGCACGAGGAGGCCCGTGAGGGCACTCCTGTGTCCCGTTAGCCTCAAGGGAGTCCTCTCGGCACGAGCTGCGGCGGCCGCCCTCGCGCACGGAGTTCGCGAGACCGGCGGAGACGCAGTCGAGCTGCCGGTCGCCGACGGTGGTGAGGGCACCGCGGACGTCCTGGCCGCCGCTCTCGGCGGAGAGTGGCACGACGCGTTGGTCTCCGACCCGTTCGGGAGGCCGGTGCGCGCGCGCTGGCTCCGTCTCGGCGACGGGCGAGCGGTCGTCGACGCCGCCGCGGCGATCGGCCTCCCGCTCCTCGATCCGCACGAGCTCGACCCGCTCCGCGCCTCGAGCCGCGGTCTCGGCGAGCTCCTCGTCGCGATCGCCGCCGCGCGTCCGAGCTCGGTCCTCGTCGGCCTCGGCGGCGTGGCCACCGTCGACGGCGGCGAGGGCCTGCGCGAGGTCGTCGACGAGCTCCCGTTTCCGACCGAGGCACTCTGCGACGTCCGCACGCTGCTCCGCGATGCAGCCCGGCTGTACGGGCCGCAGAAGGGCGCGTCGCCCGAGGACGTCGAGCTGCTCGGGCGGCGCCTCGCGGCCATGCCCGAGCTCACTCCCTATGCGGAGCTCGCGGGCGCGGGTGCCGCAGGCGGCCTCGGTGCGGCGCTGGCGGCACTCGGCGCGTCGCTCGTTCCGGGCGCGGAGAGGATCCTCGATCTCCTCGGGTTCGGCGAGCGGGTCGCGGGCTGCGATCTCGTCGTCTCCGGCGAGGGAGAGGTGGACGAGACGACGAGCGAGGGGAAGGGGCCGGGCGAGGTCGCGCGCCGCTCGGCCGAGGCAGGCATCCGCTGCGTCGTCTTCGGCGGGCGCGTGCTCACCGAAGTCCCCGGGGCCGAGACGGTCGCGCTCTCGGGCGATCCGACCCGCGCAGAGGCCGACCTCGTCGACCTCGGCAGGCGCCTGACGAACGAGAGCGCGCTCTGACTGCGGGAGCGACGAGGCTGCGAAGCAGCCGTCTTCAGGGATTCACGTGCGACCGGGATCTGCGCTTTGCCGCGGATACCGGTCTTGCGCATTATCGAGCCGGCGGTCCCGGCGCCTGAATCACGCCCAGCTGGAGCATCGCGGGGAGGTCCTCACGCGTCGCCCAGTGCTCCGCGAGCCGGCCGTCCGCCACCCGGAACCAGTGCGTCTGGCGGGCCGAGAAGCGCTTTCCCGTCGCCGGGACGACTCCGTTCAGCGGCCCGAGGTTGGTGCCCTCGGAGAGGACCCGGACGGCGACGGTGTCACCCTCCTCGACCACGGCCTCCACGGTCATGCGCAGGTCCGGGAACTGCCCGTACAGCCACTCGACGACGCTGCGCATGTGCTCGGGGCCGTTCACCCGGCCGGGCTCTTCGCGTGCGAACGGCGCGAGGGCGTGCTCCACGTAGTCCTCGGCGTGGATCTCGTCGCAGACCGCCAGGTCTCGACCGTTGAACATCTCCTCGAAGTGTCGGCGCACGAGGTCCTTGCCGATGCCCGACACAACCGTCCTCTCTCCTCGCAGCCGCGTGGAGGCGTCCGCTAGCGCGACTCGGCGGCTTCGAGCCGGTCGGCCATCGCCTCGAGGAGCTTCCATGCGACGGCCGGACGGGACTCCACGAACGGCCGGAAGACGAACACCGGGAGCCCGTAGCAGACGAGGTCCGACTGTGCGGTCACGGTGGCCGTCCGTGGACGGCGGTCGATGAGAGCCACCTCCCCGAACGCGTCTCCGGCTCCGAGCTTGCCGACCTCGTCGCCGTGCACCTCGACGGACGCCTCGCCGCTCGCGACGACGAAGAACATCAGGCCGCCTTCGCCTTCGAGCGCGATCCGGTCACCCGCGGAGAAGCGGCGCTCGTTGAACTCGTCGGCGAGGCTCTCGAGGTCCTTCTCGTCGAGCTCGGAGAAGAGGCGGATCTTGCGCAAGAGGTCGGTCGAGGGCTTCGACATGGGGCGATTCATACACCAAGCGGGGCCTCCCTGTCACGGTGTCGGCTCGGGGCCGCCGGTCCCGTCTCCCGACGGCGCGAGCTCCTCGATCCGGAGCTCGGCCGCCTGTAGACGCGACGCACACTCGCGATAGAGCTCCTCACCGCGCTTGAAGAGGGCGATCGCGTCGTCGACCGGGACGTCTCCCCGCTCGAGTCGTGTCACGATCGAGTCGAGCTCCTTCTGGAGCTCCTCGAACGACGTCCCGGGTGTCACGGTCGCACCTCCTCGACTCGCGCCCCGAGGCCACCGGCGGCGAGCTGGATGTCGACGCGGTCGCCGGACACCACCCCGGTCGGCTCTCGAAGCGCTTCTCCGCGTACCCGGACGATCGCGTAGCCGCGGCCGAGCGTCGCGAGCGGCGACAGGGCCTGGAGCCGGGCTCCCGTCCGGTCGAGAGCCGCGCGCCGCCGTTCGAGCAAGAGCGTCGGCGCTTCGCGGAGACGCGCGTGCAGCCGCGCGAGCTGGTCGTCGGAGCGAGCGAAGCGGGCATGGACGGCGCTGCCGAGCCGTTCGCGTGACCTCTCGAGCGCAGCGCGAAGCTCCTCCCGGTCGGGGACGACGAGCGCTCCCGCGGCGGTCGGCGTCGCGGCCCGGACATCCGCGGCGAGGTCGCAGAGAGGCGTGTCCTGCTCGTGGCCGACGGCGGACACCACCGGGACCCGCGAGGCGGCGAACGCCCGCACGACAGCCTCGTCGCTCCACGGCAGGAGATCTTCGAAGCTCCCGCCGCCGCGGGTCGCGACGACGACGTCCACCTCGGGGTGCGCACCGAGCGCGGCGAGCCCGGCGACGATCTTCCGGGCCGCGCCGGTGCCCTGCACGCGTGTCTCGCAGACGACGACCTTCGTCCCGGGGAAGCGGCGCGCGATCGTCGCGACGACGTCTCCGCGGGCGGCGGCGTCTGCTCCGGTCAGGATCCCGACAGCGCGGGGGACCCGCGGCAGCGGCCGCTTGCGCTCGGCGGCGAAGATCCCCTCCGCCGCGAGCTGCCGCTTGAGGCGCTCGAGCGCGACGAGGTGCTCGCCGAGCCCCAGTCGCTCGAGGGTCGTCACCCGGAGCGCGAGCTCACCTCGAGCCTCCCAGACCTCGGCCCGCCCCTGCGCATGCACCGTCTCCCCCTCCTCGAGCTCGAGCTCGAGACGATCGAAGACCCGGCGCTGGATCGTCGCTTTCAGCGTCGCCGCCGTCGCCGGGTCCCTGAGGGTGAGGAAGACGGTCGCCCAGGCGTCGTTTCGGCGCAGCTCGGTCACCTCGCCCTCGACCCAGACGAGCGGGATGCGGCCGAGGTACCTCGACATTCCACGGTTGAACGCAGAGACGGTGTAGACCTTGCGATCGCCGTAGAGGATCGGCTCGACCTTCACGTCGGGAGCGTACCGCCGCCTCCGTGGCGACCCGGCCGGCGCTGAGAGGGCGGCTAGAGGAGAATCTCGGCCGCGACCGCCGGGGAGCAGCCGCGCCGCAAGAGCTCGACCGCGTCGTGCAGATCCACGTCGCTTCCCGCGATGCGCTCGGCGAGCGGAACGGGGTAGCCGGCCTGGAGGAGGATGTGCAGGCGCCAGCTCTCCACCTTCGCGGACTCGTTCTCGTGCCAGAGCGGGATCTCGGTCTTCTCGGCCATGCGCGTTGGGATTCGCCTCGACTGAGACGTTCCCTGCCCGCAGGAGTTTGAAAACGCCTCGCCCCGGCGAGGCCTAGACGCCCGCCGACGAGCGCGCAGCTTCGTAGCGCCGCGCGATCTCGAGGATCCGGTCCTCGATGCGCTGGATCGCAGCGTCGGCCGCACGCTGGAACTGCTCCGCGAGCATCGGGTCGGCGCGGCGAAGGAAGGTCTCGGAGGTGCGGTCGAGCTCCTCGCGCAGCCGATCTGCGGCCTCTTCGCGGATCGCCTTCATCCGGTTCTCGAACTCGAGCGCGCCGGCCTCGCTCAGACGGTCGACCTCCCGTGCCGTCGATCGTTCGAGCTGCTCGACCTGACGCCGCTCGAGCTCCGCGAACGTCACCTCGATCCGCGTGCGGACGTCGCTCTCGGCGCGGTCGACCTGCTCGGCGATGGCCTGCTCGCGCTGGCGGACGCGCTCGGCCATGTCCTCGACCGCGCGATGCCGGTCCGCCGCCTGGGACTGGAGCTCGTCGAGCGCCTCCGAGAGCGCCGCCTTCGCACTCTGCTCGAGCTCCTCGCGATGTCGAATCGCGGCCGCGCGCTGCTGGTCGATCGTCGTCCCGAGCTCCGCTGCCTCCGCGTCGATCCGGGCTCCGACGTCGTCCATGCGCTGGCGCAGGCTCTGCTCCAGCACCGCGACCTGACCCTCGAGCCCGCGCTGGGCGCGTTCGAGATCGGCCTCCCAGGCGCGGAGCCGTTCCTCCACCCGCTGCTCGACGGCAGCGAGGGTCTCCGCGAGGCGGTCCGAGAGCTCCCGCTCGCGGACGGTCAGCTCCCCGCGCCGCTCGTCCGAGAGGCGGCGCTCCTCGACCGCGTATGCAGAGAGCGAGTCCGCCTGCGCCCGGGCGATCGTGAGTCGAAGCTGTTCCGCCTGCGTCTTCGTTTCCTCCTCGGCGGCGGCCCGGATCGCACGCCGGGCAGTCGCGACCACCTCGTCGGTGTGCGCCGCCCGCGCTCGGGCTCGACGAAGGGAGAAGGCAAGAATCGCGACAACGACGATTGCCGCGACGAGAGCGCCGACCAGGACCCAGGCAACCAGTGGCACGCGTCCATGCTAGTGCGCTCGAGGCAGGCGCCCGATCGGGGTCGGCGCCTGCTCAGCGATCCCAGCTGAGGGTCAGCGCGCGCAACTCCCGCTCGACCTTCGCCGCGAGCTCGCTCGCCTCGCCGGCTTCGGCGAGCAGCTTCTCGATCCCCACCGCGAGCGCTCGAAGCAGCTCGTCGCGGTCGAACGAGCGGACGAGCGCGGCGTCGAAGCCTTTGCGCACCTCCGCCGGGAGGTCGTCGAACCCTCTGCCGTACACGGCCGGGAGCGAGCGCGCGCGACAGGCGAGCGCGAGCGCGTTGTCGCGAACCCCGCTGATCCAGTACTCCGCTTGGAGGTGGCGGCCCCGCTCGATGCAGAAGCGCGCGCGCAGTGCGTGGTGGACGGCGTAGCCGAAGAGCTCCTCGGGATTCGGCGCCGCCGCATGTGGTTTCTCGACCGACCTGCCGAAGAGGAGGCGGAACTTCGGGCCTGCGGCTCCGAAGGCAGAGACCGGCGCGAACGAGAGATCGAGCTGGAGGCAGCCGGGCAGGACGAAGACGCGGTACGTGGAGCCGCCGCTCGCGACGTCGAAGAGGTGAACGCCGGCCAAGCTGGACACGACCTCGCGCGTCCAGTCCTCGAGGACGTTCGTGACCGAGGTGCCGTCCTCGACCGCGAACGTCAGATCGAGGTCGGACCAGCGGTCGCCGTCGTCGTGGGCGAGCGAGCCGATCACGGCTCCCGCGACGACCCGCTCGTCGGCGGCGGCGAGCGCGAGCACCCGGTCGCGGACGCGGTCCCGCTCCTCGACCGTGAAGACGCCCGGCACGCGGCGGGACCCTAGAGGCGAGAGATCACGAGGGCGACGGCGAGGACGACCGTGACGCCTGCGAGCAGGCGCAGCGCGTGCTCGGCGGGCGAGATGAGCGCATCGACGTCGAGGTGCTCGACGGCGCCGTCCCGGAGCTCGAGCTCGCCGTGCACGGCCGTGACGTCTCGACGGGCCCGCCGGACGTGGCTCGAAAGTGTCCGCTGCGCGAGCGAGAGGAGCACTGCGAACGCCGCAGCGACGACCGCCGTCGCGTCCAGGCTGCCCGCGACCGCGGCGTATCCGCACAGCAGCGGAAACGCGCCCCACGCGAGCGCGAACCAGAGGTCCGTGTGGAAGCGACCGCCGGCGAGCTCGAGGTTGTACGCGACGACGAGGAAGATGCCGACTGGGACGAGCAGCGCGATCCACGGTTGGAACGAGAGCGCTCCGATGAGACCGATTGCCGACGCGGCGGCGATCGATACGGCTGCGAGCCCGACGAGCACGGCGTCGGGTATCCGCGTCCGCAGCGGGCGTCCCCGGAGCTCGTCGAGCGCGTGCGCGCCGACTCCGACCGCGAGCGCGAACGCGGCCGCGGCGGCGCCGAGCCTTCCCCAGGCCACCACCGAGGCGAGACAGCCACCGATCACCACGTACGAGACGTGCCACGCCGTGTACGGCAGATGGAGGAGGGTCACGTAGTCCCGCCAGCCCCCACGTTCGAGCGCGTACCAGGACGGTCTCGGCCGCGACGCCGGCCCCGGTGTCGGCTGCGGCTGGACGGTCATCGCCGGGTGCCCCAGATCACGACTCCGCCGCCGAGGCTGAGGCGGCGGAACTCGATCCCGTGCAACCCGGCGTCACGCCAGAACGCGAGCTGGCGATCGAGCGGATACCGCATCCAGAAGCTGCGGATCGACCCGCCGAGGAAGCGGCCCACGTCGAACCACCCGGGTGAGACCAGGCGCCCGGCGAGCGGGAGCCCGACGTCCACGTACAGGTTCCAGAGCGGGCGGGCGACTCCGTGCGGGACGCCGAACTCGAGCGACGCGACCGTCCCGCCCGGGCGGACGACACGCGCGAGCTCGGCGAGAACGGCGTCCGGGTCGTCGACGTAGCGCAGGAGGTACGTGAACGTGAGGTGGTCGAAGGCGCCGTCGCCGAAGGGCAGGTCTTCGGCCGACGACTCGACGAGGTCGATCCGTGTGCCGAGCCGGCGCCGTGCCACGTCGAGCATCTCCGCGCTCTGGTCGAGCCCGGTGACGGAGAAGCCACGGCGCAGCAGCTCGGCCGCGACGAGGCCAGTCCCCGTCGCGACGTCGAGGACGCGCCCGCCGTCGATCGGGAGCCGGGAGACGAGAAACCGTCGCCAGAGGGGGTCCTGGCCGAGGGAGAGTGCTCCGCCGACGCGGTCGTACGTCGGCCCGAGCGGGGCGAAGAGCGCTCGTGCGTGGGCGGTCCGGGCCGACACCGATCCCTATTCTGCGCGGTCGTGACGCTCGCGGACGAGCTCGAGACGATCGTCGGGCATGCGACCTGGTACGTCGACGAGGGCGACGCGGTTTCGGCGGTGATCCCGACGGAGCCGTCCGCGGGCAAGCGCGTGTACCTCTGCGCGATCGACGGCGCCGACGGCTACCGGAGCTGGATCGCGCTCGACGGGGACGGAGCTCCGGTCACGCGGCGCCGCGACCTGCGGGAGGCGATCTCCATCGCCGCGCTGTGCGAGGTCGCCGTGGACGCCGCCGGAGGCGGCGACCTGAACGGCCTCATCGGGCAGCTCGCCGACCTGCGCGAGCGTGAGGCGCCGGAGGGAATCGACGCGGCCGAGGCCGCCGCGCGCGAGCTCCTCGAGGTCGTCGGCGAGCCACCGCAGCTCGCGACCCCGGCGCGGCTCGACTCGATCGGAACGGCGACGCGGAAGCTCGAGCGCGAGCTCGACCCGATGTCGGCCTCGCCCTTTGCGTCCGCGATGAAGGCGTCCCAGGAAGCGGTTGCGGAGCTGCAGCGGGAGATCGAGGCCGGCTATCGGCTCGAGCTCGCCCCCTGAGCCTGGCGCGCCGGGTATCGCGTACCCTGGGCGGCGATGGAAGGCAGCGAGGGCTTCTTCCCCTTCGGCGGCGACCCCGAGGACCTGCTCGGTGCGTTGCGTGACTTCGCCGAGCGTCAGGCCGAGTCGGTGCAGGACGCCCAGCGCGAGCAGTTCGCGACGCTCACGCTCAACACCGCGGTCGAGCTGACCGCCGCAGCGCTCTCACGCGTCGAGGTCGACGGACCGTCCGACGCACAGGCGCTCGCGCTCCGCGACGCGATGCGTGTGCTCTTCCCGGAGGCGGTCGCGCTCGTCTCCGCCGCCCGCCAGGGCTTCATGCGCCAGTCGTAGCGACGGCCTCGCGGGCGCTCCGGCCTCCCGCCCGCGGAATGCATCCGCCGCCGCTGCGGTCGGCGGAGAAGTACGGATCCGAGCCGGAGAGCGCGTTCCTACACTCGAGTCGTGCACGTCGTCGACCGCACCATCGTTCGATTCCTCCCGGTCGTTCCGCGCTCGATCGTGCAGCGCGTCTCCGCGCGGTACATCGCAGGCCCGACGCTCGACGACGCCCGCCAGCTGATCGCGGAGCTGAACGCCGAAGGGAAGTGTGCGACGGTCGACGTCCTCGGCGAGGAGGTGACGAGGCCGGCGGAGGCCGAGGCCGTCGCCTCCGCCTACCACGCCGCGCTCGACGCGATCGCAGCCGACCGGCTCGAGGCGAACGTCTCCGTCAAGCTGACGGCGCTGGGTCTCGAGCTCGATCTCGGGCTCTGTCGCACGCTGCTCGCGGAGATCGTGGCCGACGGCGCAGCACGCGATCTCTTCGTCCGAATCGACATGGAGCACTCCGCCTGCACGGACGACACGCTCCGCCTCTACCGCGAGCTGCGAGAGGCCGGTCGGGACAACGTGGGCATCGTCCTCCAGTCCCGGCTCAAGCGGACCCTCGCGGACGTGGACCGGCTCGCCGACCTCTGCCCGAACGTCCGCCTCTGCAAGGGGATCTACCTGGAGCCGGCCACGGTCGCCTACGGCAGCCGCCGGCACATCCGGGAGAGCTTCCTGCACGTTCTCGACGCGCTGCTCGAGGGCGGCTCCTACGTCGGGATCGCAACGCACGACGAATGGCTGCTCGAGCGGGCGCTGACCCGCGTCGCGGAGGTGCCGGCCGATGCGTACGAGGTGCAGATGCTTCTCGGCGTGCGCGAGGAGCGGACGACGGAGCTGGTCGCGGACGGGCATGTGCTCCGCGTGTACGTCCCGTACGGGGACCGCTGGTACGAGTACTCGCTACGTCGACTCCAGGAAAATCCTGCGCTCGCCGGGACGATCGCGGGGGCGACGATGAAGCGCGTCGTCCGCGATCGCGGCTAGCGATACGGCCTCCGCCGCGGGGCTCGAGCGGTGTCAGTCTCCGGCGGCACCCGGAGCTGCCAGAGAGTCCGGGGCGCCCAGGGACGCGAGCACGCTCCAACCCCCGTCCACCACCAGGATCTGGCCGCGGATCATCTCGGCCTCGGGCGAGCAGAGAAAGGTCACCGCGCCCGCGACGTCCTCGGGCGAGACGATCCGTCCGGTCGGGTTGCGCGCTCCCATCTCGAGCATCTGCTCCTTGTTCGGGAAGTGCTCGAGCGCGCCGGTCTCGACGACGCCGGCCGAGACGGCGTTGACCCGGATCCCCTGCGGAGCGAGCTCGACGGCGAGGTAGCGGACGAGCGCCTCGAGCGCCGCCTTCGACGCGCCCACGAGCGCGTAGTTCGAGAGGACGCGCGTCGACCCGAGGCTCGAGAGCGCGACGATCGACGACCCGGGCGGCATCGTCGGCGCGGCTGCGCGTGAGAGCGAGAGGAAGGCGCGGGCGTTCGCGTCGAGCGTCCAGTTCCAGTGCTTGTCCTGTGTCTCGAGCGCCGGGCGGATGACTCCGGTCGCGGCCGCGTGGACGAGCGCGTCGAGCGGCCCCAGCCCCGCGACCTCGTCCGCGATCCGGCTCGAGGCGACGCTGCCGCGGACGAGGACGGGCTCGGCGCCGAGCGCCGCGAGCTCGGACGCCGTCTCCTCGGCTGTACGGTCGCCGCGCAGGTAGCCGATCGCGACCCGGCGCGCGCCGAGCGACGCGAAGCGGAGCGCGACCGCCTTGCCGATGCCGCGCGACCCTCCGGTCACGAGGACCGAAGAGCCCTCGAAGCTCATGCGCCGGTTCCCGGCGCATGAGCGGGGAGGGGGGTGGGGAACCGGGAGGTTCCCCACGCTTTCGAAAAGAAGGGGGCACGTGGGGGAAACCTGGTTTCCCCTACGACTGCTCGCACTCGGCGAGCGGTGTTCATTCCGGCAGCGGGTCCGAGACCGGCGCGGACGAGGGGATGGTCTCCCAGCCGATCCGCGACCGCGGTTCGGGCGGGCCGTTGTCGGCCTTCGACGACGCATGTCCGAGGCGGTCGAGGAGCTCCATCTTCTCCTCGCCGTAGCGGCGGACGGGATGGTCCGCCGGGAGGTCCTCGACGAGCTCTCGGACGCGGGCTCGGAGCTGGTACGCGAAGTGGGGCGTCGCGGGCCCGACGAGGGCGTCGATGTCGTCGCGCGTCGGCTCCGCCATGGCCGCAAGCCTACCGCTGCCCTCTCCGCGATCGCCTCTGTAGCGTCCTCGCGATGCGCCGTCCGACGACCGTCGAGCTGATGCTGCTGTCGACGATCCTCCTCTGGGCGCTCAACCTGAGCGTGACGAAGTACATCCTCACGCACGGGTTCCAGCCGCTCGCCTACGCGACCGTGCGGTACGGCTTCGCCGGGCTCATCTTCGTCGTACTCACGCTCTACGTGGAGAGGACGCTCCGCGTCGAGCGGCGCCATCTGCCCGTGCTCGGTCTCGCGGTCGTGCTGCTGTGGCTGAACCAGCTGTGCTTCGTGTTCGCGCTCGACGTGACCACCGCGTCGACGATCGGGCTCGTGCTCGGAGCGATCCCGATCTTCGCCGCGATCTTCGGCCTGATCATGGGGACCGAGCGTCCGAGCCCGCGCTTCTGGCTCGCCGCCGCGGTCTCCGCTCTCGGCGTGGGGCTCGTCGCGGCCGGCTCGGGCGGGGAGCTCGGACACGACCTCGGTGGCATCCTCCTCGGGCTCGCCACTGCCGCGACCTGGGCGGCCTACTCGGTCGCCGTGGGCCCGATCATGCGCTTCTACTCGCCGTCGCGCATGAGCGCCATCGTCGTGCCCGGCGCGTGGGTGCTGATCGCGCTCACGGGAATCTCGCAGACGAAGAGCCAGAGCTGGGACCTCGGGTGGCAGGTCTGGGCCCTGATGGTGTTCGCGATCGTCGGTCCGCTCGTGGTCACGAACGTGCTCTGGTTCCGCTCGATCCACCGCATCGGAGCGAATCGCGCGACGCTGGCGGCGAACCTCCAGCCGTTCGTCGCCGCTGTTCTCGCGGTCATCCTCCTCTCGGAGCCGCTCTCCGCCCTGCAGATCGCGGGCGGAGTCCTCATCGCCTGCGGGATCCTGATCGTCCGGCGCAGGGCGGCGGCGCCCCAACCCGCGCAAGCGTCCTAGAATCGGACCTATGACCGAGAAGGACTTCATGCCGATCGACGGCTGGGACCACGTCGAGCTCTGGGTCGGCAACGCGAAGCAGGCGGCCTACTTCTACGAGCACGCCTTCGGCTTCACGCGCACCGCATACGCAGGGCCCGAGACCGGGGTCCGCGACCGCGCGTCGTACGTCCTCGAGCAGGGCGACATCCGGTTCGTCGTGACGAGCGGCCTGCGCGCCGACGGCGAGGTCTCGCAGTTCGCGTATCGCCACGGGGACGGGGCGCGCGTCATCGCCCTCCAGGTGCCGAGCGCGGAGAACGCATACCGCGGAGCCGTGCAGCGTGGCGCACGCGGCATCGTCGAGCCGCATCGCGTCGAGGACGAGCACGGTTCGCTCGAGCGCGCTTCGATCGCCACCTACGGCGAGGTCGTGCACACGTTCGTCAACCGCGCGGACTACGCAGGCCCCTTCGCGCCGGGGTTCGTCTCGACGTCGACGAACGGACGGCGTGAGGGCGTCGGCCTGCTCGCGCTCGACCACGTCGTCGGGAACGTCGAGCTCGGCCGCATGGACCACTGGGTCGAGTTCTACGAGCGCGTCTTCGGGATGACGAACATCGTCCACTTCGGAGACGACCAGATCCAGACCGACTACTCGGCGCTCATGTCCAAGGTGATGGCGGACGGGAGCGGGAAGATCAAGTTCCCGATCAACGAGCCCGCCGAGGGGAAGCGCAAGAGCCAGATCGAGGAGTACCTCGAGTTCAACGACGGTCCGGGCGTCCAACACATCGCGCTCCAGAGCGACGACATCGTCAAGACGGTCGAGGCGATGCAGGAGCGCGGCGTCGTCTTCCTCGACACGCCGGACGCCTACTACGACGAGGTCGAGGAGCGCGTGGGGGAGATCAGCGAGGAGTACGACGACCTCCACCGGCTGCGGATCCTCGCCGACCGCGACGACGACGGCTACCTGCTGCAGATCTTCACGAAGACGGCGCAGGACCGTCCGACCGTCTTCTTCGAGGTCATCGAGCGGCACGGCGCGACGACGTTCGGCGAGGGCAACTTCAAGGCTCTCTTCGAGTCGATCGAGCGCGAGCAGGCGCTACGCGGGAATCTCTAGCCACACGCTCTTCCCGCATCCCGGCGCTCTAGCCTTCGGGCATGTCCCCGCAGCGCCGTACCGCGCTCGTCTCGGTCGGCGCGGCATGCCTCCTGATCGCGATCAAGCTCGCGGCCGGGCTCGGGAGCGGGAGCCTCGGGCTCCTGGCCGAAGCGGCGCACTCGGGAACCGACCTTGCGGCTGCGCTTCTGACCTTCTTCGCGGTCTCGGTGGCGGTGCGGCCGGCCGATCGCGGCCATCCGTACGGTCACGGGAAGGCGGAGAATCTCGCCGCTCTCGGGGAGGGCGGTTTCCTGATCCTCGTCAGCCTCGCGATCGCTGCCTCCGCGATCCTCCGGCTCACCGGGGCGATCGAGTACTCGCTCGACGTCTCGGTGTGGACCTTCGTCGCCGTCGGCCTCGTGATCGCGATCGACGTCTCCCGAACCACGGTGTCCTACCGCGCCGCGCGCCGGTTCTCGAGCGATGCGCTCCTCGCGAGCTCGCTCCACTTCGGGAGCGACCTCGCAGGCACGCTCGCCGTCCTCGTCGGCCTCGTCGCCGCCGCGCTCGGGTACCCGGGGGGAGACGCGATCGCCGCGCTCTTCGTCGCGGTGCTCGTCATCTCGGCGGCGGTGAGACTCGTGCGTCGGAACGTCGACCCGCTCATGGACCAGGCGCCCGTGAGCGCCGAGCTCGACGCCAGGCTCGCGATCGCCGCGCTCGATCCGCCCGTCGAGCTCCGGCGGCTCAGAGTGCGTCGCTCGGGTGCGCGGTACTTCATGGACGTCGACATCGGCGTCGCACCGGGCGCGGCGGTGGGACAGGGCCACGCTGCCGCGAACCGCGTCGAGCAGGCGCTGCGCGATGCGCTTCCGAATGCCGACGTCGTCGTCCACGTCGAGCCGCGAGGGATCGAGGGCGAGCTCCGCGAGCGCGTGCTCGCCGCGGCCCTCGGCGTCTCGCACGTGCGCGAGATCCACAACCTCGTCGTGCTGGACGTGAACGGCCGCACCGAGGTGTCGCTCCACCTGAAGCTGCCCGGCGACCTCACGCTGGAGCGGGCGCACGAGATCGCCGAGTCCGTCGAGGAGGCGATCCTGCGCTCGGTCCCCGAGGTCGAGGACGTCCGGACGCACCTCGAGCCGCTCGCCGAGGAGGCAGCGGGCGAGGAGGTGGCCGTCGATCCGGCAGCCGTGGAGGCGGCCGTGCGGGCGGAGACGGGCGCACCTCCGCGCGAGCTCCGGTTCGTGCGCACGGACGAGGGTCTGGTCGCCTTCCTGACGCTCGCTCTCGCGGGTGAGGACACGCTCACCGACGCGCACCACCGGGCGAGCGCGGTCGAGGAGCGCGTGCGCTCTGCCGTCCCGGGGATTGCCGAGGTCGTGGTACATACCGAGCCGTGACGACCCGTTCGCGGCCGGCGGCCTGCCCATGAGGCTCTGCATGTTCCACCCGGTCGACCATCCGCTCGAGCGCGGCTGGGTCGGTCGAATCGACGGCGATCGCGTCGTCCAGCTGGCGTCGCAGACGCTGCAGTCGTTCTTCACCGGCGGCGGAACCGCGCGCGAGCACGCCGTCTATCCGCTCGCGAGGGTTCGGCTGCTCGCGCCCGTGCTGCACCCGCCGTCCGTCCGCGTGTTCGAGAGCGCGGGCTCGTTCGAGTTCGCGAACCCGGCGGCCGTCGTGGGGCCGGGAGGAGCGATCGCGCCGAGCTCGTCGCTCGAGCTGCTCCCCCGCCTGGCCGCGGTCATCGGCGCCGACTGCGCGATCGGCGGCTACACGGTGTGCGCAGACTGGCGTGCCACCGGCGCCGCGCCTCCCAAGGATCGCGACTTCGCGCTCGGTCTCGGTCCCGTCGTCGTCACGCCGGACGAGCTCGACGGCTCCGATCATTCGGTGATCGTGGCCGCCGAGGGAGAGGAGCTCGCGCGCGAGACGAGGCCCGCGTTCGACTGGCAGACGGCGCGGGAGCTCGCCAATCGCGGCACCGTTCTCTATCCGGGTGACGTCCTCGCAGGCCCCGAGCTGGCCGTCGTCCGCGAGGTCGCCCCGGGTGTCGAGGTCGATATCGAGATCGCCGGCGTCGGCGGTCTCTCCCAACAGGTGCAACCGCTCGTCGAGCTGGGTTGAGACTCGTCCTCGACTGGGACGGCACGGTGACCGAGGTCGACGGGCTCCATCTCGTGCTGCTCGAGTTCGGCGACCAGGGCGCCTACGCTGAGCACGAGGCGCGGCTCGGGCGGGAGCTGACGCTGCACGAGGTGATCGCGGGCGAATTCGCGACCGTCCATGCTCCGCTGACCGAGGTCGCAGCGTGGGTGCGCGAGAACGTTCGGCTCCGAGCGGGTTTCGTCGAGCTCGCGCGAGCGCACGATCCGTTGATCGTCTCGAGCGGGTTCCACGAGCTGATCGAGCCGGTGCTCGACCGCGAGGGGCTCCGGCTAGAGGTCGTCGCCAACCGCCTCGACCCGCGGGCCGACGGTTGGCGGGTGCTCTTCCGGAACGACGAGCCGTGCCAGGTCTGCGGCGAGCCCTGCAAGCGTGCGGAGGTCGACGAGATCGGCCCGTTCGTGTACGTCGGCGACGGGTTCTCGGACCGATGTGTCGCGCGTGCCGCCGACCGCGTGTTCGCGCGTGACGCGCTCGCCGAGTACCTCGCTGCGGAGGGCGTCTCCTTCGAGCCGTTCGTCGACTTCGACCAGCTCGGGAACGCGCTCTGAGCGTGCTCCTCCCGATCCCTCAGCCGTACGACTTCGAGCTCTCGACCGTACGTTTTCGCGAGTTCGGCACGGACGGGGCGACGGTGTGGCACGACGGCGGGCTGCATCGGGTGCTCGCGGGCAGGGAGGTGCGGATCGTCGCCGCCCCCGGCGGGGTGCGCGTCGAGCCCGGGGACGACCCGATCCTCGAGGAGGTCGGTCGCCTGCTCGGGCTGCCGTTCGACCTCGACTCCTTCCATGCGTGGGCGGCGCCGGAGCCCGTGCTGGGCCCGATCGCCCGGGAGCACGTGGGCCTTCGCCCGACGCTTTCTCCGTCGGCCTTCGAGGCTCTCGTCGTCGCCGTCACGACGCAACAGATCTCGCTGCGCGCCGCTGCGGCCATTCGCGGCCGGTTCGTCGCGCGGTACGGCACTCGGCACGACGTCGCGTGGGAGTTCCCGTCTCGCGAGCGCGTCGCCGCAATCGACCCGCTCGAGCTGCCCGGGATCGGCTTCTCGCGGAGCAAGGCGGCGTACGTCGTCGGGCTCGCCCGTTCCGACCTCGACCTTGAGTCCCTCGTCGCGCTGTCCGACGAGGAGGTCATCGCGACCCTGACTGTCCTGCCCGGCATCGGCCGCTGGACCGCCGACTGGTTCCTCGCGCGCCACCTTGCCCGAGCGAGCGCGTGGCCGGCGGGCGACCTCGGTGTGCGAAAGGCGGTCTCGGCGTTCTACGCTCCCGGCCGTTCGCTCTCGATCGAGGAGGTCCGGCAGATGGGCGCACGCTTCGCCCCGTTCCAGAACCTGGCAGCGCACTTCCTGCTCGCGGGGCTGAGGATGAACGGATGACTACGGGCTTCACGGTGCGTCGCGCCGGCCCGGACGACGTCGACGCCGTCTCGACGCTCTACCGCGAGTTCGCGGTCGAGGTTCCGCCGGCGCCGTTCGACACGCTCGAGAAAGAGCTCGGCGAGGTGACCGAGATCGTCGCGTCGGAGACGGCGTTCGTGGCGGAGGACGGCGACGGCACCGCGGTCGGATTCGTGCTCGCGCGGCAGCGTGCTCCGGGCTACGGGCGTGTCACCGACCTCTACGTCGCGCCGGCTGCACGACGCTCCGGGGTCGCAACGGCGCTGATGCGCGAGGTCGTGTCCGCGTTCGGCGAGCAGGGGGTCGAGCACGTCGACGTCGACGTGCAGGTCTCGAACACGGTCGCGCACGCCCTCTATGCGCGCTGGGGCCTCCGCGACGAGGTCGTCGTCATGACCGCCGCACTCTCGGACCTCACCGATCGGCTGGGCCGCACGACGGTCGCGGGCTCGTTCGGCTCCATCCACGTCCAGTCGGACGACATCACCGCCGTCGAGAACGCGGTGCGCCAGTTCGTCCCGCGGCTGCCCGGCGCGTCGCGGGGATCCGTCGTGGCGCCGCCGCGGAACGGCTGGATCGCCGTCTACGACGACGTGTGCGACCGGGATCCGAAGATGCTTCAGCGCCTCGCGCGGGAGCTCTCCGACCGGATGGGCGCGGTGTGCGTCCAGCTCGGGGTGGAGCGCGAGGACGCCGTGCGCATGATCGTCTTCGAGCACGGCCGGATCGTCGACGAGTACCTCTCGCTTCCGGAGTACTACGGGCCGCTCCCCCCGGGCGACGTGGTCGGGCTCGAGGCGAACCCGACCGTGGTCGCGCGCCTGACCGGGGCGGACCCGGCGGAGGTGCGGCGCATCGCCCGCACCGCCGTCTCGAAGGACGAGCTGCTGCCGCCGCTCGAGCTCGTCTCCTCGCTGGCACAGGCGATGGGGATCGAGGGCGCGGAGCACGGGTGGTCAGATGCACCCGAGCTCGACGGGGCTGTCAGGATCGACCGCGCATGAAGGTCCTCTTCCTCCACGCCTGGCCCGAGGACGAACGAATGTGGTACCCGCAGCTCCCGGTCGTGCGTGAGCTCGGCCTCGAGGCGTCCACGCCGAACCTGTACGGCCGCGGGGCGTCCATCGACGGCTGGGCGGCGCAGCTTCTCGGCGAGATCCACCAGCCGTTCGTGGCCGTCGGCGCTTCGATGGGCGGCTACTGCGCCCTCGCCCTTGCACGGCGGGCGCCGGAGCGAGTCGTCGGCATGGTGCTCGCGGGCGCGAGAGTGGGGGCGGACGACATCCTCCGCCGCCGCTTCCGGGAGGAGCAGATCTCGCGGCTGAGGACGCGTGGGCTGCCGCGTGAGCTCGAGGACTCCACGGTGCCGGCCGAGCACCTGGCCGTCGCCCAGGAGGCGATGCGGGATCGCATGGACCTGTCGGGGATCGCCGCGTCCTTCGGCGGGCCGCTCCTCGTCTGCGTCGGCGACCAGGACGAGATCATGTCGGTTGACGAGGCGCGTCAGATCGCCGACGCGGCGCTCGTCGGGACCCTCGAGGTGTTCGCGGGCGCCGGCCATTTCCTCACCCTCGACCAGCCTGACCGTTTCAACGAGGTGCTGAAGGACTACCTCGCGCAGTGGGCGACGTGACGCTCGACGAGCTGCGTCGCCGGTTGGGCGAGGACGCCCTTGTCCTCGTCGACGTCCGCACGCCGCTCGAGTACGACGGCACCGCGCCGACGCCGTGCGATCCGAGGCACGGTCACATCCCGGGAGCGCGCAACGTCCCCCTCGACCGGCTGTACACGGCGCGCTCGGCGGAGGACGTGCGAGCCCTCGTAGGCGCTGCCGAGGGCACGGAGGTCGTCGCGTACTGCCACAGCGGGAGCCGCTCCGCGTTCGCGGCGCAGGTTCTGCGCGCCGCGGGCTACGACGCGCGCAACTACGTCGGCTCCTGGCACGAGTGGTCGCGCGACCCTTCGCTACCGGCTGAGTAGTGCGCGAGATCACCGATCCGGTTGACGGGAAGTCGGCGCGCTCGCGCGAGGACATCGCGCAAGGGGTTGGTGGTCGTCCGCCCGTTTGACTGACTATGCAGTCAACGGGATTTCTCACTGATGCACGGCTCCGATCGCCGCGCCGATTGACTGGTCATTCAGTCGCTCTCTCTCGCGCCAGCGCATGGTCACCGGCTCGCGGCTTCGTCGAGGAACGCGCCGCACAGGCGGCGGCCGCTCTCGTTCCAGGCTCCGATGCGGGACGATGTCTCAACCAGGAAGTCGGCCGCCGGCATCGGCAGCTCGTCGGCGTCGTCTGCCGCCCAAGCCTCGACCATTGCCCGCGTGACCTCGGCGTGGAACTGGATCCCCCACGCACGCCCGCGCCGGAACGCCTGCGTGCAGACGTCGCTGCGTGCGAGCTCGACGGCGCCGTCCGGCAGCTCGTAGGTGTAGAAGTGCCACTGGAACGCGTGAGTGCGCGACGGGAGCGTTCCGAGCACGGGATCGTCGAGCCCAGCAGGCGTGAGCTCGATCTCGTGCCAGCCGATCTCGGGTGCGCTCGCCGGTCCGACCGCCGCTCCGGCTGCGCGGGCGACGAGCTGGGCGCCGAGGCACACCCCGAGCACCGGGACGCCTTCCGCGAGGACCTCCGCGAGGAGACCGGCTTCGCGCGCCAGCCACTGGTAGCGCTCGTCCTGGTCCGGGTGCATCGAGCCGCCGAAGACCATGACCGCGTCGTAGCCCACGGCCGTGCGTGGCGCGCCGCCCATCGGCACGACCCAGCGCTCGATCTCGTGCCCCCGTGCCTCGACCTCGTCGTCGAACACGCCGCCGGGGACGGTCGGGCCGTGCGTGATGGAGAGGACGCGCACGTCGCGACTCTACGGATCGACGACGGCGAGGCGGACCCGTGACGCCAAGGCTGCGACGCAGCCGCCCTCGGGGATTCACCTGCGACCGGGATCCGAGTGTGCGGATCTCGGTCGGGACTAGAACAGCGTGGGCCGCAGAGGCGGTGGCTCGAGGCCGCCCGACGCCGCGATCCCCGATTCGTCGAGCAGGCCGCGCAGGAGCATCGCGCTCCGAGGCGCGAAGTCGTCGCGATTGTTGTTGAACATGACGTAGACCTCGTCCGCCTCGCCGGCGAGCCGCCCGAGCTCGGGCACCCACTCGGCGAGCTCCTCGGCCTCGTACATCCAGTCGAAGCGTTCGGATGACTTCTCGGCCTTGATGTTCCACGTCTTCCAATTGCGGCCGTGGAAGCGGACATAGGCGACAGGCCCGGTCGCAGCCGCCACGGGCGGGAGCACGTTCGAGGCCCGCGTGCGCGGCGCGTCCACGGAGACGTACGACAGCCCGGCGCGCCGCAGGAACGAGAACGTGTCCTCGCGCTCGTCCTCCTCGAGCCACGACCGGTGCCGGAACTCCACGAGGGGGATGAGCGGATCGAGGAGCGCCGCGACCCGCGAGAGCTCTGCCTTCGCATCGTCCGACTTCACGAATCGCGGGTGGTACTGGAGCAGGACCCCGCGGAGCTTGCCCGACAGCTCGAGTGGCTCGAGCGAGGCGCGGAACTCGGCGAACGCCTTCTCCTGCTCCGCCTCCTCGTGGTGCGTCATCGTCTTGTGCGCCTTCACGTGGAAGACGAACTCGGGCGGCGTTCGCTGCGCCCAGCGCCCGGTCACGGCCGGATCGGGCAGGTGGTAATAGGGCGAGTCGACCTCGACCGTGTCGAAGCGTTCCGCGTAGTACGCGAGCCGTGCCTTCGACGTCGAGACGCCGCGCGGATACCAGGTCTTGACGAGACCCTCGTCGGCGAAGCTGCACGTCCCGAGGCGGACGGTCGCGGGCACGCGCGAAGCCTAGGGCCGGACCTGTGCAGTCCGGCCCCTTTGCGCACTACGCGTGGTTACTTCTTCTTCGTGACCTTGCTCTGCGCGACGAACCCGTTCACCGTCGGGTTGACGCACGGGATCCCGCCGAGCTGAGCTGCGAGCTGCGTGCAGAGCGGAGCGGCCGCTCCGGGCGCGGCCGTTGCGTTGGCCCGGAAGTACGTCGCGCGCCTGGCCGTGAAGTGGAACACGCCGCTGTCGTTCACGCTCGCCCTGCCCAGTCGCTTGAGCCCGGTCTTCTTCCAGCCGCCGAAGATCGCCACCGTCGCACCGCCGCGAGGCTGACCGGCCTGCGTCACCTTGCCGGCGATCGTCGCGCCGAGGCCCTTCTTCTTCGCCGTCAGCGTCACCGCGCCCGGCGCGACCGCGGCCGGCGCGACCACCGTACCCGCTGGGTTCGGGGCTCCCGTCCCGGGTGTGTACGGCGTCCAGATCGAGATCCAAGCGCCAACCGGAACCGGGCCGAAGACACCGGAGATGGTGAGGGTCGCGCTGTAGAGCTTCACGGTCTTCGTCGGGTCGTTCACTCCCGGCACGTCGGGGGCCGGCAGGCAGACCTGGACGTAGGCTGGGCTGGTCGCGGCGAAGGGGCCACCCGCCGTGGAGAGGAGGTACAGGGGAAAGTCCACCTCCTGTCCGAGAGCTTGCAGCGCCATCACCCACGTCGCGAGGGGTGTCGCGCCGCGGAGGCAGGGTGCGGACTGGGACGAGGGCACTTGGCCCGGCGCCGCGACGACGATCTTGCCGGTGAGCTGCACGTCCGCGCCGCCGAGAGCGAGGACCTTCGCGCTCACCAGAGCCGGTCCGAGCGTCGTCCCGGGCGCCTGGTTCGTCGTGAGCTTCGTTCCGGCCGGCGCGTACACCTGCGCCGCAGCGGTGGGATCGTCGTCGGGATTCGCAGAGATCTTCGCCGTGAGCTTGCTCCCCACTTGCTGGACCTCGAGCTTCGTCGACGTGTACGCCGCGAGCGCCGACGGTACGGCGATCAGCGCGACGATTGCCGCGAGGCCGGCGAGAACGGTCGGGATCCGTCGTTTCATCTGTCCTCCTGTTCGAGTTCGGATCGCTGCGCGACTGGTGCTCGGGATCTCATCCTGCGGCGACGAGCATGCCACTCGCGCGGACCCACTGGGTCGTCTTGTCGTCGTAGCGGTAGAGGTAGACCGTCTGCAGCGGCCGGTAGTCCGTTCGCGACGTCCGCAACCGGAGGCCGGGGAGCAGGAACGGGTTCGAGCGAAAGTCGATGCTCCGGGCGGCGCGCAGGAGCCCCGCGCGCGTGAGATTGCGTCCGGCCTCGCGGAGGGTCTCGACCATCGTCCACGCCACCGTCATGCCGTACCAGTTGTAGACGTCGCTCGGTTTCCCGGAGGGATCGAAGCGCCGCATGATCGTGCGGTACAGCGCCACCGCCGGGTCCTTCGCCCAGATCGGATCGTTCGGGTTCTTGACGAAGGCGATCGAGAGCGCCCCTCTGGTCAGCTCGGGTGCGTTCAGCCGCGCGATCGCCATGATCCCGGGCTCGATCGAGACCGACGCGATGTAGAGCTGCGGCTTCCATCCGAGCTTGTGTGCGGCGACCACCGCCTCGATGAAGAACTTCGGCGTCGCGAACAGCATCAGCGTGTCCGCGCCCGAGGCCTTCAGCGTCGCAATCTGCGAGGAGACGTCCGCGCCCGTGAACTCGTACGACTGGCGCGCGACCACCTTCGGGCCCTTGCCGGTGATCCCGCGCGTCAGGCCGGTCAGCATGTCGCGGCCGAGGTCGGTGTTCTCGTACAGGACGGCGATGCGCGCGCGGGGCCGCGTCTTCACGAGCGTCTTCCCGTACACGTTTCCTTCGCCGCGGTAGCTCGGGAGGAAGCCCATCGTCCACGGGTACTGCCGCCAGCTCTGCCCGATCTGCTGGGAGCCGTCGGCGACGAAGAGCTGCGGGACCTTCTGCGCGTTCAGGTAGTCGCGGATCGCGAGGTTGTTGGCGGTGCCGACGCTGCCGAAGATCGCGAATACGCGGTCCTGCTCGACGAGGCGCCGCGTGAGTTGGACGGTCAGTGCCGGGTTGTACTGGTCGTCGTAGTAGCGGTAGGAGATCTTCCGCCCGTTCACGCCGCCCTTTGCGTTCACGTAGTCGAAGTACGCCTTCGCGCCAGGCCCGACGGAGCCGAACGCTGCCGCCTCGCCGGAGAGTGGCACGGTGCCGCCGAGCAGGATGGTCGTCGGCGTCAGACCCGGGTCGAGAGCCGGCGCGCCGCCTGCGCTCGCCGCGACCGTGAGCGACGCGATCGCCGCGAGGGCGAGCCGCAGCCTCATCTCGTGATCGGCGTGCGGAGACCGGGGATGGTGACGACGGCGTTCCCGACCCGCGCCCGGGCGTTCGCGGCCATGGGGAGGTCGAGGTAGAGGAGGTTCGTCGGGCTCTGCGCCAGCGAGGAGGAGCCGAGCGTGAGCGTCAGCCGCGCGCCCCTCGGCAGGTACGTCGCCTGGTCGAAGAGCCTGATCGCCACCTTCCGCGCCCCCTTTCGCGTCGGGACGCCGCCGGCGCTGACGACGATCTGCTTCCCGCCCGGCGTGCGCGCGACGAGCACTGCCACGAGACGCGACCAGCCGCCGCTTGCGGCAAGCGGGACGGTCACGGTCGGCGAGCCGAAGATCTCGAGCGGCCGAGTCAGGCGCGAGGTCGTCCGCACTGCCTTCCCCTTGCGGGCGAAGGTCGAGACGCCCGGGAAGACGACCGTGGTCGTCTTCGTCTTCGGGAGCGCCTTGAACGCGACCGTGCTGCCCGCGTAGCTCTCCGGCGCGACCTCGACGCCCGTCGGTTTCGTGTCGCAGCCGATCGCACGGAGGTAGCAGTCGAACCAGGCGCGCACCTGGCTCATCAGGAGCCCGGTGTCGGCCGCGGGGAAGGTCGACGGCGGGTGGCCGTCCAGGCCGACGTACAGCACTTTCGGGCCCCTCAGCGCGTCGTAGGCTCGAACGCCCTGGTCGATGTCGAAGAGGAAGTCCCGTCGTCCCTGTGCGAGGAACACCGGGGTCGTGACCGCCCCGAGCCTCGCGATGCTCGAGCGCGCATCTGCCCACGCCTTCACCGCCGCCGGGTCCTTCCCGGAGAACGCGAGTGCCTGGATCTGGATCAGGTCGGGGCTCTTCCTCTGCTCGGGGATCGAGCCGGCGAGCGCGGCGACGAGCCCGGACTTCAGCAGCCCCTGCGGGACGAGTGCGGAGTAGAGGTCGCTCCACGTCTCCGCGGTTGCGACTGCTGACCACGGCACCCCCGCTGCCAGCGAGTCGAGCACCGCCCCGCCGCCGTAGGAGATCCCCCAGGCGCCGATCTTCGAGTCGGCGACGTCGGGGCGAGCCGCGAGCCACGCCTCGACCTCCTTCACGTCCGCGATCTCGCGCGGCCCGTCGATCGAGACGAGCCCGCCCGAGTCGCCGTGCCCGCGCGCGTCGAACGTGAGCACGGCGTAGCCCTGCCCGACGAAGCCGTATGCCTGCGCGAGCGCGTTCATCTCCTCGCGGTTTCCGCCGAGACCGTGGAGGAAGACGATCGCCGGCCAGCCGCCCGCCGGCGGAGTCCCGTCCGGCAGATAGAGCGTCGCGGCGAGCGAGATGCCGTCGTCCATCGGGATCGACACGTCCTGGCTCGCGACCGCGCTCCCCGGCGCATTCCCCGCGAAGAGCACGAGTGCGAGCGCGAGACCCGCGAGCCACGTCTTCAGCACGGCCGCTCAGGGTAGCCGGTATCCGTCCCTACAATCCCGCCCGATGGATGCGCGTGCGATCGGGGTCTTCGACTCAGGCGTTGGCGGGCTCACCGTGCTGCACGAGTGCCTCGTCACGCTCCCGCACGAGGACTTCGTCTACCTCGGCGACGGTGCCCGCCTCCCGTACGGACCGCGGCCGCTCGACGAGATCAGGCGCTTCGCGGCCGAGATCGCGGGCTACCTCGAGGCGCAGGGGGTGAAGCTCGTGGTCGCGGCCTGCAACTCGGCGACCGCGGCGGCGCTCCCCGACCTCCAGCGCCAGCTCTCCGTCCCCGTCGTCGGCGTGCTCGCTCCCGAGGCACATGCGGCCGTGCTCGCGACCCGCAACCGCCGGATCGGGCTGCTCGCGACGGAGGCGACGGTCGCGAGCGGCCGGTACGCCGAGCTCGTGCGGTCGCTCGACGCGGGCGCCGAGCTCCTCCCCGTCGCGTGCCCGCGGCTCGTCCCGCTGATCGAGGGCGACGACCCCTTCGGCGAGGAGACGGCGGCCGCGGTGCGCGAGTACGCGGCGCCGCTGAAGGAGGCGGGGGTCGACACCGTGATCCTCGGCTGCACGCACTACCCCTTGATCCGACCCGTCTTCCAGCGCGTCTTCGGGCGCGGGATAACGCTCGTCTTCTCGGCCGAGGAGGTCGCCCGCGAGGTGTCGGAGACGCTCGCGCGCAAGGGCGTCGAGAACGACGAGGCGCGCGAGGGCGGGTACCGCTTCCTGACCACCGGCGACCCCGTCCAGTTCCGCGAGATGGGCCGGCGCTTCCTGCAGTTGCCGATCGCATCGGCGGAGCACGTCGAGATCGCTGCGCTCGAGGCCGCTGCGGCGTGAGAGCCGACGGCAGACGGTCGGACGAGCTCCGCGAGCTAGAGGCCCGCGTCGACTTCCTCGAGCAGCCGCACGGCTCGGTCCTCTACCGGCAGGGGAAGACGATCGTCCTCTGCACGGCGACGGTCGAGGAGGGCGTGCCCCGCTGGCTGAAGGGGAACGGTCGCGGCTGGATGACGGCCGAGTATTCGATGCTGCCCGCCTCGACGGGCGAGCGCACGCAGCGAGGCGTCTCGCGCGGACGGCCGGACGGGCGGACGGTCGAGATCCAGCGCCTGATCGGGCGTGCGCTGCGCGCCGTCTGTGACTTCGGGGCGCTCGGCGAGCGGACGCTGTGGCTCGACTGCGACGTCCTCCAGGCCGACGGCGGGACACGCTGCGCCTCCATCACCGGCGCCTGGATCGCCGCCAGCCGCGCACTCGAGCGCTTCGGGCTCTCGAAGGCGCTCGCCGGCTGCGTGGCGGCGGTCTCGGTGGGGATCGTGGACGGCGAGGCCGTGCTCGACCTCGACTACGAAGAGGACTCAGGGGCGGAGACGGACATGAACGTCGTCATGACGGGCGGGGGAGAGCTCGTCGAGGTGCAGGCGACCGCCGAGCGGGACCCCTTCTCGCGCGACCTCCTCGACGAGCTCCTCGACCTCGCTGCGGGCGGGATCGAGACGCTCGCCGCCGCGCAGCAGGACGCGGCGCTCGCGCCTCGCGCGTGAGGCTCCTGCTCGCGTCGAAGAACCCGAACAAGCTCCACGAGCTACGACAGGCGCTCCCGGAGTGGAACATCGAGCTCCTCGACGCGGACGAGGAGCCGGTCGAGGACGGCGAGACCTTCCTCGAGAACGCGCGGATCAAGGCACGCCACGGCCGTGAGCGCGCTCCGGCGGGGAGCTGGGTGGCCGGCGAGGACTCGGGGATCGAGGTACGCGCGCTCGGCGGCGCTCCGGGAGTCCACTCCGCGCGCTGGACATCGGAGCCGGTCGCCCGACTCCTCTCCGTGCTCGATGGAGTCGAGGACCGCCGTGCGCGGTACGTCTGCGAGCTCGTCGCCGTCTCGCCCGCGGGAGACGAGCTGCGCGCGACCGGGACGCTCGAGGGCGAGGTCGCGCTCGAGCCCCGCGGGAACGAGGGTTTCGGCTACGACCCGGTTTTCGTCCCGCTCGGCGAGTCGCTGACCGTGGCCGAGCTCGGGAACGCCTGGAAGTCGGCGCACTCGCACCGGGCGAAGGCCGCTCGCTCGCTCGCGGAGCATCTCATCGCCGACCGGTGAGTGCTAGCGTCGCGCGCCATGGACGTCGCGCAGGCGCTCGCCGAGCTCACGGAGCTCTCGTCGCAGGTCCGGCGGGCGGTGGTGCTCGACGCCGAGGGGGCGCTCGTCGGCTCGACCGGTGAGGACTCGGGGGCCGCCGAGAGTCTCGCGCGCGCCGCCCGCGACCTGGTCGAGGCGGCAGCCGATCTGCGGGGCTCCGGCAGTGCGGTTACCCGGGTCGAGGTCGAGCTCGAGGAGGGCGCGGTCTTCGTCCTCCGGGAGGGCGAGCGGACGATCGCGGCGACCACCGGACCGGAGCCGACAGCAGGACTCGTCGCCTACGACCTGCGGACGTGCTTGAAGGGCATCTCCGAGTCCGAGCCTGAGAAGCCCAAGCGCCGCAGGGCTCCCCGGAAGACGAAGGCGGACGAGGGCACGGGCGAGTGATGCGCAGGCTCGTCCGTCTCGCCGTGCTGATCGCGCTCGCAGTCTGGGCATGGCGCTTCTTCCTCGGTCGGAACGAGCCGCTCGAGCGGGCGACGGTGGCCTACGAGGACGGCTCGGCTGTGGTCGTCGAGCCCGGTTCGCCCGGCTTCGAGCGCCTCGCCGCAACCGCGCGCACGGCGCTCCGGTGACGGACGGCGAGCTCGCGCGCCTGATCGTCGACCGCGCGCTCCTCGAGGGCGAGTTCATGCTTCGATCCGGCAAGCGCTCGACCTGGTACCTCGACAAGTACCGCTTCGAGACCGACCCCGAGCTCCTGCGCGCGCTCGGCGAGCGGATCGCGGCAGTCGTCTCCGAGCACGAGCCGGACGCGATTCGGCTTGCCGGCCCCGCGCTCGGCGCGGTCGCGTTGGCTGCTTCGGCAGCGATGGCGTCCGGTCTCCCGTTCATGATCGTCCGCGGTGAGACCAAGGAATACGGCACGGCGAACCGCATCGAGGGCCCGTTCGAGGCAGGCGAGCTCGTGTGCCTCGTGGAGGACGTCGTCACGTCCGGAGGGGCTCTCGCAGAGGCGGTGTCCGCCCTTCGCGAGGCGGGCGTCGTCGTCCGCACGGCGGTCTGCGTGGTCGATCGCGAGGAGGGCGGATCCGATGCGCTCGCGCGTCTCGGCGTCCGCCTGCGGGCGCTCTTTCGAGCCGAAGAGCTCCTGGAGCTGCACAAAACTGCCGCAAAACGGCATGGTTGAGCCAAATCCGAAAGGCTGTTAGGGTCCTTCGGGTCCCAGTGCACGAACCCCGACGTCAGGAGGAGGGACAGTGACCAAGCAGGATTTCGTGGATGCCGTCGCCGATCGGGCCGGCATGTCCAAGCGCGATGCCGGAGCTGCGGTCGATGCCGTGCTCGACACGATCACGTCGACGCTGAAGAAGGGCGACTCCGTCACCTTCACGGGCTTCGGCAAGTTCTCGACCTCGGCCCGAGCCGCGCGCATGGGCGTCAACCCGCGCACGGGCGCGAAGGTCATGATCCCGGCGACCACTGTGCCCAAGTTCTCCGCCGGGAGCGCGCTCAAGTCCGCCGTCAAGAGCGGCTAGCGCTTCACGTCACCGGGTTCGAAGGGGCCGCGAGCGCGGCCCCTTCTTCGTGCTCGGAAACCCGGGTGGCGGACACAGCGCGATCTGCAATCCGCATGGCTCAGTGGTGCGGTGCCAGACGCCGTACTTGAGATCGAACATATGTTCGTGTAGCGTCGAGAAGGGTGCAGCTCTCGTTCGACGCCGCGGACCGTCTCGTCGAGCTCGTCCAGGCCCGGCACGGTCCAGTCGGCGCGGACGAGGCGGCGCGGGTCCTCTTCGCGCTCGAGAGCGCTCCGGCCGCTCTCGCGCGCTCGCTCCTGGCCGACGTCGTCGACGGCGACGGGCGCCTCGCCTGGCTGGGCACGCGCGTCGGGCTCGCCGACGCGCCGCACCTCGACACGCCGATCGAGGACGCCGAGCTCGTCGTCTTCGACCTCGAGACGACGGGGCTCTCGGCGTCGAGCTGCCGCATCTGCGAGATCGGCGCCGTCCGCGTACGGGCGCTCGAGCTGGTGGACACCTTCGAGACGCTCGTCGACCCCGGCGTCGCACTGCCGGGATTCGTCAGCAAGCTGACCGGGATCCGCGAGGCGGAGCTCCGGCGCGCGCCGAGACCCGAGGTCGCGCTTCGCCGGTTTCTCGCTTTCGCGAGCGACGCGCCGCTCGTCGCACACAATGCGCGCTTCGACGTCTCGTTCCTCGACCGCGGTGTCGAGCGCCTCACGGGGCTTCGCTGCGCCGCGACGGTCATCGACACCGTCTGGCTCGCGCGGCGGCTGCTCGACCGGCGGAGCGAGCGGGTGTCGCTCGCGCGCCTGGCGCACTTCTTCGGAGTCTCCGTCGAGCCGTGCCACCGGGCGCTGCCAGACGCGATCGCCACCGCGGAGATCCTCGTCTCGCTCCTCGGCCTCGCGCAGGAACGGGGGGCGAGGACGATCGGGGACGTGGTCGAGCTCGCGGCTCCGCGTGCTCGCCGGCTGCACGAGAAGCGGTCGCTCGTCGCCGGAGCGCCCACGACGCCGGGCGTCTACCTCTTCCACGACGCGAACGACACGGTCCTCTACGTGGGGAAGGCCCGCGACCTGCGCGCGCGACTCCGCTCCTACTTCGCCGGAGCGCGGCAGCGACCCGCAGTCGAGGCAGCGCTCGGCGCGCTTGCGCGGGTCGAGTGGCGCGTGCTCGGCTCCGAGCTCGAGGCGGCGCTGGAGGAGCTCACGCTGATCCGCGAGCTCCGGCCGCCGGCCAACGCCCGCGCCTCCCGCCCGGACCGGTACGTCTACCTCGCCAGGGGCGATGCGGACTGGCGGGTCGTCGCCGAGCCCGGGCCGTTCGGGCCGATCCGAAGCAGACGCCGTGCGCAGCTCGCGGCACGGGCACTCGCCGGCTTCGATGGCGACGATCTCCGGACTGCGCTCCCCGCCGGCCGGGCGAAGCTGCGGAAGCTCTCTGCCGACCTGCGCTTCGAGGACGCCGCTCGAGTGCGCGACCGCCTCGCCGCGCTGGAGGACGTCGCGGAGCAGGTCTCCGAGCTCGAGCGGCTGCGCCGTGAGCGGCTCTGCCTCGTCGTTCCGGCGCGGGAGCCGGGCTTCCGGCGGGCGTTCTTCGTCGCCGGCGGCAGGATCGCCGCGGTGCGCACGCTCGCAGCGGGCCCGGCCGGCGCCGTTGAGGCACGGGCCGGCCTCGCCCAGGTCGAGCGCAGCACACCGTCCTTCGCGCCCGAGCACGCCGACGAGCTCCTCGTCGTCTCGGGCTTCCTGAGACGCCCTCCGCCGGAGCTCCACGTCGTCTCGTTCGACGCGGGCGAGATCCTCGCCGCCTAGCGATCCTCTCCGGGAGCCCCTGGCGCTACGGTGTCGGAGATGGAGCCGCTCGCGCGCACGGACGTGGCCGTCGGCTTCGCCGACCGCCTCGGAGAGGCCGTCGAGCGCAAGCACAGCCAGCTCCTCGTCGGGCTCGATCCGCGGCTCGACCTTCTTCCCATGGAGCTCCGCGGCGAGGCCGTACTCGGCCGGGCTGCGGCGGCTTCCGCAGTCGCGCGCTTCTGCAAGGGCATCGTGGACGCGGTCTTCCCGTACGTCGTCGGGGTGAAGCCGCAGTCGGCGTTCTTCGAGGCGCTCGGCGCGGAGGGCGCGAGGGCGCTCGAGGAGGTCTGCGACCACGCCCGCTCGATCGGGCTCCTGGTCGTCCTCGACGCGAAGCGCGGTGACATCGGATCGACCGCGCGCGCCTATGCGACCGCCTTTCTCGAGCCGCGCGACGGCGCGGCCCCGCTCGCCGACGCGATGACTGCGAGCCCGTACTTCGGGCACGACGGCGTCGAGCCGTTCCTCGCCGCGTGCCGCCGCCACGGCGCGGGCGTCTTCTTCCTCGTCCGCACGTCGAACGCCGGAGCCGCGGACGTGCAGGACGCGACGATGTCCGACGGACGGCCCCTGTGGCAGCTCCTCGCCGAGCTCACGCGTGAGTGGGGAGAGCCCCTCGTGGGGGAGCGCGGGCTCTCGAGCATCGGCGCAGTCGTCGGGGCGACGATTCCGCGCGCTGTGTCGGAGGCGCGGCGGCTCATGCCGCAGACGCCGCTCCTGCTCCCGGGCGTCGGCGCGCAGGGAGCGACCCCTGCGGACGTCGCCCGCGCGTTCACGAGCGGCCCAGCGAGTGCGCTCGTCACGGCGTCGCGGTCTGTGATCTACGCATTCCGAGAGACGGAGGACGACTGGCGGGCGGCAGCGGCGAGTGCCGCCGAGCGCCTCGCGGCGCAGGTCTGGGCGGCCTCGGGCTGGTAGCGGTCGAGGCGAGCCTTCGGGACTTGCCCGAGGGCACGAACTGCAAGGTCCCCTCGGACAAGTCCCGAAACCTCGCCGGCGGCAGGCCGTGTCGGACGGGCAAGCTCGTTCCCGGAGGCGGAGTAAGAAGGGATTGAAAGCACGAAGCTCGAGGTGTTCTTCTTCGGCTAGCGTCGCTCGGCTCTGAACGCGACCCCTTCCACCCTCCGGCGCAACCGGGACTTCCTGCTCATGCAGGCCGGGCAGCTGCTGTCGCAATCCGGAACGCAGGTCGCCGTGATCGCGTACCCGCTGCTGGTTCTGGGCCTTACCGGCTCGGCGACGAAGGCAGGATTCGTCGGTTTCGTCCGCCTGGGCGCTAGCGCGGTCTTCTCTCTTCCGTCGGGGCTTCTCGCGGACCGCTGGAACCGCAAGCGCATCATGATCGCCTCCGACGTCTTGCGGCTCGTCGCGATGGCGGCCCTCGTTGGCGCGATCGTGAGCGGAGAGGTCGTCTTCTGGATGATCGGGCTCGCCGCGTTCGTCGAGGGAACGGGCGGATCGTTCTTCCAGGCCGCGTCCTCCGGCGCTCTGCGGGCTGTCGTCCCCGCCGAGCAACTGCCGGCGGCGGTGAACGTCATCACCGGCCGCCAGGCTGCGATCAACGTCGCCGGCCCGCCGGTGGGCGGTGCCCTCTTCGGAATTGCTCGTTCGCTGCCGTTCCTCGCCGACGCCGTCTCGTACGCGTTCTCGACCGTCTCGCTGCTCGCCATGCGCACACCGTTTCAGGAGGAACGCGACCCGGAGGCCGCGCGGCTCCGAGACCAGCTGCTCGAAGGCTTCCGCTTCCTCTGGCACAACCCGTTCCTCCGCACGACGACGCTCGTCTTCGCGCCGCTCACGTTCGTGGCGCTCGGGTACACGCTCGCCGTCGTCGTGCTCGCCGAGGAGCAGGGACTGTCGGGGCTCGCGGTCGGCGTGCTCGTCGGCTCCTTCGGGGCGGGCGTTCTCATCGGCTCGGCGATCTCGCCGCAGGTGCGACGGACGCTCCCGAGGCGGGCCGTGCTCCTCCTCGAGCTCTGGATGTGGCCTATACCAGTCCTCTTCCTCGTCTGGCCGAACGTCTTCGTCCTCGCCGCGAGCCTCTTCCCGGCCGCGCTCACCGTCCCCTCGACCGACTCCGTCGTCCTCAGCTACCAGCTCGCTCTCACGCCGGATCGCCTCGTCGGCCGCGTGGGAAGCGTGTTCCGGACGATCGTGCTCGTCGTCGGTCCGCTCGGGCCGCTGCTCGCGGGGTTCCTCCTCGGGCAGACGTCGCCGCGCCTGGCGGTCGGCTGCTTCGTCGCGGTGGCGCTCGCCGCGGCGATCGTCGCGACGCTGAGCCGGGCGCTGCGATCGGTGCCGAGTGTCGGGGACCGCGGGCAGGGGGAAGCGGGTTCGGAGGCGGCCTCCGAACCCGCGGTCTGAACTGGTGCGGCGGCAGCTCGACCGGGCAGCGTCTCAGCTGGCGTCTTGCGTGGCGGCGAGGCGCGTCCAGTGGAGATGTGTGTCCCATTGCCGCCGGTAGGAAGCGCCAAGGAGCAACGACCGCATCTCGGCAAGCAGGGGCACGCGCTGCTCGTCCGGGAGGTCGGCGAGCCAGCCCATGGACGCGTAGTACGCGACGAGTCCCTCGCGGTCGAGTGTCTGCGGGTTCGGCAGGCGAGCCGCCCGGAGGGGGTCGAAGAGGGACCCGGTCAGTGCCCACTCGTCAGACGCATAGCGGGAGCCCTGTCCGAGATCGAGTGGGTCGTAGCTCAGCTCGTTCGGTCGCGGGATTCGGCTGAGCAGTAGCTCCTCCGCGCCGGCAGTCGACGGCTCCCACGGACCGGCCGGGAGGTTCCACATCACCACCAGCACACCGCCTGGGCGCAGAACGCGTGCGATCTCGGCGACTGCGTGGTCGTCGTCGAACCAGTGAAACGCCTGGGCTGCGAAGACCGCGTCGACCGATGCGTCGGCGACCGGGATCTCCTGACCGGTTCCGGAGAGCAACTCCGCCCGAGGACAGATCCGCCCGAGGATGCGGCGCATCACATCGGCCGGCTCGACCGCGATCACCCGGTTGAATGCGGGGACGAGCAGACGTGTGAGCTTCCCTGACCCTGCACCGAGGTCGAGCACGGTGGCGGTCGCTGGAACGTCTGGGAGCGTGACGACTTCGCGAGGCCAGCCCGGACGCCCACGCTCGTAATCCTCGGCCCAGGCGTCGCCGCTCCCGACGGGCATGCTCCACGTGTCAGACACGGCTTACGACGCCCGTTCTTCCTTCACTTCGCGACCTCGGCGACCTGAACATGTCAGTGGTCCTTGCGCCGCGGCGACATGCAATCGAGGAACTCAAGAGGCCCTGCCCGCCGATCGGCCCTATGTGTAGAGTCCGCCGACGGTGATGAGCAGATCCCTGCTCGCGATTCTCGCCGTCGTCGCCTTCCTCGCCTCACCGGTGCAGGCCTCGAACGTCGAGACGACGCGGTCCGCGCCCCTGCACGTGGATGCCGCCGCGTGGTACCTCGTCGGCTCCGACGGTGCGCTTCTCGCGGAGCATGACGCGCGGATGCGGCGAGCGCCCGCGAGCATCACCAAGCTGATGACTGCGATCGTGACGCTCCAGCACGCCCGTCCGTCGGACGTCGTACGGGTCAGCCCGCGCGCCGCCCGTGTGGGCGAGTCGACGGTCTACCTCCGTCCGAACGAGCTCCTGAGCGTGGGCGAGCTGATCCGCGGGATGCTGATCCGGAGCGGGAACGACGCAGCCGAGGCGCTCGCGCTCTACGTCGGGCACGGCTCGCAGGATCGGTTCGTCGCCCTGATGAACGCGGAGGCGCGCCAGCTCCACCTCGTCGACACGACCTTCGAGAACCCGCATGGGCTCGACCAGGCCGGCCACCTCATGAGCGCGCGCGACACGACGCTCCTCGTCCGCTACGCCCTCGGAATCCCCTTCATCCGCGACACGCTGCAGCGGAGCTCGGTCTCGATCGTCGGGAGCGGCGACTTCCCGACCACCGACGACCTGCTCGAGAGCTGGCCTCCACTCGTCGCCGGCAAGACGGGCCACACGGCGCACGCCGGCTGGAACGAGGCGGCGGCCGCGAGCAAGGACGGGGCGACGGTCTACGGGTCGGTGCTCGGGAGCCGGAACCGTGCGGAGCGGAACGATGCGCTCGAGGCGCTCCTCTCCTACGGCCTCGCCCAGTACGGCCGCGTGGTCGCCATCGACTGCGGCCGCGTGTACGCGACCGCCAGCACAGGCTACGGGCGGCAGCCGGTAGAGCTCGTTCCTCGTCACATGCGGATCACGACCGTGCGCAAGGACGTATCCCTCGTCGAGCGCGTGGTCGCTCCCGCGTCCGTCGCGCTTCCGGTGGAGAAGGGCGCGCCGCTCGGACGGGTCGAGGTGTACGAAGGGAACGATCTCGTCGCCGCGGAGAGCCTGGTCGCCGCGTCGACGGTGACCAGGCCAGGTGTTCTCGGCAGGTTGGGGTGGTACACGCGTCGGACTGCGGCCAATCTGTGGGGGATGTTCTCGTGATAGTCACCGTCACCGTCAACGCCGCCCTCGATCGCACGCTCACCGTGCCGGTGTTCCAGCTCGGCTTCCGGCACCGCTCGAGCGAGGTGCTCACGCTCGCGGGCGGGAAGGGCATCAACGTCGCGCGCGCCCTCAAGCAGCTCGAGGTGCCGGTGGTTGCCACCGGTCTCACCGGTGGGCGGACCGGGACGAGGATCGTCGAGGAGCTGACGTCGGAGGCAATCCTGAACGACTTCGTGCGGATCGCCGGCGAGTCACGGACGTCGACGGCGGTCGCCGATCCCACGGGCGGCACGTACACGGAGATCAACGAGTGGGGGCCCGAGGTCACGGTCGCCGAGCTCGCGACGCTGATGGAGAAGCTCCACTACCTGTCGCTGGGGGCGGACTACGTCGTCCTCGCGGGCTCGCTGCCGCGCAAGGTGCCGACCTCGTTCTACGCCGACGCCGTCCGCGACCTCGCGCGCCGTGACGTGCGGGTCGTCCTCGACAGCGAGGGCGAGCCGCTCCGGCTCGGCGTCCAGGCGGGGCCGTTCCTCGTCTCGCCGAACCAGCGCGAAGCCGAGCAGCTCGTGGGCCAGGAGCTCGAGGAGGACGAGGACTTCCTCATGGCGCTCGACGCGATCGCGGACATGGGTGCTCGGAACGTCCTCATCACCCTTCGGAACGGCTGCTT